>NZ_CM001165.1:4183610-4496944 GCF_000213055.1 Streptomyces sp. Tu6071 | reverse complement strand
GGAAGAGCGTGAGCCGCTCGACCTCGGGCTGGATCGCCGGGACGATCTGGATCGCCGAGGCGCCCGTACCGATCACCGCGACGCGCTTGCCGCGCAGCTCGTAGTCGTGGTCCCAGCGGGCCGAGTGGAAGACCTTGCCGGGGAAGGTGTCGAGCCCGGGGATGTCCGGGATCTTCGGGTCCGAGAGCGGCCCGGTCGCCGAGACGACGACATCGGCGGTGTACGGCCCCGAGGCCGTGTCCAGTTCCCAGCGCATCCGCTCGCCGTCCCAGCGCATGTGCCGCACCTCGCTGTCGAAGCGCAGGTGCGGGCGCAGGCCGAAGGTGTCGGCGACGCGCTCCAGGTAGGCGCGGATGTGCGGCTGGCCCGAAAAGGTGCGCGGCCACTCGGGGTTGGGCGCGAAGGAGAAGGAGTACAGGTGCGAGGGCACGTCACAGGCGCAGCCCGGATACGTGTTGTCGCGCCAGGTCCCGCCCACGGAGCCCGAACGCTCCAGGACGACGAAGTCGGTCACCCCCTCGCGCCGCAGCCGCACGGCAGCGCCGAGCCCCCCGAACCCCGAACCGACCACGGCCACCCGCACATGGGTGCCGCTGCTTGTCTTCGCCATCGAGCCGCCTCCCGCACTCTCCCGACGATGCTGCCAGCAATCACTGGCACGGTTGGAGCGTAGAACAGACCCGTACTCATGGGTAGGGGTCGAACGCGACTTGTTACCGCCGGTACGAATTCCCTCCGGGGGGGGGAGCGGCGCGGGGATGCCCGCGGGCGGGCGGACCCCTCGGCGGGCGGGGGCGCTCCTCGGCGAGCGGGGGGCTCCTCGGCGGGCGGGGGGGCTCCCCGGCGGGCGGGGGGGGCTCCCCGGCGGGCGGAGCGGCGCGGAGACGGCGTTCGGTGGGCGTGGCGGCGCGGAGGCATCTATCCGCAGGAGGGGCCGCGCGGGGACGGCGTTCGGCGGCGGGGGAAGCCCCCCGGCGGATCGGGCGGACGGGGCGGCTTTCGGCGAGCGGGCTGCGCGGAGACGTCTATCCGCAGGAGAGGCTGCGCGGGGATGCCCCTCGACGGCGGGGGCATGGACAGCATTCGGCGGGCGGGACAGGGACGCCGTTCGGCGGGCGGGACAGGGACGCCGTTCGGCGGGCGGGACAGGGACGCCGTTCGGCGGGCGGGGCGGCGCGGCGACATCTATCCGCAGGAGCGGCGGGGATGCGGCTCGGCGGGCCGGGCGGGGCGGTGTTCGGCGGGCGGGGGGATGCCCCCTCGGCGGGCGGAGCGGGGATGCGCCTCGGTGGGTCGGGCGGGCGGGGCGACATTCGGCGAGCGGGCAGCGCGGATACGCCTGTCCGCAGGAGGGGCGGCGAGGGACGCACCTGAGCGGGCGGGGTGGGGCGGGGACGCTCCCCGGTCGGCGGCGCGGGGACGGCGTTCGACGGGCGGGCGGAGCGGGCCGACGTTCGGCGGGCGGGCGGAGCGGGCCGACGTTCGGCGGGCGGGCGGAGCGGGCCGACGTTCGGCGGGCGGGCGGAGCGGGCCGACGTTCGGCGGGCGAGGCGGCGCGCAGGCGCCTCTCCGTAAGAGGGGCTGCGCGGAGACGTCTCCCCGGGACGGGGCGGGGCGGAACGGAGCGGGGGCACCTCTTTACAGAGGGCCGCGCGGAACCATCCCCGGGGCCGGGGAACGGCGGAAACGACGAAGGGCGGGCGGGCGCCCACGCCCACCCGCCCGCCACCGCGCCTTCCGACGCGAGGTGAACCGCCGTCAGCCGACGATCTCAGCCCGCTCGATGACCACATCGTCCTTCGGGACGTCCCGCATCCCGTTCCGGACGCCGGTCGGCACGACCTTGATCCCGTCAACCACGTCCTGCCCCTCGACGACCCTGCCGAAGACCGCGTATCCCCAGCCCTGCACGTTCTTGCCGCTGTGGTTGAGGAAGTCGTTGTTCGCGACGTTGATGAAGAACTGCGCCGTCGCCGAGTGCGGATCGCTCGTACGGGCCATCGCCACGGTGTACTTGTCGTTCGTCAGCTTGTTGTCCGCCTCGTTCTGCACGGCACCCCGCGTCGGCCGCTGCACCATCTTCGCGTCAAAACCACCGCCCTGGACCATGAAGTTGTCGATGATCCGGTGGAAGATCGTCCCGTCATAGTGGCCGTCCTTGACGTACTGGACGAAGTTCGCCACCGTCTGCGGCGCCTTCTCCTCATCCAGCTCCAGCACGATGTCCCCGCGATTCGTGATCAGCTTCACCTGCGTCATACGGCTCTCCTTCGGTGCATCCGGAACAATCCCCGCATTGTGCCAGCGTGGGGGTGGGGCCCCCTCCCCCCTCCCCCACCCCGCCCCACCTCCACCACCCCTCCACCCCGCATAAGGTGCGCCACGTGGACGAGCACCCGACGACCGAGCCCACCCCGGCACCCAAGCCCACCCCGGCGCCCACCCCCGCACCGGGCCCCACCCCTGCGGCGCCCCGGGCAAGCACGCCGACCCCAGCCCCGGACCCCACCCAGGCGACGCCCTCGGCAGACACACCGACCCCGACCTCCGCCCCGACCCCGGCGACGCCCCCGGCCCCCACCCAGGCCAAGGTCCAGGCCCCAGCCCCAGCCCCAGCCCCAGCCCCAGCCCCAGCCAGGGAGTACCGCACCGCCGAGCTGGCCGAGGCCGCCGGCATCACGACCCGCACCCTGCGCTTCTACCGCGAACGCAAGCTGCTCGCCGCGCCCCGCCGCGAAGGCAGGATCGCCTGGTACAACGAGCACCACCTCGCCCGCCTGCGCACCATCGCGGCGCTCCTGGACCGCGGCCACACCCTCAACGGCATCGCCGAACTCGCCGAAGCATTCGAGCACGGCAGGGACGTCGCCGATGTCCTCGGCGTCGGCGAGACCCCGACGGAGGAGACCCCGGTCCGCCTCTCACCCGAGGAACTGGCTGACCACTTCGCGGGCGAGGTCACCCCGGAGAACCTCGCCGCCGCGCTCGACCTCGGCTACCTCGCCGTCGACGGGGACGCGATCGTCCACATCAGCCGCCGCCTCCTCGACGTCTCCACGACCCTGGTCCGCGAGGGCGTCCCGCTCGCCACCGTGCTGGAGGCCGGCCGCCAGGTCCGCGTCCACGCCGAAGCCCTCGCCACCCTCTTCCTGGAGACCCTCCGCCCCCACGCGCTCGCCACCGACTCCGCCAAACTCCGCCCGCTCGCCAAAGCCGTCGTGGACGCCGAACTCTCCCTCGCCCTCGACCGCCGCCTCACCGACCCGGCCCCGGACCACGAACCCGACGCCCCCGCCGGACCCACCCCCGAGACCCCACCCACCTCACCCCCTCCTGCCTGACCACACCGACCGAACCCGCCTCCGCACCCGAACCGAAAGACGCCCCCGACCTCGGACGAACCCCGTACCCGGGCAAGGCACCGAACCCCACCCGACCCTGACCCCGGACCCCGACCCGCCACCCCAGCCGCTCTTCCCCTCTCCTCCCTCCCCCTCTCCCACCCCCTCCTCACATCTCGTACGTCACCGTCACCGGCGCGTGGTCGCTCCACCGCTCCTCGTGCGTCGCCGCCCTCTCCACCTCCGCCTTCAGCGCCCGCCCGGCGAGCCCCGCGCTCGCCATGTGGTAGTCGATCCGCCACCCCGTGTCGTTGTCGAAGGCCCGCCCCCGGTACGACCACCACGAGTAGGGCCCCTCCACCCCCGCGTGCTGGGCGCGCACCACGTCCACGTAGCCGCCGTCCGCCGGGTCGAGCACCCGCGACAGCCACTCCCGCTCCTCCGGCAGGAAGCCCGCGTTCTTGCGGTTGCCCCGCCAGTTCTTCAGGTCGGCCTCGGTGTGCGCGATGTTCCAGTCCCCGCAGACCAGCACCTCGCGCCCCTCCGCCGCCGCCCGCTCGCGCAGCTCCTTGAGGTAGGTGAGGAACTCGTCCATGAAGCGGTACTTCTGCTCCTGCCGCTCGGTCCCCACCTCACCGCTCGGCAGGTACAGGCTCGCCACCGTCACACCCGGCAGGTCCGCCTCCACGTACCGCCCGGAGCCGTCGAACTCCGCGCTGCCGAAGCCCGTCCGCACCCGGTCGGGCTCCCGTCGCGTGTAGAGCGAGACCCCGGCCCTTCCCTTGTCGGCGGCCGGCGCGTGCAGGCTGAACCAGCCCTCGGGGCGGGCCACCTCCTCCGGCAGCTGGTGGGCCTCGGCCCGTACCTCCTGGAGGCACAGCACGTCCGCCGAGGTACCCGCCAGCCACTCGGTGAAGCCCTTCTTGGCCGCGGCACGCAGCCCGTTCACGTTCACACTCGTCACGATCAGCACACTCAAAACCCTAGAGCACGCGCTCGGACATTCGTCCGGAGTTATCCACAGATGCGACCAGCGGTACGATCATCCTCATGCAGATCCGCCCCGTCCCGTACGACCACCCGGACGCCGTCAAGCTCAACGACCAGGTCCAGCTCGAATACGCCGAGCGCTACGGTGACGACGGCGACATGACCCCGCTGGACGCGGCGATGTTCACCCCGCCGCGCGGCCTCTACCTCCTCGCCTACGACGAGCGCGAACGCCCCGTCGCCACCGGCGGCTGGCGGCGGCAGGACACCAGCGAGGAGGGGTACACGGACGGCGACGCCGAGCTGAAGCGCATGTACGTGGTCCGCGAGGCCCGTGGCCTCGGCCTCGCGCGCCGCATCCTCGCGCTCCTGGAGGAGGACGCCCGCGAGGCCGGTCGCACGCGCATGGTCCTGGAGACCGGCACGATGCAGCCCGAGGCCGTCGCCCTCTACCTCTCCAGCGGCTACACCCCGGCCCCCGCCAAGTTCGGCCTCTACCGCGAGTACGACACGAGCCTCTGCTACGTGAAGCCCCTCCACCACTGACGGCGACGGTCCGCGCGCCGCCCCGGAGACCGCACCACACCCGAGCCCCGCGCTACCCTCCGGGCCCGCGTCACCTCCAGCCCACGTCCCGCTCCGCCGGGCCTCCTCGCTCCACGGCGGGAACCCGCATCACCCTCCGGCGGAAACCCGCATCACCCTCCGGCGCCCCGCACCGCCCACCGTCAGCTGCCGGACCACCCCCTTCCGTCTCCCTCACCCCCGCCGCCATCCCCCCGCGGCGCCGACCGCGGAAACCCGATGGTCGTGGTGCCGAAGTCCCGCCCCTGCACGACTAGGCCGCCGTGCACGGTGCCGCTCACCGAGTTGTACGTGTCGCCGCTCCCCGTACGGCTCCGCTCCGGCGCCAGTTCGTCGAGCAGGGCGCGCAACTCGCCCGCAGCCTCCGGGTGCTCGCGCAACGCCCGGCGGAACCGCAGCCGCCACGCCGCCTCGACGTCCTCGGCGATCTCACGGTCCTCGCCCGCGTCCACGAGATCCGCCCGCGCCTCCTCCAGCTCGGCCTCGACCCGCTCCACCTCCCCCGCGCCGTCGTCCCCGCGCGAGAAGAACCGCGCCACCCGCTCCCTGACGGCCGTCCACCCGTCGGCGACCATCAGACCGACGAGCGCGCTCGCCCCCTCACCGGCCAGCAGACTCACGTCCATCGCTACCTCTTCCCCCATGCCGGAAACCGTGCCGGAGCCCGTTGCCTGGACCGGCTCTCCTACGTCGTCCCACCGTAGGGAGAACGGCGGGCGCCGGACAGACCACCAGCGGCCGAGCCCCACCGCCCGGCGCCCCGCACCCGCGGACCGCCCGAAGTGCCCCCACCCTAAAGTCCCCCACCGACAAAGGCTCCTGATTAGGAGAAACCCGCACGTCACAGGGCAGACCAATGTCAGCCGGGCGCCCTCGGCGGCGGCCGCCGCGTCCGGCCCGTACCCCTTTGTCGGACCCGTCGCCTAGGGTGTGGGCACGCCGGGGACGTGGGGTTCCTGGCGGCCGGGGCGTGACACGGGGGAGCACGATGAACGACGGCCGGTACGCAGAAGAAGGCGCGCCCGCGCGCGTGCGCCGCCCCTTTCCGGGGATCTCACCACGGGCGTACGAGCACCCCTCGGACCGCTCGGCGCTCGTCGCCCTGCGCCGCCTGACCGGATTCGACACGGTCTTCAAGGCGCTCAGCGGCATGCTCCCCGAGCGCAGCCTGCGCCTGCTCCACCTCTCCGACTCGGTACGGGTGGACGAGGAGCAGTTCCCCTCCCTGCACGTGATGGCCGTCGACGCCTGCCGCATCCTCGACGTGGAGCGTCTCCCGCCGCTCTTCGTGACGCAGGACCCACGACCACAGGCGATGTGCGTGGGGATGGACGAGCCCGTCATCGTGCTGACGACGGGCCTCGTCGAGCTGCTCGACGAGGAGGAGATGCGGGCCGTCATCGGCCACGAGGTGGGGCACGCGCTCTCCGGCCACTCCGTGTACCGCACGATCCTGCTGTTCCTGACGACCATGGCACTGAAAGTGGCGTGGATACCGCTGGGCGGCGTGGCGATCAACGCGCTCGTCGCCGCGCTGCGCGAGTGGTTCCGCAAGTCGGAGCTGTCCGCCGACCGCGCCGGGCTCCTCGTCGGCCAGGATCTGGACGCTTCGCTGCGCGGCCTCATGAAGCTCGCGGGCGGCAAGCACCTGTCCGAGATGAACACCGCCGCTTTCCTGCGCCAGGCCGAGGAGTACGAGGCGGGCGGCGACCTGCGCGACTCGGTGCTCAAGATCCTCAACGTGCTGCCCCGCTCGCACCCCTTCACCACGGTCCGCGCCGCCGAACTGCACCGCTGGGCCGCGACCCGCGACTACCAGCGCCTCATGGACGGCCACTACCCCCACCGCGAGGAGGACGCGAGCGCCAAGATCGGCGAGTCCTTCCGCCAGTCCGCGAGCGCCTACGCCCACGACGTACGCACCAGCAAGGACCCCCTCATGCGCCTCGCCACCGACTTGGCCGGCGAGGCCAACAGCCTCACGAGCAAGGCCCGCTCCCGCCTCTCCGGCCTCTCCCCCGCCGCCCCGACAAGGACGACAAGCCGGGCTACGACGAGAGCGCGCACTGACACCCTCGCGGGAAGGCCCCGGCCACCCGGACCCGACCAGCACGCCGAACAACCCCGCACAGGAAAAGACCCCACACGGGCAAGGGCCCCGCACACGCGAGGCCCCGCACACGCAAAAGATCCCGCCCGATCATCAGATCGGACGGGATCTCGTGAACCCTTCCCGAGCGAACTCGGGAACAGTTGTCTGTGGACCTGAGGGGATTCGAACCCCTGACCCCCTCGATGCGAACGAGGTGCGCTACCGGACTGCGCCACAGGCCCTTGCGACGAGTGAAACTCTAGCACCCCCGAAGGGGTGCTCGGTAATCCGTTCCGCACAGGTCAGGAGCCCCGGCGCGGTCACCGGCTCACTCGCCCGCCGCGCGGCGCGGGGGCTTCTCCTCGTACTGGTCGAAGAGCGGGGTGTTGCGGCGGCGCCCGCGCGTGCGGCGCGAAGGACGGGACTCGACGGGCTGCTCGGGCTCCGGCCGCGGAGTGGGTTCCGCGGAGGTGGAGCGGGCGGAGGACCAGACGTCGGGGGCGCCCAGGTCGACGTCCTGGGTCGCGCGCGGGGCGACGGGCGCGGTCACGTACGTCGGCAGGGGGACGGGTACCGGATCCCAGCCCGCGCCGCGCGGCTCCCTGCCCGGGGCGCGCTGCTGGTCGACCCACTCCGCGTGGTCCGTCTGCTCCACCAGGGCGCGGCGGCCCGCGGCGAGCGCGGAGGCGTCGGGGTGCCCGGCGGGCTCGGGCCGCCGCGCCTCCTCGGCGGCGGCGCGGCGCGCGGACGCGTCGGGCTGCGGAGCCACCGGCTCGGTCGGACGGTCGTCGGCCGCGGGGCGACGCTCGGGCGCCGGACGACGCTCGGGCGCCGAACGCCCTTCGTGGGCGGGCCGCCGCTCGGGAGCCTGGCGGCGGTCGGGCGCGGGACGGCGGTCAGGCGCGGGACGGCGGTCAGGGCCAGGGCGCCGCTCGGCCGCCGGATGCCGTTCGGCCGCGTGATGCCGTTCAGCCGCCGGGGCGTGATCCTCGGTCCGTTCGCCGCGGCCGTGGTCGCGCAGGCGGGCGGCGGCGTCCTCGGCGCGGCGGCGGTCCATCGTGTAGGCGAAGCGGCGGCGTTCCTGGCCGCGCAGGTAGGCGATGTACGAGCTGAGCAGCACGGCCGGGACTGCGGGCACCCACAGGAAGCCGAGCCCCCACACGGCCGCGGCGACCGAGCCGAGCGTGAAGACGAGGAAGAGCAGCACGGTGGTGCGCCGGCGGCGGGCGAGCACGCGGGTGCGGCGGGCACGCGCCTGCACTTCGGCGGCACCCGGGCTCCACACGGTACGAGGCCGCTCATCCCGCACCGCCTCGGGCTCCGCCGGGACCCGTGCCGCCTCAGCGTGCCGGGTCTGCTCGCGTCCGCGCGGCTCCTCGGCGACCGGCTCGCGCACGGCCTCCGGGGGCGACGACGCGGCGGGCGAAGGGCCGGGCGAGGCGGGGTGCGGGGCGGCGGGCGGCTGCTGCGGGGTCTCGCGCAGCACGGTCCTGGGCGCGGCGAAGGCGCGGACGTCGACCGATTCGGTCGGCTCCGCTTCGCCCGCGAGGGCCTGCGCCGGTTCGCCCGGGGCGCGCTCCCGCAGCTCCTTGGCGTAACGGCGTTCCATTCCCGCGCGTCCGGACAGCAACCGGATGGCGGTACTGAAACGTTCCGTCGGACGGGCCTCGTTCAGCTCGTCCTGCCTGCGGAGCCACATGGGCACCAGATAGGCCGCCCAGGCCCCGACGATGACTGCGTAAATGAGGCCACTGCTGCTCACCTCTCACACGGTAGAGGGGTTTTCGCCGGGCGATCCGCCAATTGAGTCGGTGTGTCGCACGAACCGACTGATAACACGGGCATTTTTAGGAACGATCCGATCAGCGGAAAGGCATGAATGGTATGTAAGGATCAGATCACCCTTCCATTCGAATAACTTTTCGAATTACGAGGAGGGGCTTTTCCATTCCCCCCGCTCGCCCCGCGCCTCACCTCGCGCGTCACCCCGTCCGTCGCCCCGCCGCTCCCCCTGTGAGCTGCGCCGGGACCGCCACCGGGTCAGCAAGCCGTGCGGTACTTCCTCCGCCGTCAGCGCGAAGACGAGATGGTCGCGCCAGCCGCCGTCGATGTGCAGATAACGGGGGCGCAGGCCCTCCTCGCGAAAGCCGAGTTTCTCCACGACGCGGCGGCTCGGTCCGTTCTCGGGGCGGATGCAGACCTCGATGCGGTGCAGGCCCATGCGGAAGAAACAGTGGTCGACCGCGAGCGCCACGGCGGTCGGCATGACGCCCCGTCCGGCGATGTCCTGATCGACCCAGTACCCGACGTGCGCCGAGCACATCGAGCCCCAGGTGACCCCGGCGACCGTCAACTGGCCCACCAGGCGCCCCTGGTACTCGATGACGAAGGGCAGCATGCGGCCCGCCTTCGCCTCCGTGCGCAGGTGCCGCACCATCTGGCGGTAGGTCGGGCGGTGCGTGATGGGACCCGAGGGGGTCGGGGGCGGGATCGTCGCCTCCCAGGGGCGCAGCCAGTCGCGGTTGCGCCGGTTGACCTCGCGCCAGGCGCTCTGGTCGCGCTGTCTTATCGGGCGCAGGGTCACGTCGCCCTCCGTCAGCACGACGGGCCACGTGGACAGATACCCGTTCAGCTCGGGCTCCCGGCGTTCTCGGCGGGGCCGGAGGTGCCCGGCCCCGGGTGGGTGCCGGCACCGGTCTGCCCCGGTGCCGGGCGGTGGTCGCCGCCGTGGATCTGGTCGACGGCGTGCGGCAGCCAGCGCTCCAGGACGGCGAGTCCGTCGCGGACCCCGCCCGTGGAGCCCGGCAGGTTCACGACGAGGGTCGTCCCCGCGACCCCGGCGAGCCCGCGCGAGAGCGCGGCGCTCGGGACCTTGCCGAGCCCCTCGGCGCGGATCGCCTCGGCGACGCCCGGGATCTCGCGGTCCAGGAGGGCGCGTGTCGCCTCGGGCGTGAGGTCGGTGGGCGTGAGCCCGGTGCCGCCCGTCGTCACGACGACGCCGTAGCCGGTCTCGATCGCGGCCCGCAGGGCGGCCTCCACGGGTGCCCCGTCCGGCACGACCTGCGGGCCCTCGGTCGCGAAGCCCCAGGCCCGCAGCGCCTCGGCGATCAGCGGCCCGCCGCGATCCGGGTAGACCCCGGCCGCGGCGCGGTTCGACGCGGTCACGACGAGGGCGGTACGGGCTCCGAGCGGGGTACGGGGCGCCGCCTCGCGCGGACGGCCCCGCTCGGCCTCGCCCGTACCGGCGGACTGCCCGTCGCGGTGCCAGTCGCCCGACTTGCCGCCCGTCTTGGTCTCGACGCGGATGTCGGTGATGGTCGCGGCCTTGTCGACGGCCTTGACCATGTCGACGACCGTGAGGGCGGCGACGGAGACGGCGGTGAGGGCCTCCATCTCGACGCCCGTGCGGTCGGCGGTGCGGACCGTGGCGGTGATCGCGACGGCCTCGTCCGTGACCTCCAGGTCCACGGTCACGCCGGAGAGGGCCAGGGGGTGGCACAGCGGTACGAGGTCCGGGGTGCGCTTGGCGCCCATGATCCCCGCGATGCGGGCGGTCGCGAGGGCGTCGCCCTTGGGCAGGCCCTCGCCGCGCAGCAGGGCGACGACCTCGGGGGTGACGAGGACGCGTCCGGTGGCGCGTGCGGTGCGGGCGGTGACGTCCTTGCGGGTCACGTCGACCATGCGGGCCGCGCCCGAGGAGTCGAGGTGCGTGAGCCCGCCGGACGGCGGGTCCGCGGGCTCGGGGGCGGCGGCCCCCGCGGGCGTGGCGGTCATGAGGCGAAGTGCTCCCGTTATGGGCTCGCGGGCGTCCCGCGCGGGCCGGTGTCGGGCAGACACGGTACTCGCCCGAGCCCGGTGGAATCAGGGCAGCACCGGTCCCGGGGCGCCCCACGCGCCGCGCGGACCCGCCCCGTACCGGAGCCGTTCAGCCGAGCAGGACGACCTCGGCTTCCTCGCCCGGCTCCACCGAGGTGCGCTCCTCGGGCACGACGAGGAGCGCGTTCGCCCGCGCCAGGGCGCCGACGAGGTGCGAGGAGGCGCCGCCGACGGGCGTGACGCGGCCGTCCGCGTGGCGGGCGCGCAGGTACTGGCGGCGGCCCGCGGGGGAGGTGAGGGCCTTGGGGGCCTCGACGAGGGCGCGGACGGTGGGGCGGTGCAGGTCCGCGAGGCCCGCGAGGGCGCGGATGGCCGGGCGGACGAACAGCTCGAAGGACACGTACGCGGAGACCGGGTTGCCCGGGAGGGCGAGGACAGGCGTCGCGTCGCGGCCGATCGTGCCGAAGCCCTGGGGCTTGCCCGGCTGCATCGCGAGCTTGCGGAAGACGACACCGCGCGGCCCGGCACCCTCGGTCTCCTGGGCGGGGGTGTTCTCGCCCGTGTCCGCGTCCTCCCCTTCGGCGGCCGGTTCCGGCAGGCCCGTCCAGTCGGTCAGGGCCTCCTTCACCACGTCGTACGCGCCCACGCTCACGCCGCCCGAGGTCACGACGAGGTCGGCGCGGATGAGCTGGTCCTCGATCGTGGCGCGCAGGGTCTCCGCGTCGTCCCCGATGGCGCCGACGCGGAAGGCGAGCGCGCCCGCGTCCCGGGCCGCCGCGGTGAGCGTGAAGCTGTTGGAGTCGTGGATCTGGCCGGGGGCCAGGGACTCGCCGGGCTGGACGAGTTCGCTGCCGGTGGCGAGGACGACGACACGGGGGCGGGGGCGTACGCGGACGGTGTCACGGCCCACGGCGGCGAGCAGGCCGAGCTGGGGCGGGCCGAGGACGGTGCCCGCGGCGAGCGCGAGGTCGCCCTCGCGCACGTCGCTGCCCGCCTCGCGCACATGCGCGCCCGGCTCGGCGGGGCGGAAGACGCGGACCGTGCCCGAGGCGCCCTCGGGGGCGGTGCTGTGCGGGGTCATGCGGTCGACGGGGCCGCCCCCGAGGCCGCCGTCGGTCCACTCGACGGGCACGACGGTGTCCGCGCCCTCGGGCAGCGGCGCCCCGGTCATGATGCGGACCGCCTCGCCCTCGCCCGCCGGGGGCGGGGTGAGCAGGCCGGCCGCCACGTCCCCGACGACGCGGAGCGCGACGGGCGCGTCCTCGCCGGCGCCCGTGAGATCGGCCGCCCTGAGCGCGTACCCGTCCATGGAGCTGTTGGCGAAGGGGGGCAGCGAGAGCGGCACGGTCACGTCCTCCACGAGGACGCAGCCCTGGGCGTCGAGCAACTGGAGCTCGATCGGCTCCAGGGGGCGCACCGTGGCCAGGATGTCGTCCAGGTGCGCGGTCACCGGCCAGGTGGCCTCGGGGCCCTGGGGCTGCGTCGTCGTGCTCACTACGGCTGCATCTCCTCGTCGACGTAACTGCGGAGCCAGGCACGGAAGTCCGGGCCCAGGTCCTCACGTTCGCACGCGAGCCGGACGATGGCGCGCAGGTAGTCGCCGCGGTCACCGGTGTCGTAGCGACGGCCGCGGAAGACGACGCCGTGCACGGGGCCGCCCGCGTTCTCGTCCTCGGCGAGGTGCTGGAGCGCGTCGGTGAGCTGGATCTCGCCGCCGCGGCCCGGCTCGGTCTTGCGCAGTATGTCGAAGATGCGCGGGTCGAGGACGTAGCGGCCGATGATCGCGTAGTTGCTGGGCGCGTCGGCGGGACTGGGCTTCTCGACGAGCCCGGTGATGCGGACGACGTCGTCGTCCGCGGTCGTCTCGACGGCCGCGCTGCCGTAGAGGTGGATCTGCTCGGGCGGGACCTCCATGAGCGCGACGACGCTGCCGCCCTCGCGGGCCTGGACCTCGATCATCCGGGCGAGGAGCGGGTCGCGCGGGTCGATGAGGTCGTCGCCGAGGAGCACGGCGAAGGCTTCCTGGCCGACGTGCGGGGCCGCGCAGAGCACGGCGTGCCCGAGGCCCTTGGGGTCGCCCTGGCGCACGTAGTGGATGTCCGCGAGGTCGGAGGACTCCTGCACGCTCGCGAGGCGACCGCCGTCGCCCTTGCGGCGCAGCGCCTCCTCCAGCTCGTAGTTCCGGTCGAAGTGGTCCTCGACGGGGCGCTTGTTACGGCCTGTCACCATGAGGACGTCGTTCAGACCTGCGGAGACGGCCTCCTCCACGACGTACTGGATCGCGGGCTTGTCCACGACCGGCAGCATTTCCTTCGGGGTGGCCTTGGTCGCCGGGAGGAACCTGGTACCCATGCCGGCGGCGGGGATCACGACCTTGGTGATCCTCGTGTGTGCGGAAGTCATGACGTCACCATAGCCAGGGCTTTGCCCTCGGCCTCACAGTTGTCCACAGGTAGCAGTCATATTGACTGATATGACGTAATAAGGAGCGCGCATTGAGCCCAGTGCCAGGTGAGGCGGCGGAGGCGAAGAGGGTCCTGCGGCGCTCTCTGCTGTCGGAACGGAGGGCCAGACCGGCCGCCGAGGTGCGGCGCCTGGGGCACGCGCTGGCCGAGGTCGCGGCGGGGCTCCCCGAGCTGGACGGGGTACGGACCGTGGCGGCGTACGTGTCGGTCGGCGGCGAGCCGGACACCGGGCCGCTGGTCGCGCGGTGGCACGCGCGCGGCGTACGCGTCCTGCTGCCGGTGCTGCTGTCCGACGACGACCTCGACTGGGCCGTCTACGAGGGCCCCGCGTCGCTGCGCGAGGTGCGGCGCGCGGGCCGGATGACGCTGCGCGAGCCCGCCGGGCCCCGGCTCGGGCCCGGCGCGGTCACCGAGGCGGGAGCGGTGCTGCTGCCGGGGCTCGCCGTGGACCGGGCGGGGCTCAGGCTCGGGCGCGGCGGCGGCTCGTACGACAGGGTCCTGACGCGCCTCGCGGCCTCCGGAGCCGATCCGCTCCTCCTCGTCCTGCTGTACGAGGAGGAGCTGCGCGAGAGCGTCCCGGCCGAGCCGCACGACCGCCCGGTGCACGCGGCGGTGACACCGGCGGGGGTGCGGCGGTTCGGGAGGTAGGGCGGTACGGGTGCGCACCCTGTGGCCGCGAGGGCGAGGGACGGTACGGGTGAGGGGCGCCCCCCGTCATGGGGGCGCCCCTCACCCGTACCGCCGTGCGGACCCGTACCGCCGCTCGCTCGCGGCGGGTGGCTCAGGGTTCCAGGACCAGCGTGTCCTTGGTCCCCTTCTTCACCGCGGACTCGCTGTAGGCCCAGGGCAGCGTCTCGCCCTCGGTCCACTTCTTCGTCTGGTCGGTGTAGTGGGCGCTGTAGGCGTGGCCGGAGGCGCCCGTGAGGTTGATCCAGCGGGATTTGTCGAGGTCGGCGAGGTTCACGATCATCCGCATCGACGGGACCCAGACGACGTCGTAGCCGCCCGCCGCGTTCCAGCCGGTCGCGTCGACCGCCGCCTCACCGCCGCCCAGCTTGTAGGGGCCGCGGTTGAGCATCCGCTGGAGGAAGCCGGGACCCTCGGTGCCGAGCGTCTGGTTCTTCAGCGTGAGCTGGTGCAGGCGGCCCCAGCTCCAGGTGTCGATGTCCTTGCCGAGCTTCGCGGTCAGCTCCCAGCGGGCATCCTTCATGGCGCGCGCGAAGAGACCGTCGCGGGTGGCGGTCGCCGTGTCCTTGCGGGTCTTGGGCGAGGACCACCACTCGCTCTTCGGGTCCTTGACGAGCTTGCGGACGACCTCGTACCAGCGGTCGCCGCCGTCCGGCTGCGCGCTGTCCGCGTCGCGCTGCCCGCACTCGCGCACCCGGGTGTCCTCGTCGACGGGGCCCGTCGTGCCCGCCGGCTCGACGTTGAGGCACTCGTCCTTGACCCGTACCTCCTTCGGCAGCTTCTGGCCGAAGGCGAGGGTCAGGATGTTGCGCCACACGCCGTTGAAGTACGCGGCTGCCGCCGAGTCGGGCTCCTGCGTGTAGTCCCAGCCCTCCAGGAGCTTCTGCGCCTGGCGGACGTACGGGTCCTTGACGTCGATCTTCAGCAGGTAGGGCGTGAGCAGGCGCGCGATCTCGCTGCTGTTGTCCATCTGCATGGAGGTCATGTCGTCGGTGGAGATCTTGCCGCCGTCCTTGATCTTCGACTTGATCAGGTCGGTGATGCGCTCGCTGCGGGTGCCGTATCCCCAGTCCTTCGTCAGTTCGTAGGGATAGTTGTCCTTGTCGACGACGGCCTGGTTGGCGGTGACGATGTAGCCGCGCGCGGGGTCGTACTCCCAGGGCAGTTCGTCCTGCTTGATCCAGCCCTGCCAGTTGTAGTCGGAGTCCCAGCCGGGCGCGGGCAGCGAACCGTCGTCGCCCTTGGCGCGGACCGGGATCTTCCCCGGAGCCTGGTAGCCGATGTGGCCCTCGGTGTCCGCGTAGATGAGGTTCTGCGAGGGGACCTCGAAGAGCGCGGCGGCGGAGCGGAACTCCTTGAAGTCCTTCGCCTTGTCGAGCGCGAAGACCGCGTCCATGGAACGGCCGGGGTCGAGCGCGGTCCAGCGCAGCGAGACGCCGTAGCCGTCGCCCCGGTCGGGTGCCGCGTTGGCGACGGGCGCCTTCTTGCCGACCTTGCTCAGCTCGTCGTCGCGGTCGGAGATCAGCGGGCCGTTGTCGGTCTCCCGGACGGTGATGACCTTCGAGGTGCCGCCCGCGACCTTGATCGTCTCCTTGCGGGACGTGAACTTCTTGATCTTGCCGTCGACCTGGTAGCCGTCGCTCGTGACCTTCTCCAGGTAGAGGTCGGTGACGTCGGCGCCGAGGTTCGTCATGCCCCAGGAGATATCGCCGTTGTGGCCGATGATCACACCGGGCATCCCGGAGAAGGTGTACCCGGAGACGTCGTACTGGCACTTCGCCGAGACCGTGCGGCAGTGCAGCCCCATCTGGTACCAGACCGAGGGGAGCTGCGGGGCGAGGTGCGGGTCGTTGGCGAGCAGCGGCTTGTTCGTCGTCGTGTACTTGCCGGAGACGACCCAGGAGTTCGAGCCGATGCCGTTGCCGCTCGGGCCGAGCAGGTCGGGGACGCGGTCGAGCGCGTCGTAGACGCCGGTGAGCTTGTCGCTGATGGCCTCGGCGTCGGTGGAGGCGAAGCTGCCCTGGGCGGTGGTGCCGGTGGAGGTCCCGGTGGAACCGGTCGAGGTGCCGGTGGTGCCGCTGCTCGTGCCGGTCCCGCCGGTGCCGGTGCCCGTGCCGTCGGCGCCCGTACCCGTGCCGGTCCCCGTACCCGTACCCGTAGTTCCCGTGGACGTGCCGTCGCCGACGCCCGTGCCCATCTCCGTGGGGGACCCCTTGTAGTCGGGGTCGTACTTGCCGGTGACCGGGTCGACGCCGCCGCCCTGGATGATCGGCGCGTTCTTCGCGTACGGGTACTCGGGGTAGAGGTCCTTGATCTGCTTCGCGCTGAGGCGGCTGCTCATCAGGGAGCGGTCGATCTCGTCCTGCATGTTGCCGCGCAGGTCCCACGCCATCGCCTTGAGCCAGGCCACGGAGTCGACGGCGTCCCACTTCTGCGGCTTGTAGTCGTTGGTGAAGCCGAGCGCGGCGTACTCCACCGAGATGTCCTTGCCGTCCTTGCCCGCGAGGTAGGCGTTGACGCCCTTGGTGTAGGCATCGAGGGAGCGCTTCGTGGCGGCCGACAGCTTCGTGTCGTACTCCTTCTGCGCCACGTCGCGCCAGCCGAGCGTGCGCAGGAAGGCGTCGGTGTCCACCTGGCCGTCGCCGAACATCTCGGAGAGGCGGCCCGAGGTCGTGTGGCGGCGCACGTCCATCTCGTAGAACCGGTCCTGCGCCTGGACGTAGCCCTGAGCCATGAAGAGGTCGGCGTCGCTGTCCGCGTAGATCTGCGGAATCCCGTACGCGTCGCGGCGGACCTCGACCTTGCCGCTCAGGCCCTTGAGCTGCAGCGACCCGCTCGTCTGCGGGTACGAGGCCCGTACGGTGCTCACTCCCCACCAGCCGCCGTACCCGACTCCCGCCACGACGACGAGGACCAGGAGAATCACGAGGAGGCGGGCTCGACGCCCTTTCTTCTTGCCGGACTTATGACCGGAAGAGGGGGTTGTATTCGCGGGCATCGCTGTCCTTGCTGTCCTTCGAGCGGCCGAGCGGGCGGAATCGTCCGGGCGGAGAGTCACCCCAACGCTGGAGCAACCATAGGCGCAGCGCCTGTAGGCCAAGGACGCGGTACGGGGGCGGAGGCCAGGCCCGGGAGCCCGTTCGCCCCGCTTCGCACGGCACTTGAGCACTCCCCCGCCCGACCGGCTTGCCCCTTGTGTGCCGACTTCTCCGGTGCAAGGCGGTCGTATCTCCGCATGGTCAGACGCACCCGCGCGGTGGAGCCGGTTCGCGAAGACGCATCAAGAAACCGTTAACGATTAGGTAAGGTAACGAAGTAACCGGGTCGTCTCTGTTCCGGAGTCGCCCCCTCCGCCCGGCTCGTACCCCTTGCCGGCACCTCCTCCCCATCCGCCCCCGGTGGATGCGGGCTCCCGCCCCCGCGGAAAGGAACCGGCCCCTGACTGTCGACCACCTCAACCAGCTCCTGCTCGTCTCCGCCGTCGTCCTCCTCGTCGCCGTCGCGGCCGTGCGCCTCTCCTCGCGCAGCGGTCTGCCGAGCCTGCTCGTCTATCTCGGCATCGGCGTCGTCATGGGCACCGACGGACTCGGCAACGTGTCCTTCGACGACGTCCGGCTCACCCAGGTCATCGGCTACGCGGCCCTTGTGGTGATCCTCACCGAGGGCGGGCTCG
The DNA here is from genome assembly GCF_000213055.1 of Streptomyces sp. Tu6071. NCBI lineage: Bacteria > Bacillati > Actinomycetota > Actinomycetes > Kitasatosporales > Streptomycetaceae > Streptomyces > Streptomyces sp. Tu6071. Next base: position 4,479,295 of record NZ_CM001165.1, on the reverse strand, counting down.
GCACGAAGTGGAAGGAGGTCCGCCCGGCGCTGCCCGCGGCGGCGGCCCTCTCCACGGTGGGTGTCGGCATCAGCGTCGGGATCACGGCGCTCGGGGCGCACTACGTGGTGGGGCTCGACTGGCGGGCCGCGCTGATCATCGGCGCGGTGGTCTCCTCGACGGACGCGGCGGCGGTCTTCTCGGTGCTGCGCAAGGTGCCACTGCCCTCCCGCATCACGGGCACGCTGGAGGCGGAGTCGGGCTTCAACGACGCGCCTGTCGTCATCCTCGTCGTGGCCTTCTCGACGGCGGGCCCCGTCGAGCACTGGTACGTCCTGCTCGGCGAGATCGCGCTCGAACTGGCCATCGGGGCCGCCGTGGGACTCGCGGTCGGCTGGCTCGGCGCGTACGGGCTGCGCCACGTCGCACTGCCCGCCTCGGGGCTGTACCCGATCGCGGTCATGGCGATCGCGGTCACCGCCTACGCCTCGGGCGCCCTCGCCCACGGCAGCGGTTTCCTCGCGGTCTACCTCGCCTCGATGGTGCTCGGCAACGCCAAGCTGCCGCACTGGCCGGCGACCAGGGGCTTCGCCGAGGGGCTCGGCTGGCTCGCGCAGATCGGCATGTTCGTCCTGCTCGGGCTGCTCGTCACGCCGCACGAACTCGCCTCGGACATGGTGCCCGCGCTCCTCATCGGCCTCATCCTGACCGCCCTCGCCCGCCCGGCCTCGGTCCTGCTGAGCCTGCTGCCCTTCCGGCTGCCGTGGCGGGAACAGGCGCTCATGTCGTGGGCCGGACTGCGCGGCGCGGTGCCGATCATCCTCGCGACGATCCCCATGGTCGGCGGGATCAAGGACAGCCAGCACATCTTCAACATCGTCTTCGTGCTCGTCGTCGTCTACACCCTCGTCCAGGGCCCGACCCTGCCCTGGCTCGCCCGCCGCCTCGGCCTCGGCAACCGCGCCGAGACGGCGGACCTGGGCGTCGAGTCCGCGCCGCTGGAGCGCCTGCGCGGCCACCTCCTGTCGGTCGCGGTCCCCGGCGACTCGCGGATGCACGGCGTGGAAGTGAGCGAACTGCGCCTGCCGAAGGGCTCCGCCGTCACGCTCGTCGTCCGCGAGGGCACGAGCTTCGTCCCCACCCCGACCACGACGCTGCGGCGCGGCGACGAACTCCTCGTCGTCGCCACCGACCCCGTCCGCGAGGCCGCCGAGGACCGCCTCCGCGCGGTCGCCCATGGCGGCAAGCTCGCGGGCTGGCTCGGCCACGAGGACGACGGGGGCCCGACCTCGGGCGCGGTGGCCGGAGCGGGACGCATGGGGGCGGGCTCGGGCGCGGGACGTGCGGGAAGCGGGGCGGGAAGGTCCGGGGCGGGTGCGGGTTCAGGGCGGTCCGGGGCGGGTGCGGGTCGGTCCGGGGCAGGTGCGGGTGCGGGAAGGTCCGGGGCTGGAGGCGGTGCGGGGCGGCCGGGGGCCGGCGCTGGGCGAGCTGGGGCCGGTGCTGGGCGCGGGGCTGCGGGGAAGGGGCTGGTCGGCGCGGGTACGGAGCGTGCGGGTACGGGTGCGGGGCGGGCTGATGCCGGTGCGGGTGCGGGAGGTGCGGGTGCGGGTGCCGGTACGGGTGCGGGTGCCGGTACGGGCGCGGGGCGGGCCGACGCAGCCGGGCGGGGGGCTGCCGTGCGGAAGCAGGAGGCCGGACAGGCCGGGGGGCGCTCGCTGGGTCGGCTGCGGTTCAGCCGCTCCTCGGACGTGAGCGGGCGTGGCGCGAACGGGCGTGGCGCGAACGGGAAGGTCCGCTCGGAGTACGGCGAACCGGGCGCTGCGGGTGAGGGTGGCGCGGACACCGCGACTGGCGCGGGCGCGAATGGCGCGCGTACGGGCGGCACGGATACGGACCGCGCGGGCGCGCGACGCCAGGGCGCGGGCAGCTCCGGCGCGGACCGGGCGGGTGCTGCGAGCGCGAGCGCGGGCGGCCAGGGTGGGGGAAGCACGGGTGCGCGCAGCTCAGTCGCGGGCGGCCAGGACGTCGACAGCGCGGCCCGGACGGATGGCTCGGACGGCAGGGGCGGCGCCTTCGTGCCCGAGGAGCGGGAGGCTCCGGCGGCCGAGCGGCGCGGTACCGGCTCCGTGCCACCGCTGCCGCCCGCCCCCTCCGTACGTGAGAAGGCGCGTGGACAGGCAGCCCGGGGCGCCGCCGCCGGAGAACCGACGCCGGAGGACCTCGGCCCGGCGGAGGATCGCCGGGCCGAGGAGGCCGGGGTCGACGAGCCGGACGGGGAGCGGGACCCGGCCTGAGCTGGCGGGACCGGCCCTCGGCGCCGCCGGCCGGCTGTCGGCGGCGAGGGCGCGCCGACGCCCGCACCCGTCATACGATGGGTGCGCATCACTGACCGACCAACTCTGCCTGACGCAGAGCTGGCGCGACCGTATGGCGGCCGTGACGCCCTCCCGGGCGCTGGCATCTACCGCAGTTCCGCGCGAGTGGACAGCTCTCGGTGCCTCCCCGCTGAGGCGCTACCAGGCGGCAGAAAGGCAGCACCGTGGCAACCACGGTCGCCTCCTCGTCCGGCACCGGCTCCCCGAAGGACGCGCCCCCGCGTCGCCCCGGCTACGGACAGCTCCTGCGCACCCCCGGCATCGCCGGCTTCCTCCTCTCGGGCTTCGCCGCCCGGCAGCCCTTCGGGATGCTGACCATGGGCATGGTCATGCTCGTGGAACATACCACCGGCTCGTACGGCAACGCGGGCGCCGTCGCCGCCGTCACCGGTGTCTCCATGGCCGTCTTCGCCCCGCAGAACGGCCGGCTCGCGGATCGCCACGGACAACGCGCCGTCCTCGTCCCCGGCGTCATCCTCCACGCCGTCTCGGTCGCCGCGCTGGCCGCGCTCGCGCTTGCCGATGCCCCGCTGTGGGCCCTGTTCCTGCTGGCCGTCCCGGCGGGCGCGTCAGTGCCGCAGGTCGGCCCGATGGTGCGGGCGCGCTGGGCGGGCAAGCTCGCCGGCAGCCCGCTCCTCCCCACGGCAACCGCCTTCGAATCGGTCACCGACGAGTTCACGTTCGTCATCGGGCCGGTCCTCGCCACCGCGTTGTGCACGGGCGTGCACCCCGTCGCCGGTCTCGCCGCCGAGGCCACGCTCACCCTCGTCGGCGGCCTGCTCTTCGCCGCCCAGCGCGCGGGCCTGCCGGGCGACGGTCACCCCGGTCCCGCGACCGGTCCGGACAGCGGCACGGAGCCGGGCGCGGCGGCCCCGGGTCAGGCAGGAAGGGGCGCTGCGGGGCCCCGGGCGGGGACGGCGGGCCCGTCCTCGGCACTGCGGGTCCCGGGCGTCCGGGTGCTGATCGTGGCCTTCCTCGGGATCGGGGTGGTCTTCGGCGGCATGCAGGTGTCTCTCACGGCCTTCGCCGAGGAGTCGGGTCACTCCGGTGTCAACGGCCTCCTCTACGGGATCTTCGCCTGCGGGAACATGCTCTCGGGCGCCGCAGTGGGCGCGATCGCCTGGAAGCGGCCCGCGCACGGCCGGCTGCTCGTCGGCTACACGGCACTCGCCGTCGTGGCCTCGACCCTGTGGGCCGTGCACTCCGTTCCTCTCTTCGCGGTGGTCGGTTTCCTGACGGGGCTCTGCGTCGCTCCCTCCCTCGTGACCGGGTACACCCTTATCGACGCGCTGGTGCCGAGCCGGGCCAGGACCGAGGCGTTCACCTGGTTGACCGGGGCGGTGGCCCTGGGCCAGGCGGCGGCCGTGACGGCCGCGGGGAGACTCGCGGACGCGCACGGTTCGCAGGCCGGTTTCCTGGTCCCGGCCCTCGGCACACTGGCCGCCCTCCTCACGCTGGCACTCCTGCGCGAGCGACTCGTACCGGGCGGCGCGAAGCCCCCGGCCGAGGGCGCCGAGGAGCCCGCGCCGGGCGTGTGATCGGTCACCGGGGGACGTCGGCAGTGGACTGACGGCGCGGAATACGTCACTATGGAGTGTCGTTAGCACTCATCGAGTCAGAGTGCCAGGAGGAAGCAAGTGCCGACGTACCAGTACCAGTGCACCGAGTGCGGTGAGGGCCTGGAAGCCGTCCAGAAGTTCACGGACGACTCGCTCACCGAGTGCCCGAACTGCGGGGGACGCCTGAAGAAGGTCTTCTCCGCCGTCGGCATCGTCTTCAAGGGCTCGGGCTTCTACCGCAACGACAGCCGAGGCTCGTCGAGCAGCAGCTCCCCCGCGGCCAAGCCCTCGACGTCGACCGGTTCGGACACCTCCGCGAAGCCCGCGACGGAGAAGAAGTCGGACGCCGGTTCCAGCTCGTCGAGCAGCAGTTCCTCCAGCAGCAGCTCGCCGGCGCCCGCCGCCTGAGACCTGCCTGCGAACCCCTTCGACGGACGGGCCTGTCCCCCGTAGTGCGGACAGGCCGGTCCCCGCGCCGTGGACAGGCGTCTTCGCCGGGTCGCGGGCAGGACTTTCCCGGGCGCGCGGGCAGGTCCGTCACCTGTAGCTCGCGCGTGCGCGCGGCCTCCGGCCTCGGCCGGGATCGCCGACTCCTCCCATCCCGAGTCGGCCCCGCAGTGACGGTGACGAACCTCCAGCTTCCTCGTCCGGGCCCCTTCCCTCCGCTCCGCCGGAGGGGCGGGGCCCGGACGTGTTCCTGGTGGTGTCCCGATAATGTGCCGCCATGTCGAACACCACCTCCACCAGCCCCGCTGTACCCGGTGCCGCGGGCCCCTCGGGGCCCCGGGCCGATATCGGGGTCATCGGCGGTTCAGGCTTCTACTCCTTCCTCGAAGACGTCACGGAGGTCTCGGTCGAGACTCCGTACGGGCCGCCGAGCGACTCCCTCTTCCTTGGCGAGGTGGCGGGTCGGCAGGTCGCGTTCCTGCCCCGGCACGGGCGGGATCACCACCTGCCGCCCCACCGCATCAACTACCGCGCCAACCTCTGGGCCCTGCGCTCGGTCGGCGTGCGGCAGGTACTCGGACCCTGTGCGGTGGGCGGGCTCCGGCCCGAGTACGGTCCTGGCACCCTGCTCGTTCCCGACCAGTTCGTCGACCGTACGAAGAGCCGGGCCCAGAGCTACTTCGACGGCGAGCCACGTCCGGACGGCGCCGTGCCGAACGTCGTGCACGTCTCCCCCGCCGATCCGTACTGCCCGACGGGCCGTGCCGTCGCACTCACCACGGCCAGGCGGCACGACTGGGACGCGGTGGACGGCGGAACGCTCGTCGTGGTGGAGGGTCCGCGGTTCTCCACCCGTGCCGAATCACGCTGGCACGCGGCGCAGGGCTGGTCGGTGGTCGGGATGACCGGGCATCCGGAGGCGATGCTCGCTCGTGAACTGGAGCTTTGCTACACCTCGTTGACGCTGGTCACCGACCTGGACGCGGGCACCGAGACAGGGGAGGGTGTCTCGCACCAGGATGTGCTGGAGGTCTTCGCGGCGAACGTCGACCGACTGCGGACGGTCCTTTTCGACGTCGTGGCAGATCTTCCGGCTACGGAGGACCGGGCCTGCCTGTGCACGAAGGCCCTCGGGGGATGGGACCCCGGGTTCGCGTTGCCGTAACCGTAGAACACCTCGGGCGATCCGTGTCGAGCCGGAAAGAAAGCGATCACTCGTTCGGGTTGTGGATATCTCAGCAAGCCCCGAGTTATCCACAGGCGTTCATCGAGTGTCAGTCCTCTCGGGCAGGGTGTGCTTGTCCGTTTCGTACCGGCGCTCAGTCGGCCGCGCGGCGGACGCGGTGGTGGCACGTCCCGTGTCACCACCGGGCCCATCCCTCCGTACGAACGGACCGCCCGCCATGACGCACACGCCTCCCGGCCCCCTCTCCTCGCCCTCCCCCCTGTCGCACGAGCCGGCGCGAGCGCCGCACGAACCCATGCGCCTCGGGCACGAGTTCCCGGGGCACGAGGTCCTCGGGCATGGCTTCACGAAGCACGACTTCCTAGGTAGCGAGGCCTCGGGGCCTGGCTTCGGGGGCCACGAGGACGCCGTTCCCGGCTTCACGGGGCACGAGGACCCCGGCAAGGAGCTGTACGGCGCGGGGTCCGGCGGCGGTGCGGGGACGGGGCCGCCGGGGCGAGAAGTACCTCCGACCGGCACGGTTCCGCTCTTCCCTCCGTTGCCGCCACGCCGTGCGGGACTGGGCCGGCTGTGGCCACGGCGCCACGCGGGCCGGGGCCTGGCGCTCGCGCTCCTCGCGCTCTGCGGCGGCCTTCTCCTCGCCGTTCCCTCGACGGGCGCCGACGCTCCTCCGACGAAGGCCGCCCCAGGGCCGCAGCGCCTCGGGGCGCACACCTCCGGGACGCGGCCCGCGCCCGACCGGCGTCCCGTACGCACGGCGGTGCGGATCGCCGAGCCCGCGGGGCTGCGCCTGGTGCGGCCCGGGGACCGGGTGGACGTGATCGCGGTGAGCGGTACGGGCCCGCGCGCGGCCCGCGTCGTGGTGGCCGGCGCGCGAGTGGTCGCCCTCCCGCGCCCGCCCAGCTCCACGCCCTCGCCGTCCCGGGGGACGGCGACGTCCCTCACAGGCACCTCGCCGGAGAGCGCCGGGGTGGAGGTTTGGCCGGAGGCGGACGCGGAAACGCGCTGGGACGCGACGGATTCCGGCGCCGTCATCGTGCTCACGGTGCCCCGCGCCTCGGCAGTGGACCTCGCCGCGGCATCCGCCTCCTCCACACTGGCGGTGGTCGCGTGCTGAGGAGCCTGCTGCGGAAGGTGGCCGGGGTGTTGCTCCGGAAGCGCGGGAGGAAGTCGGTTCCGGGCTCCGGGTCCGTACGCGAGACAGTGGACCGGGCCGTGTCAAGTCCCTCGATAGAGGGAGGCAATTGGACAGGGGCCGGGACGGATGTCGTAGGTTGCGGGACTGTTTGCACCGCACAACATACGCATACGGAAAGGTCCTTGGGTGAGCGAGAACAGCAAGCCTGGTGTGTGGGAAGGCTTCAAGTCCTTCCTCATGCGTGGCAACGTCATCGACCTCGCGGTCGCCGTGGTCATCGGGGCCGCCTTCACGAACATCGTCAACGCGGTGGTCAAGGGCATCATCAACCCGGTGGTCGGCGCCTTCGGGACACAGGACCTGGACAACTACAGCTACTGCCTGGAAAGTCCTTGCAACCCCGCGCGTGGGGGCGAGGAGGCAGAGGGCATCCAGATCATGTGGGGCACGGTCCTCAGCGCGGCCCTCACCTTCCTCATCACGGCGGCCGTCGTGTACTTCCTGATGGTCCTGCCGATGTCGCGCTACCTGTCGCGACTGGCGGCCCGCCGGGAGGCGAAGTACGGCACGCCCGAGGTGCCGGTCTCGGAGCTGGACGTACTGAAGGACATCAGGGACGAACTCGTCGCGGCCCGGATCGCGCGCGGCGAGTCCGCGCCGAACGGTCCGGCGGCGCCCGGAGCGACGGCGGGACCGCCGCCGGAGGGGCCGGGCACGCCGGAAGGCCCGGCAGGGGGCCAGGGGCCCACGAAGCGCTGAGCCAGGCCCGGGGGTGCACGCCCGGCCTTCTCCACGGCCGGGGGTGCGCGCCCGACCTCATGCGGCGCGCTCGGCGGTCAGATGTGGTGCGGGGGCTTCTCGTCGAGGAAGCGGGCCAGGTCGGCCGTCGAGCCACCGCGCGGGACCGGGCGGTCGCCCCAGCCCCGGTCGGAGTCGTCGCGACCCCGCCCGTAGAGCGGGTCGTCGAAGACCAGGCGCGCCTTCGCCCGCCGCAGCCGGGCGGCCTCCACGTCCTCTGCGGGTGCGGCTACCGCTTCCGTGGGGACGGGTACAGCTTCGATGGTCCCCTCTGGGGAGGCCACAGCGGATTCACCCGTGCCCGGAGCGTCCTGGGACGTCTGGCCCTCCTCCGGGCCGTTCGTCTCCTCTTCCGCCGAACCGGTCGTGCCGGCCTCCGCCGGGCCCGGCAGGGGCTGCGGGGAAGGGCTGGTCATCGGCTCGGGGGTCTCGCTCATTCCTCCAGCGTACGTCCGTGCTCCGGTTTCCCGGCGGGCGAGCGGTACGGACCGGAGCGGCGGGCGCCGGTGATGCGGGCCCGGAGGCGCGGGGGCGAGCGGGACGTACCGGCCGAACAGACCGGACAGGCCGAACGGGCCAGAGAGGCCGCGCGAACGCAGGACGAAACTGCGCGAGGGTCTTCATGGGGGCGCTCACGCCCTCCTCGGCGCCCCCTGGGCCCGCCGTGGCGCCCCTCGCGCGCATCCGCACCACCTTGGATGCCGTGCGACCCCGCAGCCCCCGCTGGCCTCCCCCACGGCGGGCGGCCGGGCCGGGCGTCGAGGTGCGAGCGACCATGCGCCGCACGGCTCCCGGGGGCGGTGCTCTTGCCCCGCCAAGGGCACGGCGTCGGCGAGGGACGGCGGGCTCGACATCGCCGCCCGGGTTTGAGCGGCGGAGGGCAACCCTTTGGGTGGACGAGGCGTCAGTTTCCGTACAAGCGTGCCGTCTTCCGCCTCGGCGACACTTGGCGCTACCTTCCGAGCGTCGCTTCCGGATTCGGGGCATACGACGACGGCATGTGCGGGAACTTCCCACGGCCTTCGTTCGTTTTCACGATTCCCGGACATGATGTCCAACCATAGGGCTACGGTATGCACCCACGAGGTGACATGCAGCAACGCCGGGAGATGCCTTGAGCGTTCCGTACGAGACACCTGAGTCGCCGGAGAACCCCCTCATGCGACTGCTTGGACGCGCCCTCAACTCATTCGAACTGCCCGACGAGATCCTGTCTCGGCTCGACTCCGCACTCGCCCACGACACCTCCCTGCACTCGGCGCACCACAGCGCCACGCTGCACCAGGAGACCTACCGCCACTGCTGGTTGCTGCCCGACGGCAGTGATCTCACCCTGTGGGAGATCACACGGCGCGGCGCTCCCGGCGACGAGACGCTCCACGAGGTCTACGCGGACCCCGAGGAAGCCAGGGTGGCCGCTTCGCGCGACCCCTTCGGGCCGACGGAGTGGCACACGTGGTCGTCCGACGACGAGCCGTCCGCCGCCGACCTGATCGCCGAGGAGACCGTCCCGCACCGCGAGTACGTCCCGGACAACTCGGCCGACCACGCCCGCCGGCTGCTGCGCCGGGCCGAGAACGAGGACTGCCCGCGCGAGGACATCGCCGACCTTCTGCGGAACGCCTTCGCGCACGAGATCACCCAGGCGTTCACGCGTCCGGGACTGCGGGCCACCGCCGGTATCGGCTTCGCGCTCTACGAGCACGCCTTCCTCCTCCTGGACGGGACCGAGGGTGTCCCTGTGGGAGGTCGAGCACACGGCGACGCCCGACCGGCGCCACATGTGCGAGGTCTACGAGACGGAAGGGGAGGCGCACGAGGCGATGGAACGCCGCGCTCGCGTGCTCTGAGGCGCGTCCGGAGGGCGGGTTCGGGTCGGTCGTCCATGGCCGGACCCATCCGGACCCGTACCCCCCCCCCCCCCCCCGACGCAGCCCCGCCCTCCAGCCGCCCGGCCCCCACGGTCCCGGACCCACCGGGACGCGTGAAGCAGAGACCAGGACGGCCAGCTGCGACGGGAAGGCCACGCGTCCCCCGCCTGAGCCCTCAGCGCGGGATTGCGCACGAGAGCGCGGGATTGCGCACAAGCGGGACGACCGGCACGGACCACAACCGGGCGGCCGGCACAGGGGACGGAAACGGGTCGGGGGTGGCCTATCGGCACCACCGGCCACGGTTGCCGCCGGCCTCCTCACCCCGCCCGTGAACGCTCACCCCGCCCGTGTACGTCCTCAGCCGCGCTCTTCGAGGCGTCGGACGAGGCCCGCGAAGGCGGCGCGTTCGGCTGGGGTGAGTTCGACGCTCTCCGACGTGGGGACGGACTGGCGCGGTATCCGGGGGCGCCGCGTACCGGCGGAAGCCGGAATCGTGGCGGCACGCGGGACAGCGGGCTCGGCGCCGCGTACCCCACGGACGCCGCGCACCCCGCGGGCGAGCCCAACGGCCCAGGCGACCGCCGCCGTTACCAGGGCGGCCACCCCGACCTGCTGCATGACCGATACGTGCTGAGGCATGGCTTCAGTAGACCTCACTCCACTGGACCAATGAGAGGAAAAAGTAGGATTCTTACTCCCGAAGTGACGCATCTCCTATGCCACTTCTGCCCAGGTTCGCCCCGATGCACGCGTCCGCGCGTCTCCTCGCACGTTCACGTCCACCTGCCCCCGAAGCGCACCGCACACCCCATGGCACGCCGAAGGGCCCGTGCCTCGCGGCTCGGGCCCTTCCGGTACGCCCCGGGGTGTGCGGGGGCGGGGGCTCGCGGCGGTCCCGTCCGTTACGCCGCCGCGTCGAAGCCGGTGTCGTGCGCCAGCTTCTTCAGTTCGAGCAGGGCGTGCTTCTCGATCTGGCGGATGCGCTCCCGGGTGAGGCCGTGCTGCTTGCCGACCTCGGTCAGGGTGCGCTCGCGGCCGTCATCGATGCCGTAACGCATCTTGATGATCGAAGCGGTGCGCTCGTCGAGCCGGCCGATCAGCTCGTCCAGCTCCTCGCTGCGCAGCAGGGTCATGACGGACTGCTCGGGCGAGACGGCGGAGGTGTCCTCCAGGAGGTCACCGAACTGGGTGTCGCCCTCGTCGTCCACGGACATGTTGAGCGAGACGGGGTCGCGCGCCCAGTCGAGGACGTCGGAGACGCGCTCGGGTGTCGAGCCCAGCTCGGCGGCGATCTCGGCGTGCTCCGGGTCGCGGCCGTGCTCGCGGTTGAACTCGCGCTGGACCCGGCGGATGCGGCCCAGCTCCTCCACGAGGTGGACGGGCAGCCGGATGGTGCGCGACTGGTCGGCGATGGACCGGGTGATGGCCTGCCGAATCCACCAGGTCGCGTACGTGGAGAACTTGAAGCCCTTGCGGTAGTCGAACTTCTCGACCGCGCGCACCAGGCCCGCGTTCCCCTCCTGGATCAGGTCGAGGAGCGGCAGTCCGGCGCGCGGGTAGCGCCGGGCCACGGCGACGACGAGTCGCAGGTTGGAACGGATGAAGACGTCCTTGGCGCGCTCGCTCGCTTCCCAGAGCGCTTCGAGTTCCTCGCGGGACGTCTCGTTCTTGGTGTCGGTCTCGCCGTCGAGGATCTGGCGCGCGAAGACACCCGCCTCGATGGTCTGCGAGAGCTCGACCTCCTTGGCGGCGTCCAGCAGCGGCGTACGGGCTATCTCGTCGAGGTACATGCCGACCAGGTCGCGGTCGGCTATCTCTCCGCTCATGGAACGGGCACCCCTGGAACCCCGGGTCTCCCCGGAGCCCGAAGCCTGGGAGGCGCCGCTCCCTGTGGCGGACTGACGACGGGCGACGGCACGGGTTGCCATGCGTGCTCCCTTGCGATGGTGGGTGGACGTGCTCCCTGTCGGATGCCGCACTCGACACGCTCTCGCGCGGGAGTGCTTCACCCTCGCGGGTGCCCGGCATCTGTGGGAAACAACGACCGGAAACAGGACAGAATTCCCCGGGGGCACATCAATCTTCGGGATCATGCAGTACCCTGTCGCGCCACAGGGGGAGGGAACATGCCAGAATCCACCGAAAAGGTGCAGGTCAGGGCGGGGCGTGAGGGAGATCTTCCGCAGCTCACAGAGATCTACAACCACTACGTGACAGAGACGCCGATCACGTTCGACACGGTTCCGTTCACTGCCGATCAGCGCATGGAGTGGTTCCGCGCTCACCCGACCGGCGGTCCGCACCGGCTCCTCGTCGCCCACGCGTCCGGCAGGCCGGCGGGGGCGGACGTGCTCGGTTACGCGACGAGCGGCGCCTTCCGGAGCAAACCGGCGTATGCGACGTCCGTGGAGGTCAGCGTCTACTGCCGGCCCGGGGAAGGTGGTCACGGGCTGGGTACGCTGTTGTACACGGCGTTGTTCGCGAGTCTCGCGGGCGAGGACGTCCACCGCGCCTACGCCGGGATCGCCCTGCCGAACCCGGCCTCGCTCGCGCTGCACGGCCGCTTCGGTTTCCGTCACCTGGGCACGTACGCGGAGGTGGGGAGGAAGTTCGGGCGGTACTGGGACGTGGCGTGGTACGAGAAGGATCTCGCGCCGTAGGACGTGCCGCGGGCGGGGGCGGTGCGCGGTCGGCCGTGGCGGCCGGCGCCTCGCGCCCCCGTCCGGGCGGGGGCGCGGTCAGAGCGAGCCGAGGTCCGCGGAGAACCAGTGCTCGGGGCGCATGCGGTAGGTGACGAGACCGGCGGTCGGGTCGCCGGTGGCGCCGGTGCGCTCGACGTAGGCGTCGACCTTGTCGGGGGCGAGGTAGCGGGCGGCGTCGGTGTAGGACTCGTCCGGGGTCGTGGGCGTCGCGGAGACGACCGGACCCTCGGCGGAGACGTAGCGGTACGTGGGTTCGGTGCGCTGCACGAGCAGGCTGAAACGCCCCGCGGCCTCGACGAGGCGGGACTTCAGCGAGTCGGCCTCGGTGAAGAAGAGCAGGTCGCCGTTGTCCTCCTGCCAGAACCAGACGGGCACGGCGAGCGGCGCGCGCTCGCCCTCCCTGGCGACGGCGAGGGTCGCGACGAGCGGCTCGTCGAGAAAGGCGCGGCGCTCCTCCGGGCTGAGTGTCATGGAGACTCCTTCGGTTGGTCCGGCTGCTGGTTCCCCGTCGGTCTCGGGCTGCTGACCAGGGGTTTCGGTACGGGTCCTGGCGGGCCCCCCGCCTTTGGCCCCAGTCCCTCCGGTCTACCCGAAAAAAGTCACTGAACGTGGGAACTAGGACTACGGTCCGTTACGTTCCTCTACTGAACGGCCTAGCGTGCGGCGTCATGACTCCCGATGACACCCCACGCGGGGCCCTTCGCCCACACCAGCAGGACACCGACGAGCGGCAGATCCGTGAGCGACCGGGGGCGGTACCGGTCGGCGCGCGGACGGAAGGAGGCGTACCGGACACAGCACACGGCCCCCGCGGGGGAGACGGCGGAGGGGTGCTCGACGAGGCCCTGGAGCGCTTGCATTCCACGGGACCGGAGCGGAACGGCTGGCTCAGCAACCACGCGCCGATGGCGGTCGAGGCGCTGGTGCGCGGCGGGCACGGCGGCACGGTGCACCGCTGGGTCGATCGCTACCGGGACAAGCTGGAGCAGGCTCCGTCCTCGTACGCGCGCGTCACCGAGGAGAACTGGCGCGAGGCGATGGGCGATCCGCGCCGGATCGCCGACTGGACGACGTACTTCGGCGTACGGCTCGCCGAGGCGCCGTGGCGCACGGTGCTCGCCACGTGGTGGCCGCGCCTGCTGCCGGGGATCGCGGCCGGTGCGACGCACCCCGTGATCCGGACCGGTCACGCCGTACGGACGTTGCTCGCGACGGAGGCGGATTCCTCGGGTGGGCGCGCGGCGGCCGAGGCGGTACGGGACCCGGCCGGGCCACGGCTCGCGGAGCTGGCGCACGCGCTCGGGTACTGGGCGGCGCGGAGTCAGCCGCTGCCTCCGGTGCGCGCTTTGGCGTCGTACGCGAGCGCGGGCGAGGCGCTGGACGCGGTGCCGGCGGTCGCGAGCCAGAGCGGGGGCATCAGGGAGCGGCTGGCGCGGCTTGACGCCTTCCCAGTGTGGCCGGCCGCCGGGCTCCGTGGTCCCGAGGAGGCGGCGGAGCGGCTCCGCGAGCTGGTCGCGGCTGCCGTACGCCGGTACGCGACGCACGCGCACGGGGAGCCGGTGATGCTCGTGCACGCCGCGACGGCGCCCAACGCGGTGCTGCGCGTGCTGCCCGCACTCCCCTCCGGGCTCTGGGCGCCGAGTGTGTCGGCGGCCTGGGCGGCGAGTGCGGCGGTGACGGCTGCCTACGGCCCGGGGCGGGCCGCGTCCTGGCAGGCGCTGGGGCGGGAGGCCGAAGTCCTCGACAGGGACGAGGTGTTCGCACGGGCGGCGGCCCACGGGGACGAGCACGCGGTGAAGTTCGCCGACACCGCACTCGACCCCGCCCTGCACCTCACCGACCCACAGGCCCGAGCGGCGGCGCTCCGCGCGGTGGAGCTCATCGAGCCGGTGTGGTGAGGGGCGGGGGTAGGGGTAGCTTCGCGAGGCGGGGGCGGCAGTGGGAGGGGGACCGTCCCTGACAGGAGCCGGGTGCAGTGGCGGGCGGGCGGGGGCTGGGCCGGTCCGCGCCCACCGGCTCGTGGGGCTGTGAGGCGTTGACATGGAGTCGGCGCCGCGGGAGGCCAGACGACGGCCCTCCCGGGCGGAACCCGGAACGCGGAACGCGGGCTGGGCCGGTCCGCGCCCGGCACGGCACGGCACGGCACGGCACGGCACGGCACGGCACGGCACGGCACTAACGGCGAACCTCCTGTGCCCGGTCACGTGCTCCGCGATCCCGTACGCCCAAGCCCCGAGTCCGGCTCCCCCGATCCGCCCCCAGTCCACGCCCGCGCCGAGACCGCAAGCCACGCACAGGCCCCGTCCCCCGGGTACAACTCCGGGACCGGCTCCCCGCCCCACCCCGCCCTGTCCCCCGGGTACGACTCCGAGCCCAGCTCCCCCGCCCCGTCCCCCAGGTACGGCCCGGTTCCAGCTCCCCGCCCCGCCCCCGTCCCCTCCCCAGCCGCACCGGGGCACCCGGTCTCCACGCCCCCCGGCTCCGCCCCGGATTCCACCCCACCCCCACCGCCGCTCACCCGCCCCTCTCGCAAGCCCCCGCCCACGGCGGCAGACGTGCGAGATGCGGAGGTCAGCCGAACTGGATGGAGCGTTTGGCGAGGCCGAGCCAGAAGCCGTCGATGACGCTGCGGCGGGTGTCGAGTTCGCCGGTGGCGTCGGCGGCGCCGAGGGTGACGAAGAGGGGGGCGAAGTGCTCGGTCCTGGGGTGGGCGAGCTGTCCGGCGGGGGAGGTGTGGCGGAAGTCGAGGAGGGAGTCGATGTCGCCGCCCTCCAGGGCCCGCCTGCCCCAGTCGTCGAACTCCGTCGACCAGCTCGGCACGCCTCCCGCGTGGCGGAGCGCCGCGAGGTTGTGGGTGAAGAAGCCGCTGCCCACGATGAGGACCCCCTCGTCCCGCAGCGGGGCGAGCTTGCGGCCGAGGTCCATCAGGCGCTCGGGGTCGAGGGTGGGCAGGGAGATCTGGAGCACGGGGATGTCGGCGTCCGGGTACATCTCGACGAGCGGGACGTAGGCGCCGTGGTCGAGGCCACGGTCCTCGACGTCCTGGACCGGGGTGCCGGCGCCGCCGAGGAGCTTGCGGACCGAGTCGGCGAGCCACGGGGCGCCGGGGGCCGCGTACTGGACCGTGTAGTAGTGCTCGGGGAAGCCCCAGAAGTCGTAGACGAGGGGCAGGGTGCGGGTGGCGCCGAGGGCGAGCGGGGCGTCCTCCCAGTGCGCGGAGATCATCAGGATCGCGCGGGGGCGCGGCAGCTCGGCCGACCAGGCGGCGAGCTGGCCGGGCCAGACCGGGTCGTCGGCGAGCGGCGGGGCGCCGTGGCTCAGGTAGAGCGTGGGCATACGGCTTGCGGCGGGGGCCGGAGTCGGCATCCGTGGACCTGCTTCCTTCTCGTGTCCTCGGCCCGGGGTCGGCGCGACCCGCGCGAGGCAACTCATGATGCTTGAAACATCAAGCGCTTCTCACTGGACGAGAGTACGACAACATTGTTTAAGCTTCAATAAGGTTGTCGGGTCGCCAGGGCCCACCGTGAGGAGGAGGCAAGGATGAGCGAGGGGAAGACGCCCGCTCCCGCCCCCGTCCCCGGGCCCGTGTGGCTGGGGGACGCCGAGCAGGAGGTCTGGCAGGCGTTCCGGCAGGCGACGACGTTGCTGGACGACCATCTCGACCGGCAGTTGCAGCGCGACGCCGGGATGCCGCACGTGTACTACGGGCTGCTCGTCACGCTCTCCGAGGCACCCGGCGGGCGCCTGCGGATGACGGAGCTGGCCTGCCGCGCGAAGATCACGCGCTCACGGCTCTCGCACGCGACGGCGCGCCTGGAACGGAGCGGGTGGGTACGGCGCGAGAACTGCCCCGCCGACAAGCGGGGGCAGTTCGCCGTGCTCACCGAGGAGGGGGCGGAGATGCTGCGGCGCAGCGCGCCCGGCCACGTCGCCGCCGTGCGCAGGGCGCTCTTCGACCGGCTCGACGGGGACCAGCAGCGAGCCCTGGGCGAGATCATGCGGACGATCGCCGACGGCCTCCAGCCCACGGCCCCGGACAGCGACCTGCCCTGGCTCCGCTGAGCCGGCCGGGGCGGGGAGCGGTCCGCCGGGCGGCGGAGACGAGCGGGCGGCGGGCGTACGGGCGTACGGGCGTACGGGCGTACGGGCGTACGGGCGTACGGGCGTACGGGCGTACGGGCGTACGGGCGAGCTTTCGCGGCCGGCGCTCGGCCCTGTCCGTAGGCGCCACCCCGCACCCGCAAGCGCGAACTCGTCCCCAGAACGCGAACGGCCCGGCGGCCGAGGGCTCGAAGCCCCCGGCCGCCGGGCCGTTCGTATCGCGTTGTGTCACCTCGGGCGTTCCGGCTCGACAAGCCCGGCCCACCAAAGGCCCCGCCCGGCCGAGCCGTCCCACCACAGGCCCCGCCCGGCCGAGCCGGCCCGCGGCAGGCCCCGTACGGAAACCCCGCACAGGGACTCCGTACCGGAACCCGCCCCGGACCGTGCCCGGCCGCCCGTGGCCCCGCTCAGTGAGCGATGACGGGGATGTCCGCGATCTCGGTGTCCGCCGACTTGGCGTCCGCCGTTTCGCCGTCGCCGCTCGTCGCCGCCGGGCCGGTCTTGCGGTTGCCCGTGGTGACGAGGGTGAAGGCGAGGGTCGCGGCGACCAGGAGGATGCCGACGGCCCACCAGATGGCGTTGCTGTAGCCGTGCACGAGGGCCTGTGCCTGGAGGAGGCGGGCGTCGCCGCCCTTGCCCGCGTGCGAGGTGAGGTACGCGGTCGTGGCCGAGGCCGCGATCGTGTTGAGGAGCGCCGTGCCGATCGCGCCGCCGACCTGCTGCGAGGTGTTGACCATCGCGGAGGCGACACCGGCGTCACGCGGCTGGATGCCGTGCGTGGCGAGCGACATGGCCGGCATGAACGCCGTACCCATGCCGAGGCCCAGCATCAGCTCGGCCGGGAGCACGAGGCTCGCGTAGCCGGAGCCGACCTCCATCTGCGTCAGGAAGAGCATGCCGACCGCGGCGAGCAGGAAGCCGGGGCCCATGAGGAACCGCGCGGGGACCCTCGTCATGAGCCGGGCACCGATCTGCGTCGAGCCGGTGATCATGCCCGCCATCATCGGCAGGAAGGCGAAACCGGTCTTGACCGGTGAGTAACCCTTCACGACCTGGAGGTAGAAGGTCAGGAAGAGGAAGAGACCGAACATCGCGATGATCGCGAGGCCCAGCGAGAGGTAGATCCCGCCCCGGGTGCGGTCGGTGACGACGCGCAGCGGGAGCAGCGGGGCCTTGACGCGCCCCTCGACCAGGAGGAACGAGCCGATGAGCACGACGGCGGCGACGAAGCTGCCGATCGTCACGGAGTCGCTCCAGCCGTCCGACTCGGCGCGCGTGAAGCCGTAGACGAGCGAGACGAGACCGAGGGTCGAGAGCAGGACACCGGGGATGTCGAGGGAGGCGCGGTTGCGCTGCCCCTTCGGCTCGGTGACGACGAAGATGGCGCCGAGCGCGGCGACGACGGCGAACGGCACGTTGACGAAGAAGGTCCAGCGCCAGTTCAGGTACTCGGTGAGGAAGCCGCCGAGGATGAGCCCGACGGCACCGCCGCCACCGGCGATGGCGCCGTAGATGCCGAACGCCTTCGCGCGCTCCTTCGCCTGCGTGAAGGTGACCGCGAGCAGCGAGAGCGCCGCGGGGGCGAGCAGGGCGCCGAAGACGCCCTGGAGGGCGCGGGAGCCGAGCAGCATGGCCTGGCCGTTGGCGGCGCCGCCGAGCGCGGAGGCCGCGGCGAAGCCGATGAGGCCGGTGATGAAGGTGCGCTTGCGGCCCCACATGTCGGCTATGCGACCGCCGAAGAGGAGCAGTCCGCCGAAGGCGAGGGCGTAGGCCGTGATGACCCACTGGCGGTTGCCGTCGGAGATGCCGAGGTCGCGCTGGGCGCTCGGCAGCGCGATGTTCACGATCGTCCCGTCGAGCACGACCATCAGCTGGGCGAGCGCGATGAAGACGAGGGCCCTCCAGCGGCGCGGATCGGGCGCCGCCGGATCGGCGTGCGAAGCGGCCGTGGGGCCGGTACGGAGGGTTTCTGACATGGGGAGATCCACCTCGGGACGCGGGCGCGCGCCGTTCGTCGGGCGCGAGCCGTGGAGGGTGACGGAAAGGACGGAGGAGCCGGTGGGCGACATCGTCGTACGCCGCACCGTGCGGGGGGTTGCGACCGGGTTAAGACGAGAAGTCGGCAGATATCGGCCCGGAGGGGACCGACACCTTGACCGGTCGGGTGTGCAAGGTGTTCAGGGAGCTGGGGGTGGTACGGGTCCTCGGGCCGTGCGGCGCGCGGTCGTACGGGCCCGGCGCGCGAGGTCTCGCGCGGTGGTACGGGCCTCGCGCGCACGCGAGGTCTCGCGCGGTGCGGCGCCGCGCCGTCCGGCCCGTACCGGCGGTACGGGGTGCGGCCGGCGGTCGCCCGCCCTCGCGAGGGGCCGTCAGGAAGGAGCCGTCAGGGGGTGCGGAGAGCCTCCAGGGTGGCGGCGCTGCCCGGCAGGGGTGAGCGGGCCGGGGCCCGCAGTCCCTCCAGGAAGAGCTGAAGATGGCGGTGGACATAGCGGTCGTTGAGGGCCGCGGTGCAGCCCGGGAGTGGCCGGGCGAGCTGGGAGAGGACGAACATCAGGTCGCCCGCGCCGACGTCGGGGCGCAGTTCCCCGGCCTCGCGGGCCCGGTCGAGCAGCGTCGCCACGCCCGCCTCCAGGCGGGTGCGGGCGGCCCGCAGGTCCGGGTGCTCGCGCTCGGCCTCGTCGGCGTTCGCGCTGAGCATCCCGCACATGGCCCCGGCACGGTCCTCGACGGCACCGTGCGCGAAGACGCACAGCGCGTCGAAGGGCCCGGAGAGGGTGAGCGCCTCCTCGGCCCGTTCGGCGGTCCGGTCCATGACGGACCTGATCGCCTCGCGGATGAGGGCGGGGCGGTCGTGGAAGTGCCGGTAGACCGTGGCGTTGCCGACTCCGGCACGGCGGGCGACCTCGTCGATCGAGACCTCCGCGCCGTGCTCCGCGGCCATCTCGCGCGCGGCGTCGATGATCCGCTCGCGATTGCGCACCGCGTCGGCGCGTGGCCGCCCGGCCTTCTTCCCCGCGCACCCCGCATCGCACGAGGCCCCCGCGCCACCGGTACGGGAGCGGGCCGCGCCATCGGCCGTGGCACCGGTCGTGCCCTCGGCCACGCCGCCTGTCGTGCCGTCCGGCACGCCGCCGGGCGCACCATCGGTCCGGCCACCGGTCATGCCGTCGGCCGTTCCGCCGGTCACGCCGCCGGTCCTGCCGTTGGTCACGCCCTCGGTCATGGCGAGCATCGCCACCTCCCTTCCGGCCCCCGCGGGGCCCTCGCGCGCGGGCCGCTGCCCGCTCGTCCGTACGTGTCGTGCGGGGCGTCCGCCGAAGCGGTGCCCCGAGTCCTGCGCGCCCGAAACGGGGACCCACTCCCCGCCTCGCGACGACACCTTCCTAAACGGGGACGGCCTCCCCGGAAATTTCCCTCACGGTGTGTGACCTGAGTCACACAAAAACCTCCGATCGGCCGCACCCGGCGCGCGCGCCGCCCGCCGCGCCCGGAGGCTGGCCGGGAAGGGGGCAGCCTCGCAGGTCAGGACGGTGGCTGCCGCGAACGGAAGGCCGGTACGCATGGAGCAGCCGACCAACGGGGCGCCTTCCCCCTCGGGCCCGATACCCGGCCGGGGCGGCCGGGCGGGCGGAAAGCCCGCACCGGACGGCCGCGCCCACGCACCGGGTACGGCCCGGCCCCGTACCGGCCGACGTGACGCGGCGGGCGCCGCCACACCCCGTACCCCCGCCGACGGCGCCTCCTCCACGTCCGCCCCCGCTCCCGCCGCCCGCCTCCGCCGCGCCGCCCGCCTCCGGCGCGGCATCGCGGTCGCCTCGCTCGCCCCGCTCGCCGTCGCCGTCACGCTCAGCACGACGGGCTCGGGCTCCCCCGACGCCGCCGGGCACTCGGCCGCGGGGCCCGTCGCCGCCGGGGGCGGGGACGGCATCGACGCGTGCCGGATATCCGGGCCGCTCGGCACGCAGATGTCGGAGGGGCTGCCGACCACCGCCGGGTACGCGCGTTCCACCGGGCGCGTGCGCGCGCTCAACCTCCTCGTCGACTTCTCCGACGCGGAGGGCGAGGGCACGGTCGACGACCGGCTCAAGGAGTTCTTCCCGCAGACGACGCGGTGGTTCGAGCGCAGTTCGTACGGGCGCATCGACTACCGGCCCGAGACGCCCGTCAAGCGCTGGCTGCGGATGCCGAAGCCGTTCTCCGCGTACGGGATAGAGCGCGGCGCGCCCTTCGAGCCGGGCTACCGCAAGCTCGTGCGCGACCTCGTGAAGATCTCCGACCCGCTCGTGGACTTCGCCTCGTACGACCTCGTGAACGTGCTCGTCACACCGAACGCCGGGCCGTCCGCGCTCGACACCGTCCTCTCGGTGACCTTCGCGGGCAACCGCGAGGCGCCGGTCGCGGACGGCGTCCCGCTCGCCAACACGAGCTTCCTCTACAGCCGCCAGGACGACGGCTCGGGCTCGTACGCGCGCACGGGCTACCGCGTGCTCCCGCACGAGAACGGCCACGTCTTCGGCCTCCCCGACCTCTACACGCAGGACGGCGGCGGCGCCGTGGGGCACTGGGACATCATGAGCGAGGACTGGGGGGCCGACAACGACCTCCTCGGCTGGCACAAGTGGAAGCTGGGCTGGCTCGACGACGAACAGGTGGGCTGCGTGGCCTCGCCGGGCACCCACGACTTCACCGTGGCGCCGCTCGCGGCGGCGGGCCACGACAGGAAGCTCCTCTTCATCCCCCTCTCGCACACGTCCGGCATCGCCGCCGAGGTCCGCACCCGGGGCGGCAACGACGACAGTGTCTGCAAGCCGGGCCTCCTCGTCTACCGCGTCGACGCGGACGTGGACACGGGCCAGGGCCCGATCACGGTCGCCGACTCGAAGAAGGAGAGCGGAGGCTGCACCCGCAGCCCCAACGTCCACGCGGAACTCTCCGACGCCCCCTTCGGCGTCGGCGAGACCTACCGCGACGACGGCTCCCGGACCCGGGTGGAGGTGCTGGGGAGGACGGAGGACGGGGAGTACCGGGTACGGGTGCACAGGGACTGAGCCGCCGAGCGCCCCCGGGCCGGGAAGCCGCCACCGACCCCGGCGGCCGAGAGGCCGGACCCCGCGACGCCCACGCGGGCCCGTCCCCCGCCCTCGTCGGCGCCCCACCCCCACTCCCCACCCGCTACACTGACGGCGGCCACCGGCACCCCGCCGACGGCCACCGGCGTCCTGGCCCAGTCCGCCTGACCCCAGGACCCCGCCTTCGTAGCTCAGGGGATAGAGCACCGCTCTCCTAAAGCGGGTGTCGCAGGTTCGAATCCTGCCGGGGGCACTAAGTCAGAGGCCCCTCATCTACGGATATCCGTAGATGAGGGGCTTCTGACATCAACGGTCACGGTCACCGACGACCGGGACGCCTCTTGAGCAGTCGATCCGTGTGGCTGATCGCTTCTCGCTGCGTGTCCTGCACGACGTGCGTGTACACCTCCATCGTGATGCTGATCTGATTGTGGCCGAGGATTTACATCACCACCTGCGGCGCCACTCCGGTCGCCGTGAGGAGCGTGGCCACATACCGTGGCGGGCGTCGTGCAGGCGGACCACCCGCAGCCCGGCGGACTGGGCGACGCGGGTGAAAGAGCGGTAGACGTTCCACGGCTCGACCTGATGACCGGTGCGAGTCGTGAAGACGTAGTCCGAGTCCTGCCACCGCTCCCCCGCTTTGGCCCGCGCGACCGCCTGACGCATCCGGTGCAGCGCAGCGGGGCGACACAGAGCGCGGGCAGCGGAACGGTTCGACGACGGCGGCTCTTGGGGTTGTCGTCGTACAGCACCCCGCGACGACACTGGGTCTGCTGACGGAGGTAGAGGACGCGGCCGTCGAGGTCGATGTCCGACCAACGCGGCCCGACCAGTTCACCTCGGCGGAGCCCATCGCGATGGCGAGGACGAACGCCGCGTACAGCGGCGTCGGCGAGCACGTGGTCCGCCGGGCTCAGGAGCTCCTCATCTCCCAGGGCGTGCTGGAAGGCCGCGCCGGTTCGGGCACGTACGTCGCCGAGCCACGTCAGCGCATGCGGATGGTCCGCTCCTCGGCACGGGAGCAGCGCGCCGACTCCCCGTTCCGTGCGGACATGAAGGCCGTCGGCAAGTACGGGGACTGAGAGAGCCGGACCGAGGCCAAGGTGCCGGCCCCGGCAGCCATCGCGGCCCGACTCGGCATCGCCGAAGACGACCTGTGCGTCCGGACGGTGTACGAGTTCCTGGCCGACGGCAGGCCGGTGCAGTTGTCGACGAGCTGGGAACCGTACGACCTCACCGCCGGAACGCTCGTCGTCCTGCCCGAGGGCGGCCCTCATACCGGGGCGGGCGTCGTGAACCGCATGGCCGAGATCGGCATCACCGTCAGCCACGCCGTCGAGCAGCCGGAGCCGCGGCACGCGAGCAACGAGGAGGCATCGCTCCTCGGCATCCAGAAGGCCGCAGTCGTCACCCACATCCGGCGCACGTACTACAGCGACGAGGGGCGACCCGTGGAGACGGCGGACATCATCGTGCCCGCCGCCCACTGCGAGATCGTCTACGAGATCCCGATCAACCACTAAGAGACCTGCCGAGATCACCTGCCTAACGACGCCTTCCACCCAAGGCGCCATCTGGATCATCCAGGGCAGATCGTGCCAGTTCACGGAAAGGCCTCAAGCTCGGCCAATGGGCACGCACGGAGGATGGCGGATCGCTCCGCCTGGCTGACTCCAGCCCGTGCCTCACGAGCGCGCCCCTCAGGACGGACCCGTAAGCCCGTACCACCGACAGAGCCTCTGCGGCCACGGCGCCAGGCCCGGCCAGAGACACGGCACTCTCGGCTTTCGAGAGCGCCGACATGAGTCGGCGCGCCTCGGTGGACCGCTCCAGCAGGTCTGCCGGTGCTGAGCCCTCCGCCGAAGCAAAGGCGGAGAGCACGGGAGCAAGTTCGTCTGCTGCATTCGCGAACCGGGCGTAGGCATCAGCGCGAGCCTGTCGCTGCCAGTGTTCGTGCTGGGAGCGGCGCTGAGAGTTCCCTGTGTTCTTGGCCGCGCGTATGGCTCCGAATGCGCCGAGGCCTGCCCCAATTACCGCTGCAGCGGCGGCGATTGTAGCCGTACCCCCTAGATCCATGGGCCCATTATGCCAAGCAACTAGACGGGATCAGAGATGGTTTTAGGTCCACTCAAGTCGCCCCACAGTTGGCAACTCTTGACATCCAAAGTTGCCATCAACGGGCCCGGACAGCGGCGCACCCAGGCGCCCCAGAGCGAGCGTCGGACCAGCCGACGAAGGCCCCAGGAGCAGACGTAGACCGAACTCCTAAAGCGGGTGTCGCAGGTTCGAATCCTGCCGGGGGCACAGCATCCAGCAGGGGCGCGGCCCTTCCTTCGCAGGTCGGAACAGGTGCGGCGCCTTTTGCCGTTTCCCCCGCCCTTCCTGGCTGCGTTCGTGCCACGCCCTCACTGAGCCCCCGGTTCGGCGCCCCACCGGCTGAATTTCCCCTCAACGATCTTGCTGTTTGTGCAGATCGCCCGTGGACGTGCGCGCGTCTCCCCCTCCGGGGAGGCTCCGCCGTGCCGGGGCTGCCGTCTGAGGGCCACCTACGAATTTTCGGAGGTGGCCCCTTTTTGGTGTGCGCGTCCGGGCCTGGGAGCGACCGTTGTCGGTGTGCGCCCGCGCGCCCCCGGTGTGCCGCGTGAGCGCCTTCCCGAGGGGGCGGTGGGCGGGCCACGGTGGGGGGACGTGACGGTCCGGAGGGGGAGGTCGGCGTGGCGAAGTGTGGTGCTCCCACCAAGGCAGGGGGACGGTGTCAGCGGAAGGTCGTGAGCGGGACCTCCAGGTGTCCGCTGCATCAAGGGCCCTGGTCCGCCTACGGCGTGGCCCAGCGCAAGGAGAAGGAAGCCCGGGAGAAGAAGCGCGGCATCCGCAAGAAGCGGTAGCCCTGGCGGGGCGGTAAGCCCATCCGGGCGGTGGGGCCGGGCCGGGAACCCGTTCTTTCGGGCCCGGCCCTCCGTCGTACGCGTGCGCGCCCCGCACGACCGGACGCCCGCACTTCAGCAGGCCCCGCGCGCCCAGCGCGCCCAGCGCGTCCCGCTCACTCCGCACGCCCGCGCGCCCGTCGCGTCCCGCCTACTCCGCGCGCCCAACCCGCCCTACGCGCTCAGCACACCCCGGACGCCCACGCACCCAACGCCCCCCGCGTCCCGCATCCCCCTCAGTTCGCCGGTTCCGGTTCCGGGGGGCGGAGTTCTTGCGGGCAGGGGGTGCCGCGGGGGATCTGGTAGGGGCCGGCGATGTGGTAGGTGCCGGGGTGGGGGGCGAGGAGTTCGGTCCACTTGTCGCCGGACTTGTCCTCGGGGGTCTCGTAGAGGCAGCCGTAGAGGTTGCGGAAGGTCTTGGGGGTCGAGTCGTCCTCGCGGTTCTTGGACTCCTCGGTCTCCTTGGGGGCGTGGTGGGCCTTGCCGTCCTTGTCCACGACGCTCAGCCACGGCGAGTACGGGATGCGGATCAGGACGCGGCCCGGGGTCGTGACCTTGATGACCAGCTCGGACTGGCCCGTGCTCGTGACCGTCGCCGGGGGTTCGGCGAGCTGGACGGGGTGCTCGACCTCGTACACCTGCCAGTTGGCGTCGGCCCACAGCAGGTCGAGGTAGGGCTGGCCCGCGGAGATGAGGGCGCGTTCGCGGGTCGCGCCGTCGCCGTCGGGCTTGTCGTCGCTCGTGGGGAGGACGACGAAGTGGACGGCCCAGCGCTTGAGCCACTCGTGGTAGTTGGCCGAGTTGAGCGTCGAGTCGTAGAAGAGCGGGTTGCGCTCCATGTCGGCCTGGCGGGTCCAGCCGCGGGCCAGGTTGAAGTACGGGGCGAGCGCCGACGCCTCGCGGTGGCCGCCGGTCGGGACGACCTCGACGCGGCCCTTCTCGGCGTCGTGGTGCTGGAGCTGGTGGATCAGCGGGGCGAGTTCGCGGCCCCAGGAGGCGGCGGGCGTCGTGTGGACGATGTCGTCGGCCGTCTTGAACCCGATCCAGAAGGTGAAGCCGCAGATCCCGATGACCGCCGTCCACCAGCGCCAGCCGCGCGTCCGCAGGTGCGGCAGCGCCGCGACGAGCACGACGCCCACGAAGAGCATCGCGAGCCGCGTGATGTTGCTGCCGATCTGCGAGCTGATGATCCACACGCCGAGCACCACGACGAAGTAGACCGCCGACGTGATCCGTACCGTGTGCCAGCCCTTGGGGACCAGGAAGAAGCAGAAGAGCGCGAAGGCCAGGGGCAGCGAGGACGAGCCGAAGGACATCGGCTGCGTGCCGGAGAAGGGGAAGAGGAGCGTCGAGGCGCCGACGACGAGGATCGGCGTGATGCCGAGGACGTACGCGCCTTTGCGGCGTTTGCACAAGAACATCGCGACGGCCACGAGTCCCACGTACAGCCCCGCGACCGGGGAGCCCGCCGTCGCGAGCGCCGCGCACAGCGCCGCCGTGACCGCGCGTGTCCTGCGCGCCCCGCGCCACGCCTCGGGCCACGTGAAGACGGCGGCCACCGCGGCGATCCCGAACATCAGGCCCAGGCCGAAGGTGACGCGCCCCGAACCGGTGTTGCACAGCAGCGCGTAGACGCCCGCGAGGCCCACCAGGTGCGGGTTGCGGACGGCGCGGATACGGCTCGCGCAGTAGGCGATGAGCCCGGCGGAGACCGTGCTCGCGAGCATCAGCGTGGTCCGGACGCCGAGCACGTGCATCAGGTACGGCGACACGATGCTGTACGAGACGGGGTGCATGCCCCCGTACCAGGCGAGGTTGTACGCCGAGTCGGGGTGGCGCCCGACGAACTCCGCCCAGGCGTCCTGCGCCGCGAGGTCGCCCCCGCTGTTCGCGAACGTGAAGAACCAGACGAGCTGGAGGACGGCGGAGAGCGTCGTGGCGACGGTGACGGGGTGGAAGGCGAAGCGGCGCCAGCGGGAACGGGGTGCGGGAGGCGGGGGCGGAGGGGGTGGCGGTGCCGGAGGGGAGGACGCCGCCTCGGGGGCGCCGCCCTGGCGCGGGACGGCCGCCTTCTCGCGTACCGGCGCCTCCCCCCGCCCGGCGGGCCTCTCCGGCACGGACGCCTTCCTCGGCCCGGCGGCCTTCCCGCGAACGGCCGCCTTCTCGCCTACGGACGCCTCTTCCCGTACCGGCGTCTCCTCCCGCACGGGGGGCTCTTCCCGTGCGGCGGCCTTCTCTCGTACGGGCGCGGGGGAACGCTCCGGGGCAGGCTCCCGCTCCGCTCCCGCGTCCCGGGGTGCGCGCACGCGGCGCGTCCCGTCCACGCCGTCGGCTCGCGTCGGCTCCGCAGTGGCCACCGAAGGCCCTCCCAACCCCGTGCCGGCCGCTCCCGGTCCTGCCGGGTGGACTTCGCGACCGCCTGTCCGTTCTGCCCCGATCCGGTGACGCTAGCACGCGCCCTGTGACCGGGGGCGAGGAGGCCCTCACCCCCGGTCGACCACGCGTCACGCCCGGTCGGTCGACCGGCTGAGGCGCCGCAGGCCGGGATACCGGAGGGGTCCGCCACTCGGCGGGGCGAAGCGACTCCCCCGGTCCCCGCTCACCCCAGCCGGGTGAGCTTCGTACCGAGGCCCGGCTCGCTCAGCGCGGACCGGAGCACGACCGGGACCTCGACGGCGCTGCTCGTGCCGTCCCCGGCCCGCAGCACGCCGACCTTCGTCCCGGCCGCCGCCTCGTGCGGCAGCGCCGTGCCGTCGTCGACGAGCTTGAGCCGCACGGTCAGGCCCGGCCAGCCGACCGCCGTGAGGTCCTTGGCCGCGACGACGGGCGTGGTGCCGCCGAGACCGTCGTCGACACTACCGACGACGTCACCCTTCTTCACGACCTTTTCGGCGACGAGGGTGCCCTGCGCGGCCTCGATGAGCGCCTTGCCCGCGTTGAGCGCGCCGGTGAGGATCGAGTTGTCCTCGGGCGCGGGCGGCTGGGCGAGCACGGCGCCGACGATGGTGCGGGTCGTGCCGCCGACCTCCTTCGTCGCGGCGTAGAGCAGGTTGCCGCCGGCCGCCGTCGTCGTCCCCGTCTTGATGCCGACGGTGTTGTTCATCGGGACGAGGCGGTTCCAGTTCGTCTGCGTCTTGCCGTTGCTGTCCACGTACGCGGGCATCCGCACGACCTCGCGGAAGAGCGGGTCCTTCATCGCGACCTTGCCGAGCTTCACCTGGTCCTCGGCGGTCGAGACCGTCGTCTTGTTGAGGCCCGAGGGGTCGGTGTACGTCGTGTTCTTCATGCCCAGCTCGTCGGCGGCCTTGTTCATCTTCGCGACGAAGTCCTTCTCGGACCCGGCGTCCCAGCGGGCGAGCTGGCGGGCGATGTTGTTCGCCGAGGCGAGCATGATCGCCTCGATCGCCTCCTTCTGCGAGAGCTTCTGGCCCGCGCGCACGTCGACCGTGGACTCGTTCTGCGCGGACAGGCCGGCGTCGTCCTCGGCCTTCTGGTCCATCGTGATGCTCGCCCCGTCGCCACCCTTCTTGACGGGGTGGTCGCGCAGCACGAGGTACGCGGTCATGACCTTCGCGACGCTCGCGATCGGCACCGGCTTCTGCGCGCCCGAACTGCCGAAGCTGCCGAGCCCGTCGACGTCCATCGCGGCCTGCCCGCTCTTCGGCCACGGCATGGGGGCCGCCTTGCCGGAGAACTGGTACGTGGTCGCGGCGGTGAGCGCGAGCGTGGGCTGCGGGAGCGGGCGCACCGCCTGCACGACGCCGAGGACGACGACCAGGAGCAGGACGAGCGGCGTCCAGATCTTGAAGCGCCGCACGACCGTGCGCATCGGGGTCTCGGGCGGGGGCGGCGTGTTGGTCAGCTCGGCGAGCAGGTCGAGCGGTGCCTTGGGCGGCAGCGGCTGCTGCCGGGTCTCCTCGGCTCCGACGGCCGTCCCGGCCGGGATCTCGGCGGTGATCGAGGCGGGGGTCGTGGGGCTCGTGGAGGACGGCGTGGAGCCGGTGGTGGCGTTGTCGGGCTGGGACGCGGTGTAACCGGCACCGAAAGGGGACGAGGACTTGGCGGCGGAGTCGTCCGCGGGCGCGGCGCTCTTCCCGGCGGCGGCCCCGGAGGGCTGGGCGGACTTCCCGGCGGCGGCTCCGGAGGGCTTGGCGGCCGGGGCGTCCGTCCTCGGCTTCTTCTTCGCCTTGGCGGGGGCCGCGTCCGTGGCCTTGCCGGTGGTACGGGGCTCGGCGGGCGTCCCCGCTGCGGCGCGGGGGTCCTTCGGGCGCAGCGCGGCGGGGCGGGCGTCGTCGAGGGGGCGCAGCGGGACGAACGTGCTCGTGCGCTCGGCGGGGGGCTCCTCGTCGGGGAGCGGCCCGGCGGGCTTGAGGCCGGCGGGCTTGGGGGGCTCGGGGGCGTCGGCCGGCTTCGGCTCGGCGGCCTTGGGGGCCTTGGCGGCTTTGGGGGCCTCGGCGGGCTTGGGGGCGGCGGCCTTCGGGGCGTCGCTGAGCTTCGAGCTGGGGGCTTCGGCTTCGGGGAGCTTCAGGACGGTCGTGGTGTGGTCGGCCGCGGGGCGCACGACGCCGAAGACGGAGAGGGACGTGGTGGGGGTGTCGACCTTGTGGAACGAGAGCCCACGGGTCGCGGGGGCGGGCTTCGGCTCGGGGCCCGCCTTCCGCCCGGGAGCGGACTCCGGGGAGGACTTCGGCTCCGCCTCGGGCTCGTGGGGCTCCCCCGGCTCCTCGGCGGGCTCCTTCGCCGCCTCCGGTTCCGGCGACTCCTCCGGTACGCGGGGCTCCTCGGCCTGCGCGGGTACGGCCTCGGCCTCGCGCTCGGGCGCCGCTCCGGTGCCCGTACCGCCCGGCTCCGTACCGTCGTCCTCCGGAGCCTCCCGCGCCTCACGCGCCTCACGCGCCCACGAGGGGCCCGCGGGCTTCGCGGCGGGCTCGTCGGCCCGTGCGGCGGGCTCCTCGGCCCCTGCCGCCGGTTCCCCGGCCCGTGCCCCGGGTTCCGCTGCCCGTGCCTCCGGTTCCTCCGTCTCGTCGGCCGACCGCACCCACTGCGCGACCGCCGCGCGCAGCCGGTCGTCGGGGCGCGAGACGGGGATGCCTCCCCCCGTTCCCGTCGTACGTGTCCGGGCACTCCCCTCCGGTGAGTTGTGCTCCTGTGCCCTGTCGGGGGACTCGCCCGCCACCGATGCCTCCTCCGTAAGCCGTGCGCGCACGCACGCGAACCGGTCGTGCTGCCGAACCTCTACCAGTGTCCTTGGCACGGCCGCGACTCGGGCTCGGGACAAGAACGACATGTGTGCGCATTCCCTTTCATAAAGGTCAGGCACCCTCGACAGACCAATGTGAGAGGGGTCACCCTGTCAGACATCCACGCGGGGAGGCATGGATGGGCAAGAGCCGCAGAACACTTCCGGAGGAGCTTCTGCTGCTCGCTCTGGACCCGGCCACGGGTACCACAGCGCAGCCGCAGTCGCTCGACCTCGGTCTGGCCGGAGCACAGCTAGTGGAGCTGGCGCTGGCCGGACGGATAGCCCCGGACGGGGACCGGATCGCCGTGGTCGTACCGCGGCCGACCGGTGATCCGACCCTGGACCACGCGCTTGAGCTGTTGCGCAGGCGTGGCGCCCCGGTGCGCGCGGTCCACTGGATCGGTGGGCCACGTCTCGGGCTGCGTCAGACGTATCTCTCGCACTTGGAGCGCATCGGCATGGTCACCGCCGTCGCGGGCCAGATGTGCGGGGTGCTGCCGACGACGCGCTACCAGGCCGCGGAGACGTCGACGAGCAGGGAGATCAGGTCCCGGCTCGACACGGCGATCCGCACCGGCGTGCCACCGGACCCGCGTACGGCCGCGCTCGCGGCCCTCGCGCACGCGGTGGGCCTCGGCAAGCACCTCTATCCCGGCAACGAGGGGCGCTCCTCGCGCTCCCGGCTGCGGGACCTGATCCGGCACGACCCGATGGGCGGACTCGTGGCGCACGCCGTCATGGACGTGCAGAACGGGGTCGCCGCGCCCGCCCGGCGTGGGCAGGGGCAGGCACCGGGACGCGTCCCGTCCCAGCCGCAGCGGGCCGCGACGGTGACCACGGCGGTGCGCTGACGCCTTCGGCGGGCCGCCTCGGCGGATCGCTTCGGCGAGCCGGTAGTTCTCGATGTACGTGTACAGCGCGACGTACACGTACGGCTTCACGTGTACGGGGCGACCCGGCCGGGCGGCAGACGGCGCGGGGCGCCCCGTACGCGTACCGGAGAACGTCCCGCACGCGTAACCGGCGAACGCCCCGCACTCGTACGGGAGGTCACCCCGTACCACCCCCAGCGCCCCTTTACACCACCGGGCGCCGCTCCGTCGTGCCGTTCCGCGTATTTGGCTCAACTCGACTGTTTCGCGCCCGGGTACGGCGTGTCGGTGGCACCCTGCTGAGCAGCAGACACGCGCCGCCTCGTGCG
Organism: Streptomyces sp. Tu6071; assembly: GCF_000213055.1. Classification (NCBI taxonomy): domain Bacteria; kingdom Bacillati; phylum Actinomycetota; class Actinomycetes; order Kitasatosporales; family Streptomycetaceae; genus Streptomyces; species Streptomyces sp. Tu6071. Next base: position 4,448,697 of record NZ_CM001165.1, on the reverse strand, counting down.
GGGCGGTGAAGAACGCGAGCCGGAGGTGCCCGCCCGTGGCGTCCAATGTCAACCCCACCGTCAGGCGTCGGCGACTGGGTCAGGAGCTGCGCAAACTGCGCGAGGCGCGGAACATGACGGCCGAGGAGGTCGCCGAGCGCCTGCTCGTCTCGCAGTCGAAGATCAGCCGCCTGGAGAACGGGCGGCGCAGCATCAGCCAGCGCGATGTCCGCGACCTGTGCGGGGTCTACGAGGTCGAGGACCTGCGCATCGTCGACTCGCTCATGCAGATGGCCAAGGACTCGCGCCAGCAGGGCTGGTGGCACACCTTCGGCGACATCCCCTACTCCATCTACATCGGTCTGGAGACGGACGCGGCGAGTCTGCGGATCTACGACCCGCAGGTGGTGCCGGGGCTGCTCCAGACGCCCGAGTACGCGCACGCGCTCGTCACCGGGGCGCTGCCGGAGACGGCCGCCGCCGACATCGAGAAGCGGGTACGGGTGCGGATGGCCCGCCAGGACCGCGTCAGGGACGTCAACGCCGAGAAGCCGCTGCGACTTTGGGCCGTCATCGACGAGGCGACGCTGCGCCGCAGGGTCGGCGACGAGGACGTCATGCGGGGGCAGTTGGAGCACCTCGTCAAGATGTCCCACCTGCCGCACATCACGGTGCAGGTGATCCCCTTCGAGGTGGGCGCGCACCCGGGGCTCAACGGGCAGTACGCGGTACTGGAGTTCCCCGACACGGCGGACTCCAGCGTCGTCTACATCGAGGGCGTCGTGAGCGACCTGTACCTGGAGAAGGCGGCGGAGGTCGAGCAGTACAGCGTCATGTACGAGCACCTGCGCGCGATGGCGCTCAACCCGGATGTGAGCCGCGACTTCATCACGCGTGTGGCGCAGGAGCTGTACGGGGCGAGCGGGGAATGAGGCGACTCACGAGGTGAGTTGACCGCGTGGCGCGGGACGGTACACCCTTTCCCGCACTCACGGTAGGGACCTCTGGAATATGCCATCCGGTCGGGTGAACGATCGCTTTCGGCGCGGCGGGGGGCGGGTAGCGTCGTTCACGCCACCTGATGCGGCCCGAAGCGGCACGTCAGGGGGCGTATCGGCGCCCGTCGGCCGTTCCGGCGGGGGCGTCGCCACCACCTCGTACAACCGGAGCAATTCTCATGTCTCTTCAGCACGGTCGCACCAACGAATGGGTCAAGTCCTCGTACTCGACGGGCAATGGAGCCTGTGTCGAGGTCAAGTCCCCCGTCTCCGCGTCGATCTCGGTGCGTGACTCGAAGGTCTCCGAGGGGCCCGAGCTGGGTTTCCCGGCCGCCTCGTGGGGCACTTTCGTCACCGCCGTCACCCGCGTCCCCGGCGTCTGATCCGCCCGCGGCGCCCCGCGGCGCCCAGGCGCCCGCACCCCCCGTACAGCCGCTTCCCGCCGCTTCCCAGGGTGGGGCGTGGTGGCACGAGCCCTCTCGACCGGTCCGCCGTCCTGGCCGAGGGGGCTCACGCGTGTCCGCGACCGTCCGGCCCCGCCTCAGAGTTCGCGCGGGTAGCGCTCCAGCCAGGCGAAGGCGGCGCGGTCGGGGCCGTGCAGCGCGGGGCCCTGGGTCATCTCCAGGGCGAAGTCCTCGGCGAGGGCGAGGAGGCTCGCGCGGCCTTCGAGGGCGGGGAGCCAGTCGGGAGGCAGGGCGGTGTCGCCGTGCGCGGCGCCGAGCAGCGCGCCGCACAGGGCACCGCGCGCGGCCGAGTGGGGGCCGTGGCCGACGGCGAGGAGCAGGCCGGTACGGAGGTCGGGGGCGACGGCGGCGGCCCAGACGGCGAGCGCGAGGCCGCGCGCGGGCGAGCCGTCGCCGTGCAGCGCGGCGGCGCGGGGGCGGTCGGGGGCCCCGGCGCGTACGGCGTCGAGCGCGGCGGTGAGGGCCTCGGTGACGGGCTCGTGCCCGGGGTGGCGGCCGAGGAGCGGGAGCGCGGCCCGTACGGCGTCCTCGGGGCCCGCGCCGCGGGTCAGGGCGTGGACGAGGAGGGCGTGGGCGCCGGCGGTGAGCCGCGAGACGGGGTGGCCGTGGGTCTGCACGGCGCATTCCAGGGCGAGTTGGAGGACGAGCGCGGGGTCCCAGCCGCTCAGCAGACCGAGCGGCGTGGAGCGGGTCGCGGGGGCGAGGCTCAGGGCGCGCGGGTTGCGGGGGCGGTCGAGGGTGCCCGCGCTCGCGTCGCCGAGCGCGGTGAGGCAGTCGCGGTCGGGGGAGCGGCGGGCGTAGAGCCACTCCTCGCGGGCGAGCCAGCCATCGGTCGTACGGCGCTCGTCGGGCCCCCACTCGTGCTGCGTCGCGTACCAGCGGCGGTAGGCGGCGTGCAGATCGGTGGGCGGGTGCCAGGCGCCCGTGTCGCGCCGCACCTGCGCGCGGATGAGGCCCTCGGTGGTGAAGAGCGCGAGCTGGGTGTGCGCCGTGACGGTCCCGGCGCGCCCACCGCCCGGCACGGCGAGCAGATCCCCGGGCCCGTTCGCCCAGAACGCCTCACCCCCGGCCACGTCGAGCGGCGCCCCGAGCGCGTCCCCGAGCGCGGCACCGAGCAGCGCCCCGCGAATACGGGCCCGGTAGTCCTGCTGCTCGGGACGGCCCCAGACGGGCTGCGACGCGGAGGGCGCGGGATCGGCCGCGGGCCGGGACCGCGCCCCTGGCGGGGCTTCCGTCGCGGGCGTCGGCGCTCCCGGGGGGATGGCGTGCGCGCGGTCCGCTGTCCCGGGTGTCGCGCTGCCCATTGGCTGCCGCCTCCTTCGCCGCTGTGGGGATCTCGCACGCTAGCGGGTGCGAGGAGGGGGTGTCACGGGGAACGCGGGGACGGGGCGGGGGGCGACAGGTGTACGGGTACGGGGCGCCGACTCGCGCGGGCGGCGCCCCGTACCCGTGGAACCCGGCCGGTGAAGCGCTCCGGCCGGTCAGTCCAGGACCGGGAGGAGGTCGGGGAGGTGGCCGTCGGAGGCGCGGGCGGTGGTCATGCGGTCGGGGGGGACCTCGCCGTAGGTCGTGGTGCGGGGGCGGTGGGGGCGGCCCGCTGACTCGGCGATGGCTTCGAGGTCGCGGAGCGAGCGGTAGGAGCCGTAACGCGAGCCCGCCATGCGGGAGATGGTCTCCTCCATCAGCGTGCCGCCGAGGTCGTTGGCGCCGGAGCGGAGCATCTCCGCCGCGCCCTCCGCGCCGAGCTTCACCCAACTCGTCTGGATGTTGGGGATGTAGGGGTGCAGAAGGATGCGTGCCATCGCGGTGACCGCGCGGTTGTCGCGGGCGGTCGGGCCCGGACGGGCGATGCCCGCGAGATAGACGGGGGCGTTGGTGTGGATGAAGGGGAGGGTCACGAACTCCGTGAAGCCGCCCGTGCGTTGCTGGATCGCGGCGAGGGTGCGGAAGTGGCCGAGCCAGTGACGGGGCTGGTCGACGTGCCCGTACATCATCGTGGAGCTGGAGCGGATGCCGAGTTCGTGCGCCGTCGTGACGACGTCGATCCAGTCCGCCGCCGGGAGTTTGCCCTTGGTGAGGACCCAGCGGACCTCGTCGTCGAGGATCTCGGCGGCCGTGCCGGGGATGGTGTCCAGGCCCGCCTCCTTGGCGGCGGTCAGCCACTCCCGTACCGAAAGCCCGGTGCGCGAGGCGCCGTTGACGACCTCCATCGGCGAGAAGGCGTGCACGTGCATTCCCGGGACGCGCTCCTTGACCGCGCGCGCGATGTCGAAGTACGCCGTACCGGGCAGGTCGGGGTGGATGCCGCCCTGCATGCAGACCTCGACGGCCCCGACGTCCCACGCCTGCTGGGCGCGGTCGGCGACCTGGTCGAGGGAGAGCGTGTAGGCGTCGGCGTCGGTGCGGCGCTGCGCGAAGGCGCAGAAACGGCAGCCGGTGTAGCAGACGTTGGTGAAGTTGATGTTCCGCGTGACGATGTAGGTGACGTCCTCGCCGACGACGCTCTTGCGGATGTCGTCCGCGATCCGGCACACGGCGTCGAGCGCGGGCCCGTCCGCGTGCAGGAGGGCCAGCGCCTCGTCGTCGGTCAGCCGGGTCGGGTCGTCGGCGGCGACGGCGAGCGCCTGCCGTACGTCGGTGTCGATGCGCTGCGGCACCATGCCGGGCGCCGCCTGCTCGCGCAGGGCCGCCCAGTCCCCGTACACCGCGTCGAAGTCGCCGCGCCTGTCGCTCGTACGGCCCTCCGTGTCGATCGCCGTGTGCAGGTCCGTACGGCCGCTCGCCGTGAAGCCCTCGTCGGGCTCCTGCCAGGGAAGGCCCTCGGGTCGCGCGCCGGGGCGTGCGAGGCCGGTCTCCGGGTCGGCGAGGGCGCGGACGTGCGGGAGGAGGCGCGGGTCGAGCCAGGGCTCGCCGCGCTTCAGGAACTCCGGGTAGATCGTGAGGCGTTCGCGCAGCTCGAACCCCGACTCGGCGGTGCGCGTGGCGAGTTCGTCGATGTGCGGCCAGGGGCGCTCGGGGTTGACGTGGTCGGGCGTGAGCGGCGAGACGCCGCCCCAGTCGTCGATGCCCGCGCCGATGATGAGCGCGTACTCCCGGTCGACGAGGTTCGGCGGCGCCTGGATGCGCGCCTCGGGGCCGAGGAGGTGGCGGGCGACCGCGATGCACGCGGCGAGTTCCTCCAGCTCCGCGTCCGGCATCGCGCGCATCGCCGTATCGGGCTTCGCGCGGAAGTTCTGGACGATGACTTCCTGGAGGCCGTGGTGGGCGCGCTGGATACGGCGGAGCTGGAAGAGGGAGTCGGCGCGCTCCTCGTACGACTCGCCGATGCCGATGAGGACCCCGCTCGTGAAGGGCACGTTGCTGCGGCCCGCGTCCTCCAGCACGCGCAGGCGCACGGCCGGTTCCTTGTCCGGGGAGCCGTAGTGGGGACCGCCCTTCTCCGACCACAGCCGCGTCGCCGTCGTCTCCAGCATCATGCCGAGCGAGGGCGCGACGGGCTTGAGCCGCTGGAGGTCGGACCAGGACATGACGCCCGGGTTGAGGTGCGGGAGGAGACCGGTCTCCTCCAGGACGCGGATCGCCATGGCCCGTACGTACGCGAGCGTGTCGTCGTAGCCGTGCGCGTCGAGCCACTCGCGGGCCTCGGGCCAGCGGTCCTCGGGCTTGTCGCCGAGCGTGAAGAGCGCTTCCTTGCAGCCGAGCGCGGCGCCCTCGCGGGCGACGTCGAGGATCTCGTCCGGCGACATGAACATGCCGTGGCCGTCGCGGCGGAGCTTGCCGGGGACGGTGACGAAGGTGCAGTAGTGGCACGTGTCCCGGCACAGGCGGGTGAGCGGGATGAAGACCTTCTTCGAGAACGTGAGCACGCCGGGCCTGCCCGCCGCTTCGAGCCCCGCGTCGCGGACGCGCGCCGCCGAGGCCGAGAGGTCCTTCAGGTCGTCACCACGGGCCTGGAGCAGGACGGCGGCCTCTGTCACATCGAGCGCGACCCCGTCCCTCGCCCGCCGCAGCGCGCGGCGCATGGCTGATTCGGTGGGCCGGGAGGGGTGCGGAGCAGTCATGACGTCGAGCATAGGACGGGGGCGGGGCGGGCGGAGGGGGGCCTGCCGGTGGGGGGCTGCCGGGTGGGGGGCCGCCGGGGAGGGGCTGCTGGTGGCGGGTCTGCCGGTGACGGGTCTGCCGGTGAGGGTGGGGCCGGGGGCGTGCGGGCGGGGAGGGGCGCGGGGGTGCGGCCGGGGAGGAAGGCCCGAGCTGCCGACCCGGGGCCGGTCGGGGTGGGTTTTGCCGGTGAACGGGACGGCGGACCGCAGCCGGGGGGCTGGTCGCCGTTCCCTCGCTGCGGTCCGCCGCCTCGCTCGTACGCGTCACGCCACCGACGCCGCCAGGACCGCCAGAGAGGCGATGAGGACCGCGACCCGCGCGTAGTGGTAGCGGTCCCAGGCGCCCAGCTGGGTACGCCAGTCCTCGGGGACGCCCGTCTCGTCCCACTTCGCCACCCGCGAGTTGATGGGGACGAGGAAGACGATCGACATCACGACGCTCGCCGCGAGCAGCAGCACGCCGACGAGGACGAGCACGCCGCCGCCGAGCCCGGCCCACACGGCGCCGAGCACCGTCGTCCCGATGTACCAGAACGGCATCACCCGGCCGAGCAGCTTCGCGCCGCCCATCCGGCCGCGCAGACCCATGTCGCCGGGGAGGGCGTTGAGGATCGCGTTGACGAAGAACGCCACCGAGAACTCGACCCCGACGAGCATCCCGGCCGCGACGATCGTGACGACGGCGAGCACCTGAGTGGTCATGTCTGTCTCCCCCAAGAGATATAGCAGCGCTAGAGATTGGAGCGACGCTAGTTGACGTCTTTGGGAAGCGTAGGGCTAGCAGCGCTCGGATGTCTAGCGGTGACTGCGGATTGGTGGTGGGGGGCGGTCGTGGGGGTGGGGGTGGGGACGTGGTGGGGCGGGTGGGGGCGGGCGACTGGGGGCCGAGGTGCGCACGTGCGGGGGTGGGGTGGCCGGGGGGAGACGAGGGCGTACGCACCAGGAGGGGCGGCCAGGGTGCTGGTGCGGGGGGGGCGCGCCGGGAGAGGTGGCCGGGGGTGCGGGTGCGGGGGGGGCGAACGTGCTGGGCCGCGCGGGGGCGTTGAGTGTGCCGGTGTGCCAACGCGCCGAGGCGGGCCGCCCGGGGGCGCGGGGGGCCACCGCCCGTGGGGTCTCTGCGGACGACACCGCCCGTGAGGCGCGAGCGCCGGCTGCGCGGGTGTCGCCGCCGGGGCCGTTCGCTCGCCGGGGAGGCGACGCGGCGGGGGCGTGACGGGTCGTCGTCTCGTGGTGCACATGGCTTGGCGCGGGACCGCTCCCTTGTCCACAGGGGCGGGCGATTGTCGGACTTTCAGTCCGGGGGTGCCGACGGTCCTCACTCCAAAGTGTGGGCCGTTGCGCGGGTTTGGGGAGGTTGTCCACAGATGCGGGCGGATGTGGGCCGGGCGGTTGCGGGAGCTGGAAGACTGGTATTGGGGTCGCCCCCCGGGAGGGAGGGGGCTGTCCCGGGGTGCCCGATTGACAGCCCCTCACCCCCCTCCCGAGGCTGACGTTTCCGCCCTCGGCAGGCAAACTGGCCTCTGTGACCGCCGACGGCCGGCCGGGGCGGCCGGCGAAGGGGAGACGAGAATGAACGACGGACCCGGGATACCGGGGCGGGGCGCCCCGGACACGGGACCCGCCACCACCGCAGCGCACCCCGCCACCACCGCAGCGCACCCAGCCACCGCGCCGCACCCCACCCCAGCGGACGCCACGGTCCCCACCGCCACCACACCGGACGCCACCGTGCCCCACGCCACCGCACCGGCCGCCGCCACACCGCACGCCGCCACACCGCACCCCACCACCCCGGCCCCCGCCACATCCGACCCCACCGCACCGCTCGCGCCCACCCCGCACCCCACGGCAACGACCACCCCACCCCCACACCAGCCCCCACCCCCGCAACACCCCCCACCCCACTCCCCACAACACCCCCCTCCCCCACCGCACCTCCCACCACCCCACCCACCCCCCACCCCCACGACACCCCCCTCCGCTTCGCCGTCCTCGGCCCCGTCCGGGCGTGGCGCGGGGCCGAGCAGTTGTCCACCGGGTCCCCGCAGCAGCGCGCCCTTCTCGCCGTGCTCCTTCTCCGCGCGGGCCGGACCGCCACCGCCCCCGAGCTGATCGACGCCGTGTGGGGCGAGGAACCGCCCGCGCAGGCGCTCGCCGCGCTCCGTACGTACGCCTCGCGGTTGCGCAAGGCGTTCGGCGGGAGCGTGCTGCGCAGTGAGGCGGGCGGCTACGCGCTGCACCCCGACGCGCTCGGTGCCGACGCGCTCGACCTCAGCCGTGCCGAGGAGCTGGTCGCCGCCGCCGACGCCGCCCGCGAGGACGGGGACCTGTGCCGGGCAAGAACCCTGAGCGACGAGGCCCTCGCGCTGTGGGAGGGCGAGCCGCTCGCGCAGGTTCCCGGGCCGCACGCCGCCAACCAGCGGGCCCGGCTCACCGAGTGGCGGCTGCAGGTCCTGGAGTCCCGCTTCGCGATGGACCTGGAGCAGGGCTGCCACGCCGAGGCCGTCTCCGAGCTGACCGCGCTCACCACCGCCCACCCGCTCCGCGAGCGCCCCCGCGAGCTGCTCATGCTCGCCCTCTACCGCTCCGGCCGCCAGGCCGAGGCCCTCGCCGTCTACACCGACACCCGGCGCCTGCTCGCCGAGGAGCTGGGCGTCGACCCGGGCCCCGCGCTCGCCCGTCTCCAGCAGCGCGTCCTCGCGGGCGACGAGGAGCTGGCCCGTTCCCCGCAGCCCGCCCCGCGCGGCGGTCCGCCCCCGCTCAAGCCCGCGCAGCTCCCCGCCTCCGTACCGGACTTCACGGGCCGCGAAAGCCTCGTCAAGGAGCTGAGCGACACGCTCGCGGGCGCGGGCTCGCAGGTCATGGCCGTGTCCGCCGTCGCGGGCATCGGCGGTGTCGGCAAGACCACGCTCGCCGTGCACGTCGCGCACAGCTCCCGCACCACGTTCCCCGACGGCCAGCTCTACGCCGACCTGCAGGGCGCCGGCGCACACCCTGTCGACCCCGAGACCGTGCTCGGCGGCTTCCTGCGCGCGCTCGGCGTGCGCGACACCGCGCTGCCCGCCTCGCTCGACGAACGCGCGGCGCTCTACCGCTCCGCGCTCGACGGCCGTCGCGTCCTCATCCTGCTCGACAACGCGAAGGACCCCGCGCAGGTCCGTCCGCTGCTGCCCGGCACGGAGGGCTGCGCGACGCTCGTGACGAGTCGCCAGCGCATGGTCGGCCTCGCCGGGGCGCACCTCGTCGACCTCGACGTCATGTCCCCCGAGGAAGCCCTCACGCTCTTCACGCGCATCGTCGGCGCCGAGCGCGTGCACGCGGAGCGCGAGGCGGCGCTCGACGTCGTCGCCTCCTGCGGCTTCCTGCCGCTCGCGATCCGCGTCGCCGCGTCCCGGCTCGCCGCCCGCCGCACCTGGACCGTCTCCGTGCTCGCCGCGAAGCTCGCCGACGAGCGGCGCAGGCTCGACGAGTTGCAGGCCGGGGACCTCGCCGTCGCCGCGACCTTCGAGCTGGGGTACGGGCAGCTCGAAGCCCATCAGGCGCGCGCCTTCCGGCTGCTCGGGCTCGTGGAGGGCCCGGACATCTCCCTCGCCGCCGCCGCCGCGCTGCTCGGCCTGGACCGGTACGAGGCCGAGGACCTCCTCGAATCCCTCGTCGACACCTCGTTCCTCGAATCCGCCGCGCCGGGCCGCTACCGCTACCACGACCTCGTGCGGCTCTACGCGCGCTCCTGCGCCGAGCGCGACGAGCAGCCCGCGTCGGTGCGCGCCGACGCGCTCGGGCGGCTCCTCGACTTCTACCTCGCGACGGCTGCCCGCGTGTACGCGCTGGAGCGGCCCGGGGACCGGCTCGTCGACCACCTCGTCCCGACCCGTTACCCGGGCCTGGAGCTGACCGCGCCGGAGGAGGCGCAGGACTGGCTCTACGCGGAGGCGCAGAGCCTGCTCGCGACGGCCCGCAGGGCCACCGAGCGGCCCGAGTCGCTGCCCGCCGCCGTGGATCTGCTGTGGGTCGCGAAGGACCTGAGCGAGTCGGGCGCGAACACGCGGCAGTACCGGGAGACCGTGCGGGCGGCGATCGCGCGGGCCGAGGAGAGCGGCGCGGACCAGGTACTCAACCGGGCGCTGCTCGTCCTCACCGACGCGGAGCACGCGGCGGGAAGGCTGGGCGGTGTGCGCGAGAGCGCGGAGCGCATCCTGGCGCGCGCGGGCGACGAGCCGGACGCGCTCGTCGTGGCGTGGGCGCACAACATCCTCGGCGTCGGCGCCCTCTACCGCGAGGAGTACGAGGTCGGCGAGCACCATCTCGCCTCGGCCGTCGAGCACTTCCGCGCGCTCGGCGACCAGGCGGGCGAGGCGGCGGCCCAGTGCAACCTCTCGCGCGTCCACCTCGCGACGGGGCGGCTCGACAGCGCGATCGCGCTCGCCGAGCGCGGCACGGCGCTCTACGAGGCGGCGGGCAACGCGCTGCGCGGGGCCAACGGGCGGTACGCGCTCGGGCTCGCGCTCACCGAGGCGGGCCGCACCGCCGAGGCCGCCGAACGGCTCGGCGAGGCGCTCGGCGTCTTCCGGGCCAACCGGCAGCGGCTGTGGGAGGGCATGACGCTGTGCCGCCTCGCCGAGGCCCGGCTCGCGGAGCCCGACGCGGCGGTGCGCGCCGCGGCCGACGCCGAGAACGCGCTCACCGTGCTCGGCGGCATCGGCGGCGAGTGGCGGCGCGCGCAGATCCTCACCGTGCTCGGCCGCGCGCTCGCCAGGACGGGGCAGGCCGGTCGCGCGCGGGTGTGCTGGAGCGATGCCGAGCGGATCTACGAGGAGCAGTCCGCCGGTGCCGAGGCGGCCCGGGTGCGGGCGCTGCGGGAGGCGCTGCCGGTCGGCTGAACCCGCCACGGGCCCACCACGGCTCTCACCGGTCCTCCCCGGGCCCCTGCTGTCGGTCCTCCCGGGCCCCGGTCGCCGGCCCCTCCGGTCCCGGTCGTCGGCGTTCATCGTTCGTTTATCGCCCCCCGCCATGCTGAGGGCAACCGTTCCGTCGCGTCGGGGGGCAGACGGCACGGGGACCGGTCCGCGTTCACCGTGAGAGGGTGAGCCGCCCGGGTATCGACCGCCCGGCCACCGACCGGGGGAGTGGCCGGGCGGGTCCCGCCCCCGGGCGCGGATCGCTCCGACGTCCCCCATGAAGAGGGAGAGCACACGAGATGGCCGACACGCAGCAGCCCGAGAACGTCGTCCAGCCCAACGGTGACGTGCACGCGACCGGCAGTCCGGCGAACCCGGACGGCGATGTCCACGCCACCGGCGGCACCGTGGACGGCACCGAGGTGGAGACCAAGGACGTGCACGCGACGAGCATCCCGCTCAAGCCGCTGAAGGACGTGCACGCGACGGGCGGCCCGGCCAACCCGGACGACGTCCACGCCACCGGCGAGACCAAGTGACCGCATGACTGATTGACCATTGCCCGGTGCCCTCACGCCCCCGAGGGCGCGGCACCGGGTGACGGGGGCCCCGACCGGCGGAACGCACGGGGGACGCGCACGGGCGTACGGGGGACGTACGGGGAAGTGCGCGCGGACGTTCCGCCGGAAACGGGTCGGCGAGGGCTGGGGGGCCTTCGCCGGCCCGGGGGGACACATGGGGGAAACGCACCGGCCGTGGCGGTCTTCGGGGGAGGACCACCACGGCCGGTGCACTCGCATGCCCTGACATGCCGCCTCAATTGCCGTGTCCTGCCCGCCTGTTGGCCGGAAGCCGGGTCTGCCGTCCGCTCTCGCGGGTAGACGGGGGACAAGACGCGGGACGGTCGACAGGGAGGCGTGCCATGGTCCGCAATGTCCTCGGAGGGGTACTCGCCGTGCTCGGCGCGGCCGGCGCCGTCGCGAGCCCCTTCCGCCCCTGGTACGCCGCGCGGCTCGGCCGCGAGTACCGGCTTCCCGACCTCTTCTCCTCCGGCGGGATCACGGCGGCGCACCCCAATCTGCTGTGGTCGCTCTTCCTGCCGTTCCTCCTCGCCGCCGCGCTGACCCTCCTCGGGCTCCTCACGCGCCTGCGGACGCCGGTCCTGCTCGCGGGGGGCCTCGCGCTCGGCTTCGCGGTGCTGTGGGCGGTACGGGTCGCCCAGGCCAACGGGGACTCGCTCACGCTCGCCGCGGACGGCTCCGGGCTGCGCCTCGGCGTCGCGGGCGCGGCCGGGGGCGGTGTCCTCCTGCTGCTCGCCGCGGGGATCATGGCGGGCCGGGTGCGCCGCGCCCCGGCGCCCCCGCCCGTCCCCGTACCGCCCCCGCCGCCGCCCGCCCCCGCGGACGGCCCCGACGGGGACGACTGGCGCGCGCCCGCCTCGTACGGCCCCACGGGGGCGAACGGTACGTACGGGTCGAGCCGCCCCGGCCCGTACGGGAGCCCCGAGCCCGAGCCGACCACTCCCCTGCCGACGATCCGGCCCCAGGACCGCTGACCGGCCGCCGGGGGGAGCGCGGGCGAGCCCGGGGGCTCAGCCGCGGCCCTGCGCCGACTGCGTGCCCGTGCCCTCCTTCGCGTCGAGCGCGTACACGCACCGGTCGCCGCTGCACGCGTAGACCACGCCGCCGCGCACGACGGGGGAGCCGGTCACGGCGCCGCCCGTGAGGAGCTTCCAGCGGAGCTGGCCGCCCGAGGCGCTCAGCGTGTAGAGGCAGTTGTCCGCCGAGCCGAAGTGCAGCAAATCGCCCGAGGCGACGGGGGCGCCGACGATGTCGCCGCCCGCCTGGAAGCGCCAGGCGGGCGTGCCGTGCACCGCGTTGAGGGTGTACATGCCGTTGCCGGAGGCCACGTGGACGAGGCCGCCCGCGACGAGCACCGGGTCGACGGAGGAGCGGGCCTCGGTCGCGATGCGCCAGCGGTCGCGGCCGTCCTCCGCGTCGAGCGCCCACACCGCGCCGTGGTAGTCCGCGACGTACACGCCGCCGCCCGTGACCGCCGGGCCCGGCGCGAAGGCGGGCGGGCTGAGGAAGACCGCGGGGGCCTCGAACTGCCAGCGCACCCGCCCTCCGTGCGCCTCGATCGCGAGGACGCGGGTGCCCGCGCACACGTACACGCTGCCGTCCGCCGCCGGGGTGACGCGCAGCGGGACGCCGCCGCAGGCGCTGACGTCGCCGACCGGGTACGACCAGCGCTCGGCGCCCGTGCGGGCGTCGACGGCGCGCAGCCTGGCGTCCTGCCACAGGTAGGCGGTGCCCTCGTGCAGGACGGGGGCCGCCTCGGTGGTCTCGAAGTCGGTCTGGAGGCCGCCGGCCTCCCACAGCCGTTCCCCGCTCGCCGCGTCCCAGCCGCGCACGGTGCCGCCCCGGCTCGCGGTGAGCACGGTGCCGCGCCCGGCGGAGAGCGCGTAGACCCAGCCGGGCGCCGCGGCGCGCCAGATCTCGTTGCCCGTGCGCGCGTCGAGCGCGTGCACGCCGGGGCCGTCGGAGGCGTGGATACGGCCCTGGTCGACGGCCATGACGAGGGCGACGTCGCGCGTCTTGAAGCGGCGGCGGCCCGTGGCCACGTCGAGGGCGTGCACCTCGAAGGACGTCACGTACACGAGGTCGTCGGCGAGCACGGGCGTGCCCCACACGTCGTTCGACATGCGGAACCGCCAGGGCCGCCACGGCTGTCCGGGGACGCCGGGGCGCGGCTCCGTGGCCGCCGTCGTGGGCGGCGCGGCGACGGGGGCGCGGCGGTTGGACTCGCGCGTCCAGCGGGAGGCGAGCGCGACGTGCCCGGCCTGCCGCTCCGCCTGGCCCGCCGCGCGCGCCTCGGCGACGCGCAGGCCCTCGCGGACCGGGACGCGCGCCCCGGGCAGCATGACCTCGGGCTCGGCGGCGTGCTTGCCGGGCTGGTTCGGGACGGCGGGCTCGACGGCGGGCCGGGGCGGCACGGGCGGGCTCGGCGGCACGGGCTTGGGCGGCGCGGGCTGGCGGGGGCCCATGCCCGTCCTGCTCTTCGACTCGATGAGCGCGACCGCGCGCGCGGGCAGCCACGCCGAGGCCGTGCCGCTGTCGTCGGCGCCCGCCGCGAAGAGGTGCGGCGACAGGGACGCCTGGAGGTCGGCGGGGCTCGGGCGCATCGCCGCCTCCATGCCCATGCACGACTCGATGAGCGGCTGGAGCTCCTCCGGCATGCCCTCCGTGTCCGGGCCCTCGCGCAGCAGCATGAAGACCGTCTCGACGGGGTTGGCGCCGTGGAAGGGCGCGTGGCCGGTCGCGGCGAAGACGAGCGTGGAGCCGAGCGAGAAGATGTCGCTCGCGCCCGTGACGCTGCGGGAGTCCTTCGCCTGCTCGGGGGACATGTACGCGGGGGTGCCGACGGCGACGTTCGTCATCGTCAGGCGGGTGTTGGAGACGCCGGAGGCGATGCCGAAGTCGATGACGCGGGGGCCGTCGTGCATGACGAGGACGTTCGACGGCTTCAGGTCGCGGTGCACGAGCCCGGCGCCGTGGATCGACTCCAGGGCCTCGGCGACGCCCGCGGCGAGCCAGCGCACCGCGTTCGCGGGCAGCGGCCCGCACTCGTTGACGATCTCCTCCAGCGAGGGCGCGGGGACGTACGCGGTCGCGAGCCAGGGCACGGCGGCGCGCGGGTCGGCGTCGACGACGGCGGCCGTGTAGAAGCCCGAGACGGCGCGGGCCGCCTCCACCTCGCGCGTGAACCGCACGCGGAAGAGCTGGTCCTGCGCGAGTTCGGCCCGTACCGTCTTGATCGCGACCCGCCGCCCCGAGGCGGACCGCGCCATGTACACGAGGCCCATGCCGCCCGCGCCGAGCCTTCCGAGGACCTCGAACTGCCCGATGCGTCGCGGATCGTGCTGTGTGAGCTGGTCCATCTCTTCCTCAGCCGCCTCCCCGTCCGGGACCACGAGCGCGGCACCTGCGCAGCGCCCGCCCCGGTGCACCGCCACACGGTGCCCCCTGATTGTTCCTTCCGAAACCCGCCCTGGCTAACCGGGGTGGCGTCCCGGAGTGTCCTGAGCTATGCGTACGCGGCGGTACGGGCTACTCCGCCACCACCCCGAAGACCGCTCCCTGGTCGTCCGCGAGCTCCGCGAACGTGCCGTACGGCGTCGCGCGCGGCCCGTCCCGCAGCCTGCCCCCGAGCCGGAGCGCCGCCTCGACGGCCTTCCCGCAGTCCCCCACCCGGAACTGCGCGAGCACGTGTGCGGGCAGTTCCACGGGCACGTCGTCCGCCGCCAGCACCGCGCGTCCGAGGACCGCCGTGTCGACGCCGGGCCCGGAGTCCTCGGGCGACCACAGCCGCTCCCCGCTCGCCCCCGGTACGTCGTACCCGACGTACCGGAAGACGTGCTCGTAGAAGGGGTCGACGGCCGCGCTCTCCCGCGTCCGCACCTCGCTCCACGCGTACGCGCCCGGGGCGGTCAGCTCCCGGAAGCCCTTGTCCGTGCCGGGCTGCCACAGCCCGAACACGGCTCCGTCCGGGTCGGCGACGAGCGCCCGCACGCCCCGTTCCCCGATCACGTCGGGGCCGCTGACGGCGGTGCCGCCCGCCGCGACGGCGCGGGCGAGGAGGCGGCCCGCGTCGGGGGTCGCGAAGTGGACGGTCCAGGCGGTGGGGAGGCGGCCGTCCGGCTTGCGGTAGAGGCCCGCGACGGGGTGCGGGCCCACGTACGCGTACGACTCGCCCGCCCCGGGCGGCTCGCGGAACCTCCAGCCGAACAGGGCCCCGTAGAAGCGGCGCCCCGCGTCCGCGTCCGGCAGCGCGCAGTCCACCCAGCAGGGCACGCCCTCGGCGAAATCCGCCATCCCGACCACCTCCCGGCACACGTCGCCTCCACGCTATTCGCCTTTTCCGAATCCCGCATCCCGGGCCGGAGAACCCGATTGGCGGACCCCGCCGAAACGCGTGCCGATTGACCGCCGGAATTTCCGCACCAAGATCTTCGAAAATCGTGTCACTCTCTCTTCTCCCCTTCTCGGCAAGGGAATTGAGGGACCGCAACGGGCTTATTCCGGGTTCCGCTCCCCATTTGCAGTCGGCCGAATAGCGCGACACGCCGGTCTCGGTAAGCTGACGGTATGACAGCACACGTACGCACCGTCGACGGCCGGGTGGCCGGAGAGCGCGGGCAGGCGACGCGTCAGAAGCTGCTCGACTGCCTCAGCGAGATGCTCGGCTCATCGCCCTACCGCGATGTGAAGGTCATCGACGTGGCCCGCAAGGCCGGCACCTCTCCCGCCACCTTCTACCAGTACTTTCCCGACGTGGAAGGCGCTGTCCTGGAACTCGCCGACGAATTGGCGAGCGAGAGTTCCGGACTGTCGGATTCCCTGGCGGGCCGCAGCTGGGCAGGAAAGACGGGCTGGCAGACCGCGCAGGAGCTCGTGGACTCGTTCATGGACCTGTGGCGCAAGAACGAGGCGCTGTTGCGCGTCGTCGACCTCGGCGCGGCGGAGGGCGACAAGCGGTTCAGCAAACTGCGCGTGAAGATCCTCGGTTCCGTGCATTCCTCGCTCACCGCCGCGATCAAGGACCTCCAGTCGAAGGGCCGCGTCGACAAGGACGTGAGCCCGGCGGCGACGGCGGGCGCGCTCGTCACGATGCTCGCGGGCGTCGCCTCGCACCAGAAAGGTTTCTCCTCCTGGGGCGCCAAGCAGGCCGAGATCCGGCCCGCGCTCTCGCAGCTCGTCTTCCTCGGCGTCACGGGCCGCAAGCCGACCCGCTGACGGCCGTACGGGGCGATTCGCCCGGCCGGGCCGCCGAGACGGCCACCCTGACCGGCCGCGCGACCCCGTCCCGTACCCGCACGACCCCCGCTCCCGCTACCTCGCGCGCCCGCAGGCGCCCCCGTACGCGCAGCGCTCGCGGCGCCCCGTACCCCGTGTCCGCGCGCGCGGCGTCCCGTGGCGCACAATCGGGGCCATGTCCGCCAGCGCACACGACGACGCCGTCGACCCAGGACCCGAGGCGTTCCGCGCCCTGCTCCACGAGCAGCGCGTCTGGGACCCCCGCCGCACCACCCTCCCCGCGCTCGATCCGGCGCGCGTCCCCGGGCGCCCGCTGCCGCTCTTCCGCCAGTGGTTCGCGGAGGCGGCCGACGCGGGCCAGCCCGAGCCGCACGCGGTCTCCCTCGCGACGGCCGACGCGGACGGCACCCCCGATGCCCGGATCGTCGTGCTGCACGGCGCCGAGGACCCCGGGGGCTTCTCCTTCGCGACGCACGCCGACAGCCGCAAGGGCCGCCAGCTCGGCGCGCGCCCGTACGCGGCGCTGTGCTTCTACTGGCCCGTGCTGGGCCGCCAGGTACGCGTCCGGGGCCCGGTCGCCGCCGCCCCGCACGCGGAGGCGCTCGCCGACCTCCACACCCACTCCCCCGGCGCCCTCGCCGCCGCCCTCACGGGCCGCCAGAGCGAGCCCGTCGACTCACCGGAGGCCCTGCGCACGGCGGCGGAGGCCGCCTGGACGCGCGCCCAGGAGGAACCGGAGGCGGACGCCCCGGACTGGACGCTCTACCACCTGGCCCCGGAGGAAATCGAGTTCTTCCAGGGCGAGCAGTCCAGGCGGCACGTCCGGGTGCGGTACACGCTCCACGCGGACGGGTGGGCGCGCGAGCTGCTGTGGCCGTAGGGGACCGGCCCGGGGCCCCTCACCCGTCGCCGGTCGGCGGCGTTCGCGGTCGTCACGGGGCGTCGTCCGCACGGCCGTGACCCATTCGCAACCGGTTTCACGGCCGCACCGGCCCCCGCCGCCGCACCGGACACTACTCTCCGGTACATGCCCGAAGCCTCGACCGCCGCCGCGCACGCCCCTGTCTACGTCGTCGGGGCGGGGCCCGGCGGGCTCGCCGTGGCGGCGGCGCTGCGCGGGCGCGGGGTGCCGGCCGTCGTGGTCGAGAAGGCCGACAAGGTCGGCGACTCCTGGCGCGGGCACTACGACCGCCTCCACCTGCACACCACCCGCAGGCTCTCCTCGCTCCCCGGACTGCGGATGCCGCGCCGCTTCGGCCGCTGGGTCCGCAGGGACGACGTCGTCGCCTACCTGGAGAAGTACGCCGAGTTCCACGAGCTGGACGTCCTGACCGGCGTCGCGGTCGAGCGCGTCGAAGCACTCCCCGACGGGGGCGGCTGGCGGGTGCGGGCCGGGGGCGGGCGGGTGCTCGAAGGGCGCGCCGTCGTCGTCGCGACGGGCTTCAACCACACGCCGTACGTGCCCGGTTGGCCCGGCCTCGACGCGCACGGGGGCGAGGTGCTGCACGCCGGTGCCTACCGCGCGGCGGAGCCCTTCCGGGGGAAGGACGTGCTCGTCGTCGGGGTCGGCAACACGGGTGCGGAGATCGCCGTCGATCTCGCGGAGGGCGGGGCGGCGCGCGTGCGGCTCGCGGTGCGCACTCCCCCGTACATCCTGCGGCGTTCCACGCTCGGCTGGCCCGCGCAGCGCACCGGCATCCTGATCCGGCGGCTGCCGGTGCGGCTCGTCGACCTGCTCGCGGACCCGGTGTGCCGCCTCTCGGTGCCCGACCTGGGCGACAAGGGCCTCGCGCGGCCCAGCGGCGGTCTCGCGACGCGGGCGCGGCAGGGCGCGATCCCCGTGCAGGACGTCGGCCTCGTCGCGGCGGTGCGCGCCGGGAGGGTCGAACCGGTCGCCGCCGTGGAGGAGTTCGCGGACGGCGACGTCGTCCTCGCGGACGGGTCACGCGTACGGCCCGACGCGGTCGTCGCGGCCACCGGCTACCGGCGCGGCCTCGAACCGCTCGTCGGCCACCTCGGCGTCCTGGGCCCCGACGGCCGCCCCCGCGTGCGCGGCGCCCGCACGGCGCGGCACGCCCCCGGCCTCTACTTCACCGGCTACACCAACCCGATCAGCGGCATGTTCCGCGAACTGGCCCTGGACGCCGACCGCATCGCGGCGAAAATCGCCAGGTCCCGCTGAGGTCCGGGCCGTCCGCACCACCCCGTACGCCTGCCGGGACCCCGGGGTGGCGCGGTCCCCGTCAGTCCCGCGCCGCCCGCAGCGCCAGCACCATCAGCGCCGCGCCCGCGCACAGGCCGCCCGAGGCCAGCCACACCACGTCGTACGAGCCGAACGCGTCCCGCGCGACCCCGCCGAGCCACGCGACGAGCGCCGCCCCCAGCTGGTGCGCGGCGAGGACCCAGCCGAAGACGATCGCGCTGTCCTCGCCGTAGTGCTCGCGGCACAGGGCGACGGTCGGCGGGACCGTGGCCACCCAGTCGAGGCCGTAGAACACGATGAAGAGCAGCATCGGCGGCTCGTCCCACGCGCGCAGCAGGAGCGGCAGGAAGAGGAGGGACAGGCCGCGCAGCGAGTAGTAGACGGCGAGCAGGCGGCGGGCCGGGAAGCGGTCGCTGAGCCAGCCGGACGCCACCGTGCCGACGACGTCGAAGAGGCCGATCACCGCGAGGAGCGAGGCCGCGCCCGTCACCGGCATCCCGTGGTCGTGCGCGGCCGGTACGAAGTGCGTCTTCACGAGGCCGTTCGTCGAGGCCCCGCAGATCGCGAAGGACCCGGCGAGCAGCCAGAACGGGCCGGTGCGCGCGGCCCGCGCGAGGACCGTCACCGCGCGCCGCGCCGCCCCCACCGCGGGCGGCGGCTTCGGCACGAACGCCTCGGCCCCGTACGGCGCGAGCCCCACGTCCGCCGGGTGGTCGCGCAGCAGCAGCCACACGAGCGGGACGACCGCCGCCGCCGTGAGCGCCACCGTGATCGAGGCCGGACGCCAGCCGTGGTGCTCGATCATCCAGGAGAGGAGCGGCAGGAAGACGAGCTGGCCCGAGGCCCCGGCCGCCGTGAGGATGCCCGTGACGAGACCGCGCCGGGCGACGAACCAGCGGTTGGTGACCGTCGCGGCGAAGGCGAGCGCCATCGAGCCGCTGCCGAGCCCCACCAGCACGCCCCAGTACAGGATCAGTTGCCACGAGGTCGTCATGGTGACGGTGAGCGCCGAGCCGCCCGCGATGACGAGCAGCGCGAGCGCCACGACCCGGCGGATGCCGAAGCGGTCCATGAGCGCGGCGGCGAACGGCGCGGTGAGCCCGTACAGCGCGAGGTTGACCGAGACGGCGAAGCCGATCGTGCCGCGCGACCACCCGAACTCGCCGTGCAGCGGGTCGATGAGCAGCCCCGGCACCGACATGAAGGCGGCGGCGCCGACGATCGTCACGAAGGTGACCACCGCGACCCACCAGGACCGGTGCACGCGCCGCGATGTGGGGGGCGTCCGGAGCGGCGCGAGGTCGTCTGTCTGCGTCATGCGGTCAGCTTCGCGTGCGCGCGCACCCGGAACCATTGGCCCGAAGGACACCCTTCGCTAGGATCGGGCCATGCGCAGTACGCCCGGCACCCCCCGCCCGCACCGCGTCGTCGTCCTCGCCCTCGACGGCGTCCTCCCCTTCGAACTCGGCATCCCGCAGCGGATCTTCGGCCGCGCGAAGGACGCGGGCGGCGCCCCGCTCTACGAGGTCGTGACGTGCTCGGTGCGCCCGCCGGGCGAGGTCCGCGCCGAGGCGGACTTCACGATCCTCGTCGCCCACGGCCCCGAGGCGCTCGCGACCGCCGACACCGTGCTGATCCCCGCGAGCTACGCACTCGGCCCCGTCCACGAGGAGGGCCGCCTCACGCCCGAACTCGCCGCCGCGCTCGGCCGGATACGCCCCGGTACGCGACTCATGTCGATCTGCACGGGCGGTTTCGTGCTCGCCGCCGCCGGGCTCCTCGACGGCCGCCCGGCCGCCACGCACTGGAGTTCGGCGCGCCACTTCCAGCGCCTCTTCCCGCGCGTCGCCGTCGACGCGGACGTCCTCTTCGTCGACGACGGGGACGTGCTCACCTCGGCGGGCGTCGCCGCCGGGATCGACCTGTGCCTCCACGTCGTACGGCGCGACCACGGCGCGGCCGTCGCGGCGGACGTCGCCCGGCACACCGTCGTACCGCCCTACCGCGAGGGCGGGCAGGCGCAGTTCATCGAACGGCCCGTGCCCGCCGAGTACGGCGACTCGACGGCCCCGGCCCGCGCCTGGGCCCTGGAGCGGCTGCACGAGCCGCTGCCGCTGCACCGGCTCGCGGCCGGGGTCGCGATGTCGGTGCGCACCTTCACGCGGCGCTTCCGCGAGGAGACCGGCGAGAGCCCGGGGGCGTGGCTGACCCGCCAGCGCGTCGAGCAGGCCCGCTACCTCCTGGAGACGACCGCGCTGCCGATGGAACGGATCGCCGGGACCTGCGGGTTCGGCAGCGCCCAGTCCCTGCGGCAGCACCTGCGCGCCACACTCGGCGTCACCCCGACCGCGTACCGCCGCACCTTCCGGGGCGGCGGCACGGCGGGCGGCGGGACGCCCGGTGGCGGCACGGGGGCCGAGGGGACCGCCGCCGACGCGGGCCGGGGCGGTACGGGCCCGCGCGCGGCCCGTGACGCTCAGGCCGAGGCGCGTCCACAGCCTGTGGACAGGGCGCGGGCCGCGAGCAGGCAGGCCGCGGGGGCCTGACGGTCCACCTCGCACCAGATGCTCTTCCCGGCGCGCGCCGGGCTCCAGCCCCAGCGGTCCGCGAGGCACTCGACGAGTTCGAGGCCGCGCCCGTTGGTGTCCGCCTCGGCGGCGTGCCGGGGCTGCGGGGCGCGCGTCGACTCGTCGCAGACCTCGACCCGCACCGTGCTGACCGCCGGGCGCG
The DNA here is from genome assembly GCF_000213055.1 of Streptomyces sp. Tu6071. NCBI lineage: Bacteria > Bacillati > Actinomycetota > Actinomycetes > Kitasatosporales > Streptomycetaceae > Streptomyces > Streptomyces sp. Tu6071. The sequence continues at coordinate 4,427,509 of NZ_CM001165.1, read as the reverse complement.
GGATGTCCGGGAGGCACATGCGCAGCAGCGCCGGGCGGCCCGTGTGCACGACGGCGTTCGTGACGAGTTCGGAGACGAGGAGCACGAGGGTCTCGGCGACCGGCTCGTCCGCCCCTATGCCCGAACCGGCGAGCCGGGAGCGCACCCATCTGCGGGCACGGCCCACCTCGGCGGGATCGGGACCGATTTCGAGCTGCACCTCAAGCACCTGCACCGCTCACACCATCCGAACCGGCGGGCGCGGGGTCCGCCGCCGCTGGGCACTGTGGATCAACGACCGTGATCCCGGGGAGAGACAGCATGATTGACGTTCTGTCACCCCAACAAGCGCTTCGGGCATATTCCCGCGCGAAGGAGTACGTCTGAGGCATACTGTGCGACGCGCGGCGCGGGGAGTCGAACAGGCCGCCGCGCCGGTCCGTCCTGCTCGGCCCACCAGGGGACCCCGTACCACTCGCATTGCACCGAAGGTACCGGAGCGGCCACCCGAAGCCACTCCGTGACGACACACGGTGAGCGCGCCCGGTTCATCCCCGCAGGACAAGGCCCCGAAGCGCGCAGGTGTTCACCAGGTGACGGGCGCGCGGGGCGAGCACGGCGGCGCCGTGCGGGACCCCCTCCGGCCGGGGGCGGGAGGGGTGCGAGGGGCCGGGGGCGGGAGGGGTGCGAAGGGCTGGGCCCCGGGGGTCACGCCGTGAGCGGGCTCACGTCCTCCAGAAGCGCCGCCCGCACGTCCGGGTACACCTCGAAGAGCCGGCGGACGCCCAGCGCGGCCAGCACCCGGTTCACGTGCGAGCCCTCCTCGGCACCCCGGGCCGGCAGCACGATCCGCAACCGCCCGTGACAGGACCGCATGAGCCGCCGCGCGGCGATGAGCACGCCGACCCCGCTCGAATCGCAGAAGTGGACCTCGGACAGATCGAGGACGACGCTGTGCCGCCCGCGCGCCACCGCCTCGTGCACCCGCTGCCGCACGGACGGCGAGGAGACGAGATCCATCTCTCCCGCGACGCGCAGCACGGCCCAGCCGTCCCGCTCCTCGTCGGTGACCTGGAATTCCACGTCCTACGCCTTCCGCTCGACTTCTGCCTCCGTACTCCGGAGGCTCCCGTTCCGCTTCTGCTCTTCGGTGAACCCGCCGCTACCCCGGGGACCTTCCCCGAAACCGGCGTGTACGCCGTCACACTTCGGCCGCGCGCTCCCCCGCGCCCCCGCGCCCCTTGTGAAGGACGCGGGGAGCGGGGGCCTGGTTCATCGGACTTCCCCACTTCTGTCACGTGCGGGGGTGAACCGGGCAATTCGTCCGCCCTTTACCACCTCCAGGCTCGCAGAGGGCGCACATTGCCGTAAAGGAGCGCGGGGAAGCACGGGGAACCCTTACATTCTGGGCGCGGAAGGGGATGATGGGCTGAACAGCGGTGCGAAGCCGGTTTCCGGGGATCGCGCCCGGACAGCCAGGGGGTCTTCGGCCGATGGAGGAGGCACGCCGCCGCGACGCGCGCTTGCGGCAGCGGCTCGAACGCGGGGAGGCGGCGGCGCTCGGCGAGCTGTACGACCGTTTCGCGCCGCTCGTGCACGGCCTCGCCCGCCGCGTCCTCGGCGACGACCAGGCCGCCGCGCAGGTCACGCACGACGTCTTCGCCCGGCTGTGGGAGGCGCCCGGGCGCTACGAGCCCGCGCGCGAGCCGCTCCGCTCGCACCTCGCGGCCCTGGCCAGCGTCGAGGCCGTACGCCGCCTGCGGCAGTCCGAGACGGAGGCGCTGCTCGGCGCGGGGGCCGGTACGGAGGAGGGACGGGCCCGCGCCGAGGCGGCCGAGACCCGTATCCACCGGGCCGCCGCCGCAGCCCGCGCCGACTGGATCGCGAGCGCGATGCCGCGCCCGCTGCGCGAGGCGATCGACCAGGCGTACGCGCACCGCAGGGACTACCGCCAGACCGCCGCCGACCTCGGCATCACCGAGGAGGAGGCCCGTCGCCGCCTCCGCCTGGGCCTCCAGCTCCTCTCCACCGCCCACGACCACCCGGTCCCCGGCGCCGGGGAGCCCTCCCCGTGAGCGGGGCCGGACGGACCGGGCGGGACGAGGACGGGGAGGCGGGAGGCGCCACGGGCGCGGAGCGCGGGGCGAGCGGCACCGGCGGCCCGCGCGGGGCCGACAGCACACTCGACGGCACTCCCGACAGCACACCCGAAGGCACTCCCGACGGCCTTCACGAGCCGAGCGACCCTTACGAGCCGGGCGACCCTTACGAGCCGAGCGGCTTTCACGAGCCGGGTGGCTCCCGCCGCCGCGCCCGCGCCGCCCGCTCCGCCGACGGCGCCTCCCGCCCGGCCTCGCGCCGCGCGAGCGGGCGGCGCGCGGAAAGCCCCGGTTCGGGTGGGTCCGGCGTGGGGGGCGGGGTGCGGGGGCAGGCGGAGGGTATGGGTGAGCGCCGGGAAGGGGACGGCACCGCGGGGCCCTCGTGCGTCACGTACACGTCGTTCGGGGTCACGGGGATCGATCCGCTGCTCGGGGACCACCGGCTGTTGCGGTCCCTGCTCGGGGCGTGGGCGCTCGCGGCGTGCTCGCCGAAGGAGGCCCTGGCCGTCGAGACGCATCTCGGGGTGTGCGGGGCGTGCGCGGACGAGGCGTTGCGGCTGCGCGACGCGGTGGGGCTGCTGCACCCGCAGGAACCGCTCGACCTCGATCCCTCGCTCCGCGCCCGCGTGCTCGCGCGCTGCCTGGAGCGGCGGCCCCCGCGCGTGCCCGTACCGGCCTGGGCGGAGCCGTACGACACCGAGACGGCCCGCCTCGACGCGCTCCTCCAGAGCCTCGGTGACTCCGACTGGCACGCCCCGGTGCGCCTGCGCTGGTGGACGCCGGAGGGGCCCACCCGACGCCGCACGACCGTCGCGGGGGTCATCGCGCACCTGCTCGCGGTCGACGGGCTCGTCGCGGCGGCGACCGGCCTGCCCGACCCGCTCGGCGCGCACGCGCCGGGGATGCCGGTGCCGCCGGAGGAACGCACCGAGCGCTACCTGGCGGCGCTCGGCGCCCCGCCGACCCGTGCCGAGCACGCCCCGTGGCGCGAGCAGACGCACGCGCTCGTGCGGACGGCCGGTCTCCCGGACGGCGAGGACGGCGGCTCGGGCGGCACCCCGGTCCCGTACGGCGGTTTCTCGCTCCCGCTGCGGGACGCGCTCCTGGAGCGGGCCTTCGAGACGTGGATACACGCCTGGGACATCGCGACGGCCGTCTCGTACCCGTACGCGGCCCCCGCCGGTCCGCACCTGCGCCTGCTCATCGACCTCGCGACCCGCCTCGTCCCGCAGACCCTCGCGGCGTTCCCGCCGCCGGACGCGGAGCCCCGCTCCGGCGGGCGCGGGACGCTCCGCCTGGAGATAGAGGGGCCCGGCGGCGGGGTCTGGCGGATCGGCGTCGACCCGAAGGCGGAGAGCGAGGAGGGCCCGTACGAGGACGTCGCCGAAGTCCGCCTCGACGGCGTCGAGTTCTGCGAGCTGGCCGCGGGACATCTGGCCCCGGAGGAGGCCGCGCTCGGCCAGGACGGGGACCGGGCGACGATCCTGCGCGTCCTGCGGGCGACGGCGGCGCTGAGCAGGGTGTAGGCGCGCGGGCCCGTACGTCCCGGGTCGTCGGAGTCCGCTCGGGCGAGGACGCCCGTACGTCCGGGTCGCGGGGCTCCGCTCAGGCGAAGACGACCGTCCGGCGGCCGTTGAGCAGGATGCGGTGCTCGGCGTGCCACTTGACCGCGCGGGCGAGCGCCTGGCACTCCACGTCGCGGCCCGTGGCGACGAGCTGGGCGGGGGTCGCCGCGTGCGTGACGCGCTCGACCTCCTGCTCGATGATCGGGCCCTCGTCGAGGTCCGCGGTCACGTAGTGCGCGGTCGCGCCGATGAGCTTCACGCCCCGGGCGTGCGCCTGGTGGTAGGGCTTGGCGCCCTTGAAGCTCGGCAGGAAGGAGTGGTGGATGTTGATGATCCGGCCGCTCAGCTTCTTGCACAGGTCGTCCGAGAGGACCTGCATGTAGCGGGCGAGCACGACGAGTTCGACGTCCTCCTCGGCGACGAGGTCGAGGAAGCGCTGCTCCGCCTGCGCCTTGCCGTCCTTGGGGACGGGGATGTGGTGGAAGGGGACGCCGTAGCTCGCGGTCAGCTCGCGGAAGTCGGTGTGGTTGGAGACGACGGCGGCGATCTCGACGGGGAGCGCACCGCTGCGGGAGCGGAAGAGCAGGTCGTTGAGGCAGTGGCCGAACTTGCTCACCAGGATCGCGACGCGCATCCGCTCCCCGGCCCGGTGGATCTGCCAGTCCATCCGGAACGCCTCGCCGATCGCCGCGAAGCTCGCCCGCAGCTTGTCGAGCCCGGTCGGCTCACCGTCCTGCCCGGTCGACTCGACCGAGAAGCCGACGCGCATGAAGAACAGCCCCGTGTCCGCGTCCCCGAACTGCTGACTGTCCTCGATGTTCCCGCCGGTCATGAAGAGGAAGCTGGAGACGGCGTGCACGATCCCCTGCTTGTCGGGGCAGGACAGCGTCAGCACGTAACTGGAGGTGGGGGCGGCGAGGGCGGCGGAGCCGACAACCGGGGCGGGCTGCTCAGTCATGCGGGCCAGGGTCGCACACCGCGGGGGCGTGCGGGGCGCATGTCCGCGAGGCGGGACCGGGGGCGGGGACGGGTCGAGTGAGGCGCGGGCGGGTGGCGCGGGGCCGGGCGGGTGGCGCGGGACTGGGCGGGTGGCGCGGGGCCGGGCGGGTGGCAGGGGACCTAGGCAGTGGCGCGGGGGCGCCCCGCCCGTCCGCCGTCTCAGGACGTCCGCCGCCTCACGCCCGCCGCCTTGCGCCTCCGCCTCACGCTCGCCGCCCTGCGCCTCCGCCTCAGCCCGTCCGCCGTGTCAGGTCGCCCCCCGCGTCACGCCGTGCGCAGGAGGGTCCGCAGTTCGCCCAGTGTGCGCGGGGGCTGCTCGGGGTCGTCGCCGTCGGCGAGGGCGAGGCGGACGTGGGCGGCGCGGCAGGCGGCGAGGGCCTCGGGCCAGTCCGGGTGCTGGAGGTAGGTGGCCGCCGGGGCGTCGGGGCCGACCTGATGCAGGATGCGCAGCACGCGCAGCACGGCGGCGTCGACGAGCGTCGTCTCCTCGCTGTCGCGGAAGACCGAGCCGAGGTAGCGCTCGGCGGGCCAGTTGTCGAGCCAGGTGTCCTCGACCAGCCGGTACACGGCGTCGGTCACGTCCCCGTACTCCTCGCGGCCCGCGAGCCAGTACTCCTGCTGGAACGCCGGGTCGGAGAGCATGTGCAGCGCGGAACGCACGGTGCTGCGCCAGCGCCACCACGGCATGTCGTTGAGTGGCATGCCCCCCATGGTGGAGGAGCGGCGGCTGCGGCGTGAAGGGTTCTCCGGGCTTTGCACGGTCAGTGATCGTACGTTCCGCCCGGAACGCGCCGTACCGGTCCCCCGCTGTTCACCCGCCCGTCACCGCTCGTTGACCGTGGGTAGTACCCCGGTTGGCGCGCGGCGGCAAGGCTGCGGCGCCATGACCACCGGTCCGCTCCCGCTACGCACCCGCCTCAGGCCCCGCCCCGCGCCCGCCCCGCGGCGCGGGGTCCGCGCCGTCTTCCGCGGCCCGCTCGCCGGGGCGCTCTGCGGGCTGCTGCTCGCGAGCGGCTGCGGGGTGCTGCCGGGCGGCGGGGACGACGAGCCTCCCGTCACCGTCATGACGTGGGCGCCGCTGCGCACCACGGGGACCAACGCGCCGGGGATGACCGCGATGGCCCGCGCCTACGAGCGGTGGGTGAACGCCGGGGGCGGCATCGGGGGCCGCGAGCTGCGGGTCCTCGTGTGCGACGAGGGCAACGAGTCGGTCGCGGCGGCGGAGTGCGCCCGGCGGGCGGTGCGCGAGAAGGCGGTGGCCGTCGTCGGCTCGTACAGCGAGCAGGACGCGGCGATCTTCTCGCCGATCTCGCTCGCGGGCATCCCCTACCTCGGCGGGTACGGGATCACGCACGAGGAGTTCGTCAACCCGGACTCGTACCCGGTCAACGGCGGGCTGCCCGCGCTGATCGCGGCGCAGGGCGCGCAGCTCGCCCCCGACTGCGACCGCGTGGCGCTCGTCCGCCCCGAGGGGGTCACGGGGGACACGTGGCCGGACCTGCTGCGCGCGGGGCTGCGGGGCGCGGGCGGCAAGGGCGAGGTCGTGGACCTGCCCGTGCCCGTCGCGTCCAGCGACTACACGCCGCAGGCCGGACAGGTGCTCGACCGGCTCGCCCCGGCCCCGGCGGCGCGCCGCTGCGTGAGCGTGGCGCTCGGCGACAGCACGGCGGCCTTCGTCGACTCCTTCCGCCGCGTGGCGCCTTCGAGCGGTACGGGAGCGGGCGGTACGGAGGCGGGGACGGGCGGTACGGAGGCGGGAGCGACGCCCGCCGTGCGGGTCGGCTCGGTGCTCGGGAGCGTGAGCCAGCGGCTCGTCGACCGGTCCGGGGGCGCGTCGGGCCCGTACGAGGGCGCCGCGGTGACGGGCTGGTACCCGCCCGCGTCCGACCCGCGCTGGGCGACGATGAAGAAGGTCATCACGCGGCACGCCTTCGGGGACAACGCGATCGACCCGGCGGACGCGGGCGTGCAGACGACGTGGATCGCTTACACCGCGCTGCGCCGGATCGTGGAGTCCCTCGGCGAGGGCCCGGTGACCGCGCGGACCGTGCGCGACGCCCTCGACAAGGGCACGAAAGTCTCGACGGGTGGCCTCACCCCCACCCTGAGCTGGGGCGACGACTACGCCCGCTCGGTCATCGGCTACCCCCGCACGGCCAACACCCGCGTGACCCACCTGGAGGTCCGCGACGGCCAGTTGGTCGCGGCACAGGGCACGGGGGTCGGCCCGGGGGCGACGGGGGACGCGCGCGAGGCGCTGGAGAGCGAGCCGACGGGGAGCGGCGGGCGGGAGTGAGGGGACGGGAAGGGGCGGCCCGGGGGGTGCGGGCGCGGGAGTGAGGGCGCGGGGGAAGCGGGGCGGGCGCTCCCGTCACCGGCGTCCGGGCCGGGGCCGGGCGCCTGGGCGCCGGGCCCGGCCGGGCGGCGCGGGGCGTGGTCTCCCCGCCCCGCCCGGGGCGTGCCTCAGTTGTGCTGTTCGTCGATGGTGACGGCCGTACCGTCGTCGGCGATCTTGACCACGAGGCGCTCTCCCCGCTTGGTCGCGGCGTCGAGCTGCGCGGTGGTGCAGCGCTTGGTCTTCTCCCTCGTGCCGCAGATCCAGCCGTTGCCGTTGATGACGGTCTTGCTGGAGGTGAGGAAGGCGCGCTCCTTCTTGGTCCCGTCGTCGGTGACGGAGTACTTGCCGGGAGCGAGGTAGTGCGACACGCCCTCCCAGTAGACCTTCTTCGGCTGCTCCTCCTGGTCGGTGCCCCCACCCGCCGGGTGGTCCTCGGCGACCTTGGTGGCGACGCCCTTGTGGAGGGTGACGGTCGCGGGGAAGCCCTTCCGGGAGGCGGCTTCGAGCTGCGCGGCGGTGCAGCGCGTGGCGGACTGGCCCCCGTCGCCGCAGATCTTCTGCGCTCCCAGGATGTCGGTCTTGGTGGAGGTGAGGAATGCCTGGTCACCGGCCTTGGCGTCCTTGACCATGTACTTGCCCGGAGCCATGTACGTGACGGTGCCGTGCCAGGTGCCCGTGACCTCGTGGCCGCCGCTGCCGCCGTCGCCCTCGCCGGAACTCCCGGTGGCCCGCGCCGAGGGACTGCCCGTGTCGTCGGGGGTCTCGGCCGGCTGCGAGGCGGAGGGCGACGCCGGGGACGCTGCGGCGGCGTTCTCGGCCTTCCCCCCGCCGGAGTCGTCGTCCTGACAGGACGTGAGCAGTCCGGTCGTCGCCGTCAGAGCGAGGACGGAGAGCAGGATGCGGGGGCTGCGGGACATGGGGCTCCTCGGCGACTCGGAGGGGGACCGGCCCGGTGAAAGGCTCGGTCTCGTCTGCGCTCCGCGTTGCCCTGCGGCCCCGAAATAAACAGCCGATCGCAGGAGTTGAGGAACGGACTCAGCGGTCGAGGCGCCCGCCACGGCACGACGGGCTCAGCGGCCGAGGCGTCCCGCGCCCCAGGAGGCGGCCCCCGGCCCCCTCACGAGCGCCCGCCCCTACAGCTGGCTCTTGTCCCGCTTCGTCAGCTCGTACTTCGACGCGATCGCGTTCCACAGCCCCGAAGCCTGCTCCTTCGCGCTCGTCGCCTGGCCGCTCGCGCGGTCGCCCGCGTTGCGCTGGTTCGTCGAGCGGGCGTGGCCGCCGGGGCAGCCGCCGTGCTTCGCGGTCTGGTCGGCCCAGGCCGCGTAGTGGTTGTCGGCCGTGGCGGAGGCGTGCCAGGCGCGGGTGAGGGCGGTCTTGAGCTGGTCCTGCTGCGGCAGTTTGTCGACCGGCAGCTGACCGAGCCGCTTGACGAGGTCGTTGCGCTGGCGTGCCGCGTCGCGCAGGTCCGCCGCCGCCTTGCCGAGGTCCTTGCAGGAGCCGATGTTGCCGACCGAACGGACCACGGCGTCACGGCTGTTGTTGGAGTCGGCGAGCAGCTTGTCGAGGCCGACGGCCTGGTCCTTGACCGGGTCGGCGGAGGGCGAGGGCTTCGCGCTCTCCTCGCCGCCCTTCGCACCGTCGCCGTCCTGCTGCCCGGCGGACGCGGTCGCCGAGACCGGCGAGGTCTTCGCCTCGTCGTCGCCCCCGCCACCCCCGACGAGCGCGCCGACGCCGAGGCCGAGCGCCACGACGCAGACGCCGCCTATCGCGATGAGCAGCCCCTTGTTGCGGTTGCCGCCCCCGCCCCCGCGCGGCGGCTCCTCGTACCCGTTGCCGTAGCCGTCCGAGCCGTGGCCCTGGCCGCCGTAGCCCTTGCCGTACGCGGCGGGCGGCGGCGTCTGCCCGGGGGCACCCGCCTGCTGCGGGTAGCCGTAGGCGGGCGGCGGCGGCGACTGCGGCGTGATCGCCGGCATCTGCGTCGTCGCGCCCTCGTTGTCGGTACGGAAGAGGCTGTCGAACTCGGCGGGCGGCTGGGTGGGGGCCTCCTCGTACGGGGACGGGGAGGGGGGCTGCGCGGGCTGCCCCGGGAACTGCGGACCGCCGCCGGGCACGGGCGGGATGTACTGCGTGGCCTGCGCGTCGGAGCCCGCGCCGCCCGGAAGGGGCGGCTGGGGCTGCCCGTAGTACGGATCGCCCTGGCCCGCCGCCTCGGGCGGCAGGGGCCCGGCCCCCGGCACGGGCGCGATGTACTGCGTGGCCTGGTTGTCGGCGCCGCCGGGCGCGAGAGGCTGGATGAACTGCGTGGCCTCCGCGTCGCCGCCCTGCGGGCCGTGCGGGGACTCGAAGGGCGGCGGGTAGCCGTAGCCGCCGGTGGGCGCGGGGGTGTGCGGGTAGCCGTAGCCGCCGGAGTGCGCGGGGGACTGCGGGTTCCCGTACGGGTCGTAGCCGGGCTGCGGTCCCCAGGGTGTGCCGTCGGCGGGCGTCCCCGAGGTGCCGGGGTACGGGGCACCTTCGCCCTCGGAGGGATACGGCTGCCCGCCATGACCGCTCTGCGCCACCGGAACTCCTACGAATGGGGGACCCTGGGAATCGTCGGGTCACGCTACCCGGTCTCTCCGTGCCCCGGCCACGCGCGCACCCCGCCCCGGCCTTCGCCGCAGGTCAGGGTGGACGCGGTACGGGAACGGCGGCCCAACGGGGAGTGTCGGGCGGGCGGCGCGGCGCCGTCAACGCGCCGACGACGGCCGTCGACTGCTCAACGACGGTCGTCGACGGTGCGACGGCGACCGTCGACACGCTCTCGGGTACCCGGCAACAGCCCTGCCCTTACGACGAGCTGACGAGCCACCCGGGCCCGGAACCCCGCCCCGGCGCCGACCGGGCCCGGCGGGCGGCCACCCCGCGGTGGGCGGGGGCCCGCTCCGTACCAATGCGACGGACGACCCTGCCGGGCGAGACAGCCGCGCACTCCTCGCCGAGGACCCCTTTCCGGGCGGCCCTTGGCCCCCTTACCGGGCGGCCGTTTCCCCTTCGCGAGCGGGCGGCCTTCCTCCCGTCTCCGGGCGGCCCTTGCCCCTTCGCGGGCGGGGGCCGTCCTCCCGGCTCCGGGCGGCCGTCCTCCCGGCTCCGGGCGGACGGCCGCCTTTGCGCTCAGGCCGCCGCGCGCAGGTCGAGGCGGGCCCCGAACTCCCGCACCACCGACTCCTCCCGGTAGGGGTCGAGCCGCTGCCGGAAGTCCTCCAGGTACTCCGCGCCGCGGTCGGAGCGGAGCGAGGCGAGGAGTTCCGCCGCGTGCAGCGCGGTGCGGCAGCCTTCCTCGATCTCGCGCTGCTGGACCTGCGCCGTCGCGAGCAGTACGTAACCGATCGCGCGGCGCCGGGTCCGGCTCTCCGGGTGGCCCGCGAGAGCCCGCGAGGCCGCGCGCTCCGCCTGCTCCGGCTCGCCCAGATCACGGTGGCAGTGGGCGAGTTCATCGGCGAGGTACGCCTCGTCGAAGTGCGCGATCCACTCCGGATCGCCGTCCCTGTCCCGGTCGCAGCGCGCGAGTTCGTTCTCGGCGCGGTCGATCGCCTCGTGCGCCGCGCGCCGGTCGCCGAGCAGCGCGTGCCCGCGCGCCTCGGCCGCGTGGAACATCGCACGGGCGCGGGGCGTGGCCTGCCCCCGCGTGCCCTCCTGCGCGGCCCGCGCGAGCTGCGCGATCTCGCGCGGGTTGCCGAGCTGCGCCGCGAGATGGCTCATCGACGCGGCGAGCACGTACCCGCCGTAGGCCCGGTCCCCCGCGGCCTGCGCGAGCCGCAGCGCCTGGATGTAGTAGCGCTGCGCGAGCCCCGCCTGCCCCGTGTCGACGGCCATGTACCCGGCCAGCTCGGTCAGGCGCGACACGGCGCCGAACAGCTCCCGCCCCACCGGCTCCCGGTAGGAACCGGAGAGCAGCCCCGAGACGACGCTGTTGAGGTAGTGCACGACGACGGGCCGCACGTGCCCGCTGCCGTAACTGTGGTCGAGCCGGTCGAGCGCCGTCGTCATCGCCCGCACCGCCGCGACGTCCGAGGCGCCGACCCGCGGCCCGCCGCTGCGCGCGACCTGGCTGTCCGGCATCGAGATGAGCCAGTCCCTGCTGGGCTCGACGAGCGCGGACGAGGCGACCGAGGAGCCGGTCAGGAAGTCCCTGCGCCCCACGTCGCTGCGCCACAGCTCGCAGACCTGCTCGATCGCCCCCGGCACGGTCGGCGAGAACTGGAGGCCGACTCCGGAGGAGAGGTTCTTGCCGTTGGCCATGCCGATCTCGTCGATCGTCACCGTGCGCCCGAGCTTGCGCCCGAGGGCCTCGGCGATGACGGCGGGCGCGCGGCCCCTCGGCTGCTGACCCCGCAGCCAACGGGCCACGGACGTCTTGTCGTACCGCAGATCGAGTCCGTGCTCGGCCCCGCAGAGATTGACCCTGCGGGCGAGACCGGCGTTGGAGCAGCCGGCCTCCTGGATGAGCGCCTGGAGCCGTTCGTTCGGCTGGCGTGCGACTAGCGGCCTCGCGGCCATGGTGAAACCCCCAATGGGTACGCGCCCTGTTCCGTCGCCGGTACGCGCCCGCCGCACGGCCCGCGCCGCCTCCCCCGTCGCTCGCGGGCGCGCTCGCGCCCGGGTCACGGGGTCGGTCGGTGGTCGTGGTCGCGGTCGCGGTCCCGGTCACGGAGCCGAAAGGCGTGGTCGTGGACTGGGTGCTGGACTGGCTTGCTGACCTGGGCCCGCCCCGGCGGAGCACCCGCCGGGGCGGGCACCGGGCCGCTGCGGACCGTGTGGCTGACCTGCTGGGCGGCGTGCGCTGCGCCACCTGGCTGATCACTGCCCTGCGGACAAAGCGAAGATGCGCCGCAAAGGGGACCTATCCGGTATTACTTCTCCCCTCCCGGCGTGTCGCGCGGGTCGTCAGGGCCGTGCGAGGCCGCGTGGGCGCCGGGCGGGGTGCCTGGTGAGGCGGGGTGCGGGGCGTCGGGGTCCGGGGCGGGTGGCGCGGGCTGGGTGAGCGGGGCGGCTCCGGGGGTGGTGGGCGGTGTGGGGTGCAAGGGGTGGGCGGGGTGGGTGGTGCGCTTGTGCGGGGTGCGGTGGGGCGGCCGGTACGGGGGCGGTGGTGCGGGTGCGGGGGTGCTGCGCTGCGTACGGGGGCGTGCCGCGTTCTGGTACGGGTCCGTGCTGCGCCTCGCCTCGCCTCGTGTGGTGCGGCGCCGTGCGGAGCCTCGCCTCGTGTGGTGCGGAGCCTCGCCCGGGACGGGGCCGTGCCGGGTGGACCCGTACCTGGGGTCCGTGCCGGGCGGACCCGTACCTGGGGTCCGTGCGGGGTGGGTCCCCTCCTCGTCCGGCCCTGCCCGCCTGGCTGCCGCTCGGCCCGCCTGTCCGCCCGTCCGCTCGCCGGGGCTGGCCGTCTCCGGGCGTGCGGGCGGTGCGTACGACGGCATTCCGTTTCCTTCTCCCCTCCCTTCCGGACTCCCCGCCGGAGTCCGCCTATGCCCGGGGCGGAGTTCGTCCCCCGGGGTTCCGGAAAGCCACTCCCTCCTGGGTACCCTCCCCCGGCTCCGGCGGCTCCCGCGCGCCCCCGGCGATGCCCCCGTGCGCCCCGCACGCCGGGTCGGTGCCCCTCCCCGCGCGCGGCCCGTCGCGCGGGGTCGCTCCCGCCCCGTAACCCCGGCACCCGGCGGGAGTTGTGCTGTGCGTGGAAGAGACCCTCAGTGTGACCGGAGCAGGCAAGATCCCCTCGCAGCAGCGCGGTGAGCCGCTGCCCGATACCGCGGTGCGGTACACCGAGGACCGGCACTGGGACGTCGTCCCCGGCGTCTGGCTGGAGTCGGCCGAGGGCGTGGAGCGCTGCTCGTGCGGCGCGCGCGACTGCCCGGCCCCCGGGGCGCACCCGGCGGACGAGAACTGGGCGACGCAGGCGACCGGCAGCGCGACGGTGGCCCGCAAGCTGTGGACGGAGCGGCCGACCGCGGCGATCCTGCTGCCCACGGGCCGCACCTTCGACGCGATCGAGGTGCCGGAGACGGCCGGCTTCCTCGCGCTGGCCCGGATGGAGCGCATGGGCGTGACGCCGGGCCCGGTCACCCGGGCCCCGGACCGCCGGATGCGCTTCCTCGTCCTGCCGGGGGGCGCGGCGAAGGCGGGCGATCTGGTCCGCAGGCTCGGCTGGTCCCCCCAGGTCCTGGGCCTCACCCCCCTCGCCGAGGGCGCCTGGATCGTCGCCCCACCCACCCGCTTCGGCGGCCAGGGCGCCGCCCAATGGGCCTGCCGCCCCACCCCCGCCAACCGCTGGCTCCCCGACACGGAAGAGCTGATCAGCCCACTGGCATACGCGTGCGGGAGGGAAACGGAAGTGAGTTCCTGAGGGACAGGGCGGGCGATTGTCGGCGGCCGGTTGGGGAACGGCGCGGCTGGTCCGGGCGGCTGCTGTGGGGGGGCGGGCTGGGATGCGGTGGGGCGTTAAGGAGCGGGGCAGGCCCGTACAGCAGATTGGCGGGGGCCTCAGGGGTGGCGCGGGGGGGCTTACGGGCGGAGCGCGGAGGTGGTCGGCGGTGCCGTCGTGCGCCCCCGCACGCCGATTGTGCGCGGGGGCGCGCGGCGGCTCAGCAACGAGGTGGCGGACAGGCGCCCGCGACCGCGCCGGTCTTGCCCCCGCGACGGCCGACACAGTGTCCGCGCCCCGACGTCACGACATCCCCACCCCTGGCGCGGGCCTCAACTCACCTGCCGAAGCCAGAGGTTCGCACCGCCACCGGACCCGCCCTCTGCCAACAGCCCCCACACACGAGCCGCCCAGTACCGGCGACGACGAGCAAGCCCTCCCCCGCCGCACGCGCGAGACCACGACAAGCAGCTACCAAGCCGCTGAACGGCCCGAACTCGCCCGCCGCACAGCCCGGTTCGACCTGAACCCATATCAGCGGACCCCCACCCGAACAGGCCGCCCCGCGCCGCCCCGGCAACTGGCCGTGGTGCACCACGTACAGGCGCTCGCCACGCGCACGACCCCGACGCGGGCCGCGCGCACGACGCCCACTTGGTCCGCATGGGCGACGTCCTCTTGGTCCGCATGGGCCACGCTCGCTCGGTCCGCAGGAACGACGCCCACGCGGACCAAGCGAGCGCCCCGGCGACCGAACTCGGCCTCCCGGCGGCCCGGTTCGGCCACCGTCGGCGTCGTCGCTCAGGAGGTCAGCGCGCCCGCCAGGAAGGGTTCGACCGCTTCTCGCCATGCCTCCTGTCGTTCGTAGTGGGCCAGGTGGCCCGCCCCTCTCAGCTCCGCGTACTGGCCGCGCGGTAGCACGCGGACCATCTCCTGCGCCTCGGCCCGGCCCAGCTCCCCCTCCGTTCCGCGCAGCACGAGCGTCGGGCACGCCACCTGGCCCAGCTCGTCCCAGTGCGAGTCGTGCACCCACGCCTCGCGCGAGGTGATCATGTGCGCCGGTTCGAAGACGGGCCGCCAGCCGTCGCCCGCCCGTTCCATGACCTCCGCGTAGTAGGCCCCCCGCGCCGCGTTGGGCCGCGCGAGCCAGGGGTCACCGGCGGCGAACCACTTCTCCGCCTCGGCGAGCGAGGCGAAGGGGAGCGGCCAGCCGCGCAGCCAGTCCACCCACTCCCGCTGCGCCGCGAACCCCAGCGCCGAGGCCCGCATGTCCGAGATGACGAGCGCCCGGACCGACTCCGGGTACTGCGCCGCGAACTGCCAGGCCGTCAGCGCCCCGAGCCCGTGCCCTATCAGCACGACGGGTCCGAGGCCCAGACTCTCCACCACGGCGTGCACATCCCCCACGTAGGCCGCGCGCGAGTACGACGCGGCCTGCCGCTCGCTCGACCCGTGGCCGCGCTGGTCGAGCGCGATCACGCGGTGCCGCTCCGCGAGCCAGCCCGCGCTCCCCGCCCAGTGCGAGCCCCGCCCCAGGAGCCCGTGCAGGAGGAGGACACCGGGGCGCAACCCTCCGCTCCCCGGCACCGTCCCCTCGTACTCCCACGCCGCGAGCCGCACTCCGCCCGCCCCTGTCACATCGATCCGGCGCACCATCGGTTCCGGCACCCCCAGTCGTTCCTGTCCAACTCCCGCGCGGTGCCCCCGAACCCCGCAAGCCGCACGCTATCGAAACATCATTCGATTTCCGGCGGAAAACAATGGTTTTCCACCCAAGTCCCCTCGTACGAGTGACAGCCGGGGAAGGTTGACGCCCGTGGCGCGGGGGAGATCTCAGCCGAGGGGCGGGTTCCTCGCGGAACGGACCCGCCCGGGGGTGACCCTGAGAGCTCGGGGCTCCGGGTCAGCGCAGGGGGGACCGGGTCCCGGCGCCGCAAGGCGCCGGGACCCGGCGCGCGTGCGGAGCCTCCCCGAGGGGCCACCGCCAACCTCGACCGTCCCCATCGCGTCAGACTGACACGCCTTGCCGGTCGGCGCTGCCCATCCGGCCCAGAAAAAACCAAAACCGGGAACACTCCCCGCACTCCGGACGCCACCGATCCGCTTCCCGTCCACCCAAAACGCTACGAACAGGGAGGAAGTACCCGCACGGCGCCACGACGGACCTGACAGGTTCCGGCCACCCGGCCATCCGCTTGTCCGGCCAGCGATCCTCACCGGCCACGGTCACCCGGAGAAGCGCCGAGCAGCGCTGCCCACCTCGCCCCGTACGCGTCAACGCACCGGTACGCGGCGACGCGCCCCGGCCCGGCCACCGCCCACCCGCCACGGCGCCCCTCCGCCGCGCCGAGAGCTCCGGGCCGCCCCGCACCCCACACCGCCCTGCGTGGCCCCGCCTCGCTCCGCCCCACGCGCCCTCGCCGTCCGGCTCGCGCGGCTCGCGTGCCCGTACCGCTTCGCGCCGCCCTGTACTCGTACTCGTACCGCTGGCGGAGCCGGTCCGCGCCCCGCCATCGCTCACCGCGCGCGACTGCGGGACGGCATGGCGAAGAGGCGCCCGGCGATCGCCGGGCGCGCGGGGGCCGCGCGCCGTGCGGTCGGCGCCCGCTCCCTCGCTGTGCCGCCTCAGCCCTTCGCGACGAAGACGTGCGAGGCGATCTCGGTGTCCAGCTCGGCGGCCTCGCCGCCGCTGCCGACGAGAACGCCGCCCGCCGCGCGCGTCACGCTCACCACGGCGCCCGGCTGGACGCCCGCGCGGCGGAGCGTGTACATGAGCTGCGCGTCGGTCTGGATGGGCTCGCCGATGCGGCGCACGATCACGTTCTTGCCCTCGCCGCCCGGCTCCAGGTCGGCGAGCGAGACCATGCCCGCGTCGAGGAAGGGATCGGCCTCGGACTGCTCGCCCAGCTCCTCCAGGCCCGGGATCGGGTTCCCGTAGGGGGACTCGGTCGGGTGGCGCAGGAGATCGAGGACGCGGCGCTCGACCGCCTCGCTCATGACGTGCTCCCAGCGACACGCCTCGGCGTGGACCTGCTCCCACTCCAGGCCGATGACGTCGACGAGGAGGCATTCGGCGAGCCGGTGCTTGCGCATGACCCGGGTGGCGAGGCGGCGGCCCTCCTCGGTCAGCTCCAGGTGGCGGTCGCTGGCGACGGCGACGAGGCCGTCCCTTTCCATGCGCGCCACCGTCTGGCTGACGGTGGGGCCGCTCTGGTCGAGCCGCTCCGCGATGCGGGCGCGCATGGGCACCACACCTTCCTCCTCCAGTTCGAGGATGGTGCGGAGATACATCTCCGTGGTGTCGATCAGTCCGGACATCCGTGCCCCTTGATGCTGTGACCGCCGAGGGGTCCCGGCGATCGGTGTGCGCTGGCCCTGCCGTCAATTCTGACGCATCCCACCGACAACCGGCCCGGACCGGACGGCGGGGCCCCTCCGGCCGCCCTTCCCACCGCTCCCTCCGCTCCCCCGCACCCCCTCCGGGCCCTGTTGACAGCCCAGGTCCCGGGGCCGCACCGTGAGCGACGGCACGCCGCCGTGCCACCCACCGCGCCGCCCTCGCCCGGGGCACGGGCGCCCGAGCAGGAGGCACGAGGCACGGATGAGCGCCGCCGAGACCACTTCCACCGAGGACGCCCCGCCCGCAGACCCCGGAAACGCCCCCGGAACAGCCGGGAGGGCGCCCGCAGCAGCCGGGAGCATGCCCGGGACAGCCGGGAGCGCGCCCATGAGCCCCGACGCCGTGTTCCCCCCGCCCGTTCCCGACACCGCGCGCCGCTACCTCGACGCCGTGACCGCGCTTCTCGCGCGCGTACGCGACGAGGAGGCCGTGCCGGGCGGTCCCGTCGAGCGGGCGGCGCGACTGCTCGCGGCGACCGTGACGCGAGGCGGCCGGATCTTCGCCTTCGGGGCCGGGCACTCCTCGCTCATCGCGCAGGACCTCGTCTACAAGGCCGGCGGCCTCGCCCTCGTGAACCTGCTCACGGTGCCGGGCACACTCGGTGTGGACGTACGGCCCGCGACGCTCGGCTCCGCGCTGGAGCGCGTCGAGGGTCTCGCGGGGACCGTGCTCGACCAGTCGCCCGCCGCGTCCGGCGACCTGCTCGTGATCATCTCGCTCTCCGGACGCAACGTCCTGCCCGTCGAGATGGCGGTGCGGGCGCGCGAGAAGGGGCTGAAGGTCATCGGCGTCACCTCCGCCGCGTACGCGGGGCACAGCCTCCCGGACAACCCGTGGAACTCCTTCCTCGCCGAGCACTGCGACGTCGTGCTCGACAACAAGATCACCGTGGGCGACGCGGAGCTGAGCGGTGACGGCATCGCCGCCCCCTTCGGCCCGGCCTCCACGGCCGTGACCAGCGCTCTTCTCCAGGCCACGACCGCGACGGCGGCGGCGCTCCTCGCCGCCGAGGGCACCGAACCGCCCCTGCTGCGCTCGGGGAACGTGCCCGGCGGGCGGGAGTGGAACGGGGAGGTCTTCGCGCGCCACAGGGAGCGGATCTACTACCAGCACTGAGGCGCGGGGGCGCGGTGCCCGGGGTGCGACGGATGCGGCGGGTGCGGCGGGTGCCCCCGGGTGCGCGCGGCGTCTCAGGTGTCGGGTGCTCGTCTCACGTACGGGCTGGGGTACCGCCCAGGGCACGACCCGGGCGGCGACCGGGGGCCGCCGGCCGTCCCCGTACCGGCCGGCTCACTCCCCGTACGGCTCGTGGCTCGCGTACGGCTCCTGGTCCGCGCGAGGGCCGGGGGCGAGGAGGCGGGCGAGGTCGACGGCGCCCGCGACGCGCAGCGCGACGGATTCCGCGTACTGGGCGTCGGAGCGGTCGAAGGCATGGCGGCCGGGGCCGCGCAGAAACGTCACGACACCAAGCGTGAGACCGCGACTGCGCAGGACGGCGCAGAGCGCGTGCTCGGTCTCGCGGGGCCAGCGGTGGCGGTGCGACCAGTCCTCGCGCTCCTCGTCGTCGACGCCGCCGTGCCAGCTCGTCCGCACCGCGCCCGAGCGGCGCACCGCCCGTACGGCGGGATGCGCCTCGCCGTAGCCAACCGGCAGCCCGACCCCCGCGAGCGCGGTACGCAGCGGGCCAGGACTGCCACCGGGGGTCATCGCGCCCCGCACGAGACGCGGCGTGCCCCCGTTGCCCTCGGGTTCGTGGTGCGCCGCGGGCGTGTCGAGGAGGTCGACGAGCGCGTGGTCGGCGAAACCGGCGAGGGCGAAGTCGAGATGGACCGTGATCGCCTCGCCCGGGTCCTCGCACTCGGCCGCCGCGCGCGCGGCGCGCTGCGACTGCCCGGAGCGGAAACGCAACTGCGCGCTCTCCTGCTCCGCGAGCCGCGCCTCCGTCACGTCCTGGAAGAACCAGCCGACACCGAGCGGCACGGGCTCCTCGCTGAGCGGCGAGGAGAGCCGTACGAATCCGGAGCGCCAGCAGCGCCGCGCGGGCTCCGCGTCCTCGCGGACCGTCACCCACAACTCGGCGGGGGCGGGCGGGGCCCCTTCGGCGAGTACGTGCGTGAGCGCGCTCTCCAGCTCCTCGACGCCCTGGCCGAGGAGATCGGCGAGCGGGCGGCCGAGCAGCGCGGTGCGACCGGTGCCGAGCGCGCGGGCCGCGTAGGCGTTGACCGCGGCGGGCCGCAGATCGGCGTCCACGAGCACGACGCCCCAGGCGGCGTCGTCGAAGAGCGCCTCCCCGAGGGCTATGGAACGCTCCAGGTCTATCTGGGTGTGGACCTCGCTGAAGGCGCAGTACACCCCCGCCGGACGGCCGTCCGTGTCCCGTACGGCGGCGGACTGGACCCGGACGAGGACGCGACCGCCGTCCTTGGTGAGCAGCGCGAACTCGTGGACCTGACGTCCCGGCGCGCGCATCGCCGCGGCGAGCGAACGCCACATCTCCCCCGCGTCCGCCTCGCGCGCCGCCCAGCCGCCGAAGCCCTGCCGGCCGACCGCCTCGTCCGGGGACCAGCCGAGGATGCGCTCCGCCTCGCGGTTCCAGTGCGTCACGACGCCGTCCGTGTCGAGCGCGCACAGAGCCGCGTCCATGCCGTCGAGAAGGGCGGCGAGAAGCTCCGAGTCATCACGCCCGGGAGCGCCGTGCGCTGGCTCCGCGGCATCCTGCCCGTCCGTGGTCCCACCCCGAGCACCTGGATCGTCCGTGGTCCCACCGCGCCGGGAAACACTCACCCTGGCACCCCCTGCCGTACGTACGTCATTCGTACGTCTGCCTTGCCTGCGCTGAATTGAACTCCACCGTGACACAGCACACAGCGGCTTCGCGTAAATCGTTGCGCGGCAGTGATGCGGGTGAGGGGCGGCGGGGTGC
Organism: Streptomyces sp. Tu6071; assembly: GCF_000213055.1. Lineage (NCBI taxonomy): Bacteria > Bacillati > Actinomycetota > Actinomycetes > Kitasatosporales > Streptomycetaceae > Streptomyces > Streptomyces sp. Tu6071. Next base: position 4,407,815 of record NZ_CM001165.1, on the reverse strand, counting down.
ACGTGGGGGGCGTGTTCGGGGGCGCGTTCACGGTCCGGGGTGGGGTCGCCACGGAGGGGGGTCGGGGGGGAGGGGGTGCTTTGGGGGGTGGTGGCGGTCTTGGGGATGCGGCGCTGATGCGGGGGGGGTGGCAAGTAGGACGGATTCATTCCCGATGCGGGGTGCCGAATGAGGGTTTTCGTTTCCGGCGAAAACCCTTTGCCTCTCGCCCGGAGCGTTCTTACAGTGGTGAGCACATGAGAAGGGAGGTGGTTCGGAGAATGTATGACTACCGGACGCGTGAGGTGACTGCGGGCTAGCGGCCCCTGTCCCCGCACTCTTGTGCGGTGGCCGGAAGCGTGTGGAAGAACCGGACCGGGAAACCGGACCAGTTCACGTCGCCGCCGGCCCAATCCCAGCAGTACACCCGACCCGCAAGCCGCCGGTATGTCCGGCCGGCTCTCCCGCAAGGGAGACCACGGCTTGCGGGTCGACTGCGTTTTGGGGACCTGCGGTCAGCCTGAGGTCATCGGCTCGGGGGTCAGTGGCCTGCCTTTGGGGTGCCAGTTTTTCGGGCGCCTGTGTTGGGGCTGTGCTCGGGGCACTGGCTGGAGGGTTGCCGCAGGCGAGGGGGTATGCGGTGCGGGTGCGGGTGGGCTCGGCTGCTGGGGCTGGCTACCCGGGGGCGGGCAGCGGGCTCGCGAGCGTGGGGCGTGAGGCCGTGGCGGGTGATGGGGCGCCTGGCAACCTGGGGATGTGCGCGTCCCTCGTCGCACACGCCCGACACCCGGACAGCCCCCGCCCTCCCAGGGGGCGGCCCCAATACCATCCTTCCGCAACCCCACCCCCGACCCACCCCCTCCAGCCACATCTGTGGATAACTCCGCCGAAGTTTTTCAACGCCTCACTCGTCAGAGTGAGCAGCGTTTCCGGTACACGGGCTGAACAGGGGTTATCCACAACCGTTCGAGGGATTCCGCGCACCCGTCAGGGGCTCAGCCGTTCCAGGGTCCACTCCGGCTCCGCGCCCTGCTCCCCTCCCGTACGGCGATAGCGCAAACGATCATGCAGGCGGTTCTCACGCCCCTGCCAGAACTCGACCGTCTCCGGCGTGACGAGATACCCGCCCCAGTGCGGTGGTACGGGCACCTCGCTGCCCTCCGGATACCGGGCGGCGAGCCGCGCGTACTGCTCGTCGAGCACTTCGCGCGACGCGACGACCCGTGACTGCTCGCTCGCCCAGGCGCCGAGCTGCGAACCGTGCGGACGGCTGTGGAAGTACGCGGCGGTCTCCGCCCGGTCCACGTGCGCCGCCGTACCGGTGACCAGGACCTGGCGGGCCATCGGGTGCCAGGGGAAGAGCAGCGCGACGTGCGGGTTTTCCGCGATCTCGCGGCCCTTGCGGGAAGTGTGGTTGGTGTAGAAGACGAATCCGCGCGCCGCGTACTGCTTCAGCAGCACCGTCCTCGAACTGGGCCGCCCCCGGGTGTCCGCCGTCGAGACGACCATGGCGTTGGGCTCGAAGATCCCCGCCGCCACCGCGTCCGCGAACCAGCGCCCGAACTGGTCCATCGGCTCCGCCGCGAACCCCTCGGCCTCGATCCCCTCGGCCCGGTACTGCTCGCGCATCCCCGCAGGATCGAGTACGTGCGGTACGTGTGCCCGCCGCGCGCTCCCATCCGGCTCCCGCTCCGCGTCCCCGCCTCGCGCCTCCGGCGCGTTCTCCTCGCTCACGGCGCCATCCTGCCGCACCGGCCCACCCCATGTGTCGCGTACGTCACGGCGACGCCCCTCGCCAGGAGGGGTGACCGGCTCCCGTACCGGGCATGACGCAGAAACGCGCCCGGTGGGCGACGGTCGCCCTCGGCGAGTCCGTCCTCGCGGCGCGGCCCTTCCGGCCGGGGCATACGGTCGCGAGGGCCACCAAGAGCGTCGGGGCCGCACGTGCCGGGTCGTCCCGGTCGGGAACGCGGTCGCCGCCAGATCACTGTGAGACGAGGAGCAGCGAGATGTCCGATTTCGTGCCCGGCCTCGAAGGGGTCATCGCCTTCGAGACGGAGATCGCCGAACCCGACAAGGAAGGCGGCGCCCTGCGCTACCGCGGCGTCGACATCGAGGACCTGGTCGGCAAGGTCTCCTTCGGCAATGTGTGGGGACTCCTCGTCGACGGCTCGTTCACGCCCGGCCTGCCGCCGGCCGAACCCTTCCCCTTGCCGGTCCACACGGGTGACATCCGCGTCGACGTCCAGTCCGCGCTCGCCCAGCTCGCCCCCATCTGGGGTCTGCGGCCACTGCTCGACATCGACGCCGCGCAGGCCCGTACCGACCTCGCGCGCTCCGCCGTCACCGCGCTCTCGTACGTCGCCCAGGCGGCGCGCGGCCAGCAGTCGCCGATGGTTCCGCAGAGCGAGATCGACAAGGGTCGCTCCATCGTCGAGCGGTTCATGATCCGGTGGCGCGGCGAACCCGACCCCCGCCACGTGAAGGCCGTGGACGCCTACTGGACCTCGGCGGCCGAGCACGGCATGAACGCGTCGACCTTCACCGCCCGCGTCATCGCCTCCACCGGGGCCGATGTCGCCGCCGCGCTCTCGGGAGCGGTGGGCGCGATGTCGGGGCCGCTCCACGGCGGAGCGCCGTCCCGCGTGCTCGGGATGCTGGAGGAGGTCGAGCGCACGGGCGACGCTGCGGCCTACGTCCGCCGGGTCCTCGACTCCGGCGAACGCCTCATGGGCTTCGGCCACCGCGTGTACCGCGCCGAGGACCCGCGCGCCCGGGTGCTGCGCCGTACGGCCAAGGAACTGGGCGCCCCCCGCTTCGAGGTCGCCGAGGCCCTGGAAAAGGCCGCCCTCGACGAACTGCACTCCCGCCGCCCCGACCGGGTGCTCGCGACCAACGTCGAGTTCTGGGCGGCGATCATGCTCGATTTCGCCGAGGTCCCCGCCCCGCTCTTCACCTCCATGTTCACCTGTGCCCGCACGGCGGGCTGGTCCGCGCACATCCTGGAGCAGAAGCGCACCGGCCGCCTGGTCCGTCCGTCCGCCCGCTACACCGGCCCCGGCAGCCGCACGGCCGAGGACATCGAGGGGTACGGGGACGTGGTGCGCGTCGACGGCTGACCGGCCCTGCGGTCGCGCCGGACCGGCCTGGGGCTCCGCAAGCTCCCGGCTCCGCGGGGCTCGGGCTTCATGAGCCTCTGGACTTCGCAGAGCCCGGGTTTGCGGGCTGCGCAGGCTGCGGGATGCGTCACTCCGCAGCCTGCGGAACCGGGGCCCTCTAGGCTCCGCGTTCCGCCCCTGGCCAGGTCGGTCGCGCCTCACGCCCGTGCACAGGCCCGATCATTGCGGCCGTCCTGGCTTCCGCCCCACTCCGCTCCCCCTCCCGCCCGTGCTCACCGTCCCGCCGTGTGCGGGGGGACGATATGGAAAACCCCGGGCACAACGCCTAGCGTGTACCGCCATGACTGTCGAACACACCGCCGATGACCACCTGGAACTCGTCCGGGACCTCCTCTCCCGGATGACCGTGGCCGAAAAGCTGGGTCAGCTTCAGCAGCTCTCCTGGAACAGCGCCACCGGTCCGGGCGGCGGCGAGACCGAGGAGATCGAGAACGCGGCCCGCGAGGGACGGCTCGGTTCGGTCCTGAACATCACGGGCGCCACGCACACGAACGCCCTCCAGCGGCTCGCCGTCGAGGAGTCGCGACTCGGCATCCCGCTGATCTTCGGCCTCGACGTCATCCACGGCTACTGGACCACCTTCCCGATCCCGCTCGCACAAGCCGCCTCCTGGGACCCGGCGGTCGCGGAGCGCGACGGCGAGATCTCCGCCGAGGAAGCGCGCTCGGCCGGGGTGCACTGGACGTTCAACCCGATGATGGACGTGTGCCACGAGCCGCGCTGGGGCCGTATCGCGGAGAGCGCCGGCGAGGACCCGTACCTCACCGCCGTGCTCACCGCCGCGAAGGTGCGCGGCTACCAGGGTCCGGCGCTGTCGGCCGACCCGCGCAAGGTCGCCGCCTGCGCCAAGCACTTCGCCGCCTACGGGGGCGCCGAGGGCGGGCGCGACTACAACACCGTGGACGTCTCCGAGCAGCGTCTGCGCAACGTCTACCTGCCGCCCTTCAAGGCGGCGCTCGACGCCGGCGTCGCCACGGTGATGGCCTCGTTCAACACCGTTTCGGGCGTCCCCGCGCACGCCAACTCCCACCTGCTCACCGAAGTGCTGCGCGAGGAGTGGAAGTACGACGGGATGGTCGTGAGCGACTGGACCGGCGTGCAGGAACTCATCGCGCACGGTCTCGCGGAGGATGGGGCCGACGCCATCCGGCAGGCCCTCGGCGCGGGCGTGGACATGGAGATGGTGAGCACCCACATCACCGAGCACGGCGAGAAGCTCCTCGCCGCCGGGGCGATCGACCCGGCGCGACTGGACGAGGCGGTCTCCCGCGTCCTGCTCCTCAAGGCACGTCTCGGTCTCTTCACCGCGCCATACGCGGCGGAGTCCGCGGAGATCACCGAGCCCGGGGCGGAGGCGCGGCGCGCCGCGCGGGAGACCGCGGCCCGCACGCTCGTACTCCTCAAGAACGAGACGACCGCGAACGGGGCGTCCGTGCTGCCGCTGCCCGCCACGGCCGCGTCGGTGGCCGTCGTCGGGCCGTTCGCGCTGTCGACGGACCTGCACGGGACGTGGGCCGGTCCGGGCGCCGCCCGCTTCGCCGCCACCACTGTCCTGGAGGGGCTGCGCGAGGCGCTTCCCGCGACCGAGGTGCTGTACGCCGAGGGCGAGGCAGAGGCGATCGCGGCGGTGCGCGAGGCCGATGTGACCGTCGTCGCGGTCGGTGAGCCGAGCGAGATCAGCGGCGAGGCGTCGACGCGCGCCGACATCTCGCTGCCCGAGGGGCAGGCCGAGCTGATCCGCCAGGTGGCCTCCGTGGGGAAGCCTTTCGCCGTCGTGGTCTTCGGCGGCCGGCCGCTCACCATGGAGGAGTGGATCGACGAGGCGCCCGCCGTTCTCTTCGCCTGGCACCCGGGGCTGGAGGGCGGTCACGCCGTCGCGGATGTCCTGACGGGGAAGGTCAATCCGAGCGCCAAGCTCCCTGTCACGTTCCCGCGTTCGGCCGGACAGATCCCGCTCTACTACAACCACGAGAACACCGGCCGTCCCGCCGACCCGGCCGACCCGAAGGTGCCGTTCCGCTCCTTCTACCTCGACGTGGAGCACGGGCCTCGCTTCGCCTTCGGCCACGGGCTGAGCTACACCCGCTTCGAGACCGGCGCGCCCGCCCTGAGCCGGACCGAGATCTCGCTGCGGGAACTCGGTGAGGGGGGATCGGTCGAGGTGACCGTGCCGGTCAGGAACGCGGGGGACGTGGCGGGCACCGAGGTCGTGCAGGTCTACGTGCACGACCGGGCCGCCTCGATCGTGCAGCCGGTACGGCGGCTTCGCGGATTCGCCCGGGTCGAGCTGGCACCGGGGCAGAGCGAGGAGGTCCTGGTGCGTCTGGACTCCGAGGACCTCGGCTTCTGGGACAACGACCCGGCCGGGAACTACCGCGTCGAGACGGGCGCCTTCGACATCTACGCCGGTACCGACTCGACGGCCACCGCGCACACGACACTGCACGTCGTCTGACGAGCGCGGCACTGCCGCCACGCCATCGGCTCCCGTCCGTCGCCGGCTCGGCACGGGCGGGGGCTCGGGCGGGGGTCCGGCACCCACGGTCCCAGCGCTGGATGCGCCGCCCCGCTGGATGACCTCCCGCGCACGGCGCAAGAGGGTGGCGAGACGCCCGCCATATGCCGTCACGTACGAGGACGCCAGCAAATACCCGGACGCGAGAACAGTCACGGAATGTAGCGACCGTACGAACATAAGCACCTCCGTTGGTGACACACAGCCATCGATTTCATGACGGAGCGTGGCCAACAGAACGGGCGTTCACACCCGAACAGCCCTATCTTCACTCCTGCGAGTGAAGATTTCGCCGATTGGGCATTTTGGGCCTCAATCGTGCCGTTCACTCGTCGTACGCACCGCACCCAGGCTGGCGGCGATGACGAGGGCGACGGCCAGCCCTTCGATCCAGCTCAGGTCCTGGTGCAGTACGAGGAAGCCGGCGAGTGCCGCGATGGCCGGTTCCAGGCTCATCAGCACGGCGAAGGCGGCGGCGGGGATACGGCGCAGTGCGATGAGTTCCAGGGTGTAGGGGAGCACGGAGGAAAGGAGAGCGACACCGGCACCGAGAGCGAGCGTGGAAGGCACGACGAGCGTCGCGCCGGCCTGCGCGATGCCGAACGGCAGGATGAGGACAGCGCCCACGGCCATGGCGAGGGCGAGGCCGTCAGCCTGCGGGAAGCGGCGACCGGTCCGGGCACTGAACACGATGTACGCGGCCCACATGACGCCCGCGCCGAGGGCGAAGGCGACACCCACGGGGTCGATGTCGCTCAGCCCGGTGCCACTGAGCAGGAAGACTCCGAGCAGCGCGAGGAGCGCCCACAGGAAGTTCACGAGACGACGTGAGGCGACCACAGACAGGACCAGCGGACCCAGCACCTCGAAGGTCACGGCGAGACCTAGCGGGATACGGTCGGCGGCCTGGTAGAAGAGCGCGTTCATGCCGGACATGGCGACCCCGAAGGCGACCACGGTGCCCCAGTCCGCTCGGGAGTGGCCCCGCAGCCTCGGCCGGCAGAAGAGCAGCAGCACGAGCGCGGCGACGGCGAGCCGGATCGCCACCACGCCGAGGGGCCCGGTGCGCCCCATGATGCTCACGGCGAGCGCCCCGCCGAACTGCACCGACACGCACCCGGCGAGCACCAGGCCGACCGGTCCGAGCGCGCCACGCGGACCGCTGCCCCGGGTGCCGCCGGCAGGGGCGCCCCCCTCGGTCACGGGTACCGAGGAGGCGGAGGGCGAGGGGACCGTCGCGCCGGCGGAACCCTGCTGGACGGGGAGTCCGGTCCCGGCCGACCGCCCCGTACCCGACACCGCTCCCGCTTCGCCCCACTCAGCCACCGTCAGCCCGCTCCTTCTCGTGAATATCCGCCCAGGAGGTCAGTCACCTTTACGGATCGAACGCCGCACCGATCAGCCTGTTGTACCAGGGCGTGCACTGAAATGAACTCTCCGGTCACTGACCATGGCCCGGTGACCGAGGCGCACGTCACTGCGGGCCCCGTGACGAAAACGGGCACTCCGGCCGGGACGCCCCGGCTGGGCGCCGGGGCCACAGCGCGCTGTACCGCTCGCGCACCGATCGCCGCGCGAGCGCGAGAAAGCACGCGTCCGTCCGCCGGGAGGCGCACGGGAGCCGCAGGTGCGGGCCGGTTGTCAGCTGCCCTCTGCCGCGACGCGGGTGCTTGCCGAAGCCTGTCGTCGGTACGTTTCCGTCCACGGTAGGCCCGGTGGTGGCTGCCGTGAAATGCGGCGAGGGCGGGCTTATGCTCGGCGCGCATAAGCGGGAGGGTGCGGATCGCCGCCGCACCCTCCTGGACTTGGCGGAACCGTATTTCGCGGGCCGGGCCGACCTCCTGGGTCGCGGGTTCCGGCAGGCCGGCCGAGCGGGCGACGGTCTTTGCCCCGCGAGCGAGGGGTCAGCTCCTCGCCAGGCCAGGACGAACCTCGCCAGGCTGGCCCTCGGCGGGTCTCGGTCCGGTCGGTGAGAGCACCCGCGCGCCAAGCGAACCGCCGCCGTGTGGCAGAAGGAGGTGCCCATGTCCGTCCGCGACTACGGCTCGGAGGCAGGCTCCGAACCGGTTCCGAGCCCCGGTTCGGACCCCGGTCTCGGGGTGCCCGGGTCGCACTCCGGCCTCGGGGTGCCCGGTTCGGGTTCAGGGACAGTCCGGCCTCCCGTCGCCGGGACAGACCAGTCCCGGGCTGGGACCGCCCAGCCCGGTTCCGGGGAGGCCCAGCCCATCCGGTCCGGCTCCGGGGCCGGCCGCGCCGAGGCACGTCCCGGCTCCCCCGGGCCGAGTCCTGGTTCCACCGAGGCGGGTCCCGGCTCCGCCGGGCCGGGTCCGGGCTTGCCCGAGCCGGGGAACGGTTCCGCGCATCCGCGAGGTGGCTGGGGTGGCGGCAGCGGGGGGCGTGGTGGTGTAGAGGTGCGGCACCTGCGGTGTTTCCTCGCTGTGGCCGAGGAGGGATCGGTGACGGCCGCTGCGGCGCGGTTGCGGAGGGGGCAGCCGGCGGTTTCGCGGACGCTGGCGGCGCTGGAGCGGGGGCTCGGGGTCCGGCTCGTGGACCGGTCCACGCATCACCTCGCGTTGACCGCCGAGGGGGCGGCGTTCCGCGTGCGGGCGCGGGCGGCTGTCGCGGCCTTCGACGAAGCAGTGTCCCTTGTCGGGGCGCCGAGGGCCTTGCGGATCGGGCACGCGTGGTCGGCGGCGGGGCGGTTCACGACGCCGTTGTTGCGGAGCTGGCGCGAGCGGCGTCCGGATGTGCCGCTGGAGCTGCTGCGGGTGGACGACCGGACGGCGGGGTTGCTGCGCGGGGTGGTGGATCTCGCCTTGTTGCGCGGGCCGGTCACGGAGCCGGGGCTTGTGGCGGTCGAGTTGTACGCGGAGCCGAGAGTGGCGGCCGTGCCGGTGGACAGTGTGTGGGCGGAGCGGGCGCGGATCGGGTTGGGGGAACTGGCCGGGGGGACGCTCGCGCTCAACACCGTCTCGGGGTCGACGACTCCGGAGCTGTGGCCCTCCGGGGCGCGGCCGGTGTCGACGTTGACCGTGGGCAATACCGACGACTGGCTCGCGGCGATCGCCGCGGGGCTCGCCTTCGGGGTGACGGCCCGCGCCACGGCGGCGATGCACGCCTATCCGGGCGTCACCTTCGTCCCGTTGAGCGATGCGCCGCCGCTCTCGGTGTCGCTCGTCCGGCGGGCGGGGCGGGAGCGGGAGGAGGTGCGGGAGTTCGTCGCGCTCGCGCGGGAGGTGACTGCGGCGGCAAGGGGCGGGGAGGCCGGCTGAGGGGGTGCGGCGCTACAGGGTGCGGACGACGCGGGCCGGATTGCCGACGGCGACGGCGTTCGGGGGGATGTCCTTGGTGACGACGCTGCCGGCGCCGATCACGGAGTTCTCGCCGATGGTGATACCCGGCAGGACGAGGACGCCGCCGCCGAGCCAGACGTTGTCGCCGAGGGTGATGGGGCGCGCGGACTCCCACTTCTCCCGGCGGAAACCGGGTTCCAGGGGGTGGGTCGGAGTGAGGAGCTGGACGTGGGGGCCGAGTTGGCAGTCGGCGCCGATGGTGATGTCGGCGACGTCCAGGGCGGTGAGGCCGTAGTTGACGAAGGTGCGGGCGCCGATGCGGAGGTGGGAGCCGTAGTCGAGGTGGAGGGGAGGGCGTAGTTCGGCGCCCTCGCCGAGAGAGCCGAGGAGTTCGGAGAGGAGGGGACGGGCGGCGTCGGGGTCCTCGGTGTAGGCCGTGGCCCAGCGGGCGGCGAGGCGACGGGCCGCGCGCTGGCGGCGTTCGATCTCGGGGTCGTCGGCGCGGTACAGCTCACCGGCGCGCATGCGGTCGAAGACGTCGGTGCCGCTCGCGGGGGTGTCGGAGGGGTGCGTCATGGGCGCGAGGGTACGGATTCGGGGGCGCCCGTCCCCGCACCGACGCCCCGGCCTGTACGGCCACCCGGGCCACGTTCCGCCGCCCCGTCACGTACCGCTGCCTCAGAGCCCGGGATGCCCCGGGCCCGTACCCGCGCCCCGGTCCCGTACCGCCGCCCCGATCCCGTACCGCCGCCCCGATCCCGTACCGGCGCCCCGGGCCGTCTGCCGCCGGTGCCTGCCGCTCGCCCGGCTCAGAGGAAGCGGCCGAGGGGGCGCATCAGGGATTCGCGGGTGCGCTGGGTGAGGGAGCGGTGGGACCAGCGGGTGGGGTTCATGCGGGTGCTGCGGGCCAGGTCGCGGTCGTAGTCGGCGTCGAGACCGGCGACGAAGGAGGGGTCGAGGACGGCGAGCATGACCTCTTCGTCGTGCTCCAGCGAGCGGCGGTTGAAGTTGGTGGAGCCGACGAGGGCGAGGGTGCGGTCCACGGTGAGGATCTTGGTGTGGAGCATCGTGGGCTGGTACTGCCAGACGTGGACTCCGCTGTCGAGCAGACGGGAGTAGTGGCGCTGGCCGGCGAGCTGGCAGACGCGTTTGTCGGTGTGGGGGCCGGGCTGGAGGAGTTCGACGCGGACGCCGCGCGCGGCGGCGGCGCACAGGAGGTCGATGAAGTAGTCGTCGGGGGCGAAGTAGGCGGTGGAGATGCGGACGCGTTCGCGGGCGGACTCCAGGGTGACCCGGAAGAGGGTCTGCATGTCCTGCCAGCCGAAGCTCGCGGAGCCCCGTACGACCTGGACGACGGCGTCGCCGGCCGGCTCCTGCGGGGTGAAGAGGTCCTGGTCGTCGAAGAGTTCGGGCTTACACTCGGCCCAGTTCTGGGCGAAGGCGGCGGCGATGCCGTCCACGGCGGGACCGCGCACCTCGACGTGCGTGTCGCGCCACTCGGAGGGGTCGCGGGCGTCGCCGCACCACTCCTCAGCTATGCCGACCCCTCCGGTGAAGGCGATCGACTCGTCGATCACGAGGGCCTTGCGGTGGCAGCGGTGGTTCTGCTTGAAGGGGGAGATGAGGAGGGGCTTGCGGAACCACGCGAGGACGACGCCCGCGTTCTCCATGAGGTCGAGGAGGTCGCGTTCTATCGTGCGGGCCCCGAAGCCGTCGAGGAGCAGGCGCACGCGGACGCCCGCCTCGGCGCGTTCGGCGAGGGCTCGGGCGAAGTCGCGGGCGATCTCGCCGCGCCAGTAGACGAAGGTCATCATGTCCACGGTGCGGCGGGCGGAGGAGATGGCCCGGAGCATGGCGGGGAAGATCTCGTCGCCGTTGCGCAGCGCGTGCAGCCCGTTGCCCTCGGACATCGCGATGCCGAGGAGCCGTTCGAGCCGTCTCCGCAGCTCGACCCCGCGCGCCGCGAGGTCCGTGGAGCCAGCGGGGTCCGGCGAGGCCGCGAGGTCCGTGGAGCCAGCGGGGTCCGGGGAGCCGACAAGGTCCGTGGAGCCCGCGTGTTCCACGGAGTCCGCGAGGTCCGTCGAGCCCACCTGGTCCGTGGAACCCGTGAGGTCCGCTGCGTCGTGGGCCTCGCTCGCTTCCTCGGCCCCGCTCGCCCCGTCCCGTTCGGTCGTGCTCGTCGTCATCCTCGTCCCCTCCCAGGTGTCCGCCGGGGCGGGTGGAGCAGCCCCGGCTCCCCTCGTCTGCCCCGTCCGCCGGACGACAGCCGTGGTCTACGGCGTACGGGCCGGGAGAGCGTCCGCCAGGACTTCGGCGAGGTGGCGGCCCGTGCGCGGGGAGAGGTGGGAGAGCTGGGTGCGGCAGGAGTAGCCGTCGGCGAGGACGACGGCCTCGGGCTCCGCCGCGCGGACGGCGGGCAGCAACTGGTCCTCCGCACAGGCCACGGAGGTCGCGTAGTGGCCGCGTTCGAAGCCGAAGTTGCCCGCGAGTCCGCAGCAACCGCCGCTGAGTTCGCCGCTGAGGCCGGCTCGCGCGCGCAGGCGGCGTTCGGCGGCGTCGCCGAGCACGGCGTGCTGATGGCAGTGCGTCTGGCCGACGACGGAGGCCGCGATGCGGGGCGGCTCCCAGCCGGGCGCCGCTTCCTCCTCCAGGACCTGGGCGAAGGTGCGGACGCGCGCGGCGAGCCGGGCGGCGCGCGGGTCGTCGGGGAGCAGTTCGGGCAGGTCGGTACGGAGGGCGGCGGCGCAGCTGGGTTCGAGGACGAGGATCGGGGTGGAGGCGGACGCCTCGCCCGGTGCCGTACCCGTCCCGGCACGGGGGCCGCCACCCGCACCCGTACCCTCACGGCCGCTCGCACCACTGCCCCCACCCGCTCTCACGCCCGCATCCGCATCCGCACCCGCGCCCCCCACGGCATCCACCGCATCCACCGCATCCACCGCATCCACCGCATCCAGCGTCCGCCGCATCACGCGGCGTGCCGCGTCGAGCTGGCCGGTGGAGACGTATGTGAGGCCGCAGCAGACGCCCGCTCCGTCGAGCCAGGGGGGCGGGGTCGTGGCGTGGAGTCCCGCGTCGGCGAGGACGCGGCGGGCGGCGCGCGGGATGTGCGGGTCGAGGTGGCGGCCGAAGGTGTCGGGCCAGAGGAGCACGGGGCGGGTGCCGGGCGGCGGCGCGCCTTCTTCGCCGACGCGCAGAGGGCGCGCGGCGAGGGCGGGAAGGGGGCGCTCGGGGGTGAGGCCCGCGAGGCGGAGGGCGAGTGAGGTGAGGGGGCGCAGGCGGGCGACGGCGTTGAGGGGGCGGGCGAGGGGCGCGGCGGCGCGGAGCCAGGCGGGCAGCCGCCCGAGGGCGTAGTGGCTCGCGGGGCGGAGGCGCCCGGCGTAGTGGTGGTGGAGGAACTCGGCCTTGTACGTGGCCATGTCGACGCCGACGGGGCAGTCGCTGCGGCAGCCCTTGCACGAAAGGCACAGGTCAAGGGCGTCGCGGACCTCGGGCGCGCGCCAGCCGCCGGTGACGACCTCGCCCGCGAGCATTTCGTGGAGCAGGCGGGCGCGGCCTCGCGTGGAGTGTTCCTCGGCGCCGGTGGCGCGGAAGGAGGGGCACATGACGGAGGTGCCGTGGGTGCCGCCGGGTTCGCGGCACTTGGCGACGCCGACGCAGCGGCGTACGGCGGCGGAGAAGTCGCCGCCGTCCTGCGGGTAGCCGAAGGCGACATCGACGGGCTCGCGGGGCAGGACGGCGAAGCGGAGGTTCTCGTCGAGTTTCGCGGGGCGGACGAGGATGCCCGGGTTGAGGAGGTCGTCGGGGTCCCACACGGCTTTGACCTGGGCGAACAGTCCGGTCAGTTCGGGCCCGTACATGACGGGGAGGAGTTCGGCGCGCGCCTGGCCGTCGCCGTGCTCGCCGGAGAGGGAGCCGCCGTGGGCGACGACGAGGTGGGCGAGTTCCTCGGAGAAGCGCCGGAAGACGGCGATGCCGGGCGCGCTGAGGAGGTCGAAGTCGATACGGGCGTGGACGCAGCCCTCGCCGAAGTGCCCGTAGGGCGTGCCGTGCAGGCCGTGGTCGGCGAGGAGCGCGCGGAAGTCGCGGAGGTAGGGGCCGAGTCGGGCGGGCGGGACGGCGACGTCCTCCCAGCCCGGCCATGCCTCGGCGCCGTCCGGGCCGCGCGTCGCGGTGCCCGCCGCGTCCTCGCGTACGCGCCACAGGGCGCGTTGGGCGGCGGGGTCGGTGACGACGCGCGCGTCGAGTGCGCCTGCCGCGCCCGCGAGGAGCCGGGCGCGGTGGGCGGCCTCGGCCGGGTCGGCGCCGCCGGTCTCGGCGAAGAGCCACGCGCCGCCGCGCGGCAGGGACGCGCTGTCCGGTACGAGGTCGGCGGCCATGCCCTCGACGGTGAGCGGGGCGAAGCGGAGGAGACCGGCGGCGGCCTCGGCGGCCTCGCTCTCGTCCGCGCAGCCGAGGACGGCGAGGGCGCGCGCCGGGGGCGCTTCGACGAGCCGTACGCGCGCCTCGGTGAGCACCCCGAGGGTGCCCTCGCTGCCGCACCACGCGCGGGCGAGGTCGGTGCCGTGCTCGGGGAGGAGGGCGTCGAGCGCGTATCCCGAGATGCGGCGCGGGAGCGTGGGGTAGCCGGTGCGGAGGAGGGCGAGGTGGGTGTCGACGAGGGCGCGGAGGGCGTCGGGGACGGGGGGCGTTCCGGCCGGTCCGGAGGGCGTACGGGCCGGTCCGGGCGGGGTGCGGCCGTGACCGGCCGGTGCGGCCGTGTTCCAGCCGCGCGCGAGGTGGTGGGGGGTGCCGTCGGCGGCGAGGACGTCGAGGGTTTCGGTGTTGTCGGCGGTCGTGCCCCAGGCGACGGAGTGGGCGCCGCAGGAGTTGTTGCCGATCATGCCGCCGAGGGTGCAGCGGGCGTGGGTGGAGGGGTCGGGGCCGAAGGTGAGGCCGTACGGGACCGCTGCGGCGCGGAGTGTGTCGAGGACGAGACCGGGCTGGACGCGGGCGGTGCGGGTCTCCGGGTCGAGGTCGAGCAGCCGGTTCATGTGGCGCGTGAAGTCGAGGACGATGCCGGTGCCGGTGGCCTGTCCGGCGATCGAGGTGCCGCCGCCGCGCGGGACGAGCGGGACGCCGTGCTCGCGGCAGGCGGCGAGGGTCGCCGCGACGTCGTCGCTGTCGTACGGGGCGACGACGCCGAGCGGGACGCGGCGGTAGTTGGAGGCGTCCATCGTGGTGAGCGCGCGGGCCCCGGGCGAGAAGTCGACGGTGCCGCGCACGGTGCGGGTCAGGGCGCGGTGGAGGGCGGCGAGGGTGTCGGGGGCGGGGCGGGGGTGCGGGCTCATGGGGTGTCATCTTTCCCGGGCGAGGTGGGGAGTACGCGAGGGGGAAGGGGTGATCGTTGTCCACCGGAAGGGGGTGAGTTCACCGGGACGAGTGAGCGGTTTTTTATTTTCGGGAGTTGTCCCCCTCACCCCCGTCTCACCCAACGAACCCCCGCCCCGTCCCCCGCCCCCGCGGGTTACGCTCGGCCCGTGGCCGATATCCAGATTCCCGCTGACATCAAGCCCGCCGACGGCCGGTTCGGCGCGGGTCCCTCCAAGGTGCGGAAGGAGGCGCTGGACGCGCTGGCCGCGACCGGCACCTCTCTCCTCGGGACCTCTCACCGCCAGGCTCCCGTGAAGAACCTCGTGGGCGGGGTCCGTGAGGGCCTCTCCTCGCTCTTCTCCCTCCCCGAGGGGTACGAGGTCGTCCTCGGCAACGGCGGCTCCACCGCCTTCTGGGACGTCGCGACCCACGGGCTCATCGAGAACAAGTCCCAGCACCTCAGCTTCGGCGAGTTCTCCTCCAAGTTCGCGAAGGCGGCGAAGCTCGCGCCGTGGCTCGCCGAGCCGACCGTGATCTCCTCCGAGCCCGGTACGCACCCGGAGCCGAAGGGCGAGCCCGGCGTCGACGTCTACGCCCTCACCCACAACGAGACCTCCACCGGTGTCGCCGCCCCCGTGCGCCGCGTCGACGGTGCCGACGAGGGCGCGCTCGTCCTCGTGGACGCCACTTCCGGCGCGGGCGGGCTCCCCGTCGACGTCGCCGAGACGGACGTCTACTACTTCGCGCCGCAGAAGAACTTCGGTTCGGACGGCGGGCTGTGGATCGGTCTCTTCTCCCCGGCCGCGCTGGAGCGCGCCGAACGCGTGCACGCTTCCGGCCGGCACGTGCCCGAGTTCTTCAGCCTTCCGACCGCGATCGACAACTCGCGCAAGAACCAGACGTACAACACGCCGTCGCTCGCGACGCTGTTCCTCCTCGCCGAGCAGCTCGACTGGTTCAACGGCCAGGGCGGCCTCGCATGGACCACGGGCCGTACGGCCGCCTCCGCGCAGGCGCTCTACGGCTGGGCGGAGAAGGTCTCGTACGCGAGCCCCTTCGTCGTGGACCCGGCGCAGCGCTCCGCGGTGATCGGCACGATCGACTTCGACGACGCGATCGACGCGGCGGCCGTGGCGAAGGTGCTGCGCGCCAACGGCATCGTCGACACCGAGCCGTACCGCAAGCTCGGCCGCAACCAGCTCCGCGTCGCGATGTTCCCGGCCGTCGACCCGGCGGACGTCGAGGCGCTGACGACCTGCGTCGACTACGTCATCGACCACCTCTGAGCGAACGACCGCGGCATCGACCGCGGTTCCCGTCCGTACGGTTCGTTCCGTACGGGCCCTGCTCCGCCCGAAGGGGCGCCCCGCTCGCCGGGGCGCCCCTTCGTCGGACGCGGAGAGCGCGCGCCGAGCCCGCCAATCCCCGCGCGTGTCGCGACGGTCCCGGCTCCCGCGCAGCCGCTTCCGGCGGCCGGTCCAACCCCGACGGACCCAGACCGCCGCCCCCGCGCGAGGGGGATTGTCAGTGGCGTCGACTACGTTTCGCGACCATGAAGACACAAGCAGTCAGCACCTCATTTCCCCGCCCGCTTCCCGCGCGCGCGCCGCAGCCCGTACAGGACGGCCGCCGCGAGCACCACGACGAGGACGGTCTTGCCCGTCGTGCCGCCGGTGTCCTTGCCCGCGCCGTCCTTGTCGCCGTTCTCCTGGCCCGCGCCGGACCGCCCGGAGTCCGCGCCGTCGCCCTGCTGCTGCCCCCCTTCGCCCGCCCCCTTGCCGCCGCCCGGTGCGGACTTCGAGGCGCCGGGGCTCGGCGAGGGCTGTACGGGGGCCTCCTCGGGGCGCACCTCGCTGCGGGAGCCCTCGGAGCCGTACATGAGCGTCGTGCCGTCCGTGGTCCACGTGAGCGATTCGCCCTGGCGCTGGAGCGGCACCGCGAGGCGCCCGGCCGCCTTGGGGTGCCCGTCGTTCCAGTCGTAGTACGTGCCGGAGAAGTAGCCGCGCAGGGCCAGCGTGCGGCCGTCCGGCGAGAAGGCGCCGTCCGTGACCCACAGGTCGACGGGGGCGACCTTGCGGAAGACGTTGGTGCCCGTCGCGGAGAGCTTCGCGGGGCCCTCGTAGAGGTTGCCGCCGCTCTCCCGCTTCGACGCGATGTACACCCGCCCGGTCTTCGGGTGCACCATGAGCGCCTCCGCGTTGCGCGGGCCTCCCTCGTACTGGACGGTGTACTGCGTCGCGCGCACGGTCTGGTCCCGCAACTGCTTCGGCTCCGGCAACGCGTAGATCCACACGTGCGGCCAGGTGCCGTCGAGGTTGTCGCCGATGTCGCCGACGTAGAGACGCCCGTCGGGCCCGAGCGAGATCGCCTCGACGTCGCGGGGCGAGCCGATACCGCTCAGCGTGATCCGGGCCAGAGTGCGGCCCGAGCGGCCGTCGATCGCGTACAGGTACGGGCCGTCGTCGCTGTCGTTGTGCGTCCAGTAGACGCCGGGGTGCAGTCGGCTCGCCGCGAGGCCGGAGGACTCGGTGACGCGCGCGTCCCGGATCGTGAACGCCGGGTGGTCGTCGGCGGCGTACGCGGGCGCCCCCGGCCCGAGGAGCAGCCCGCCGCACAAGGCGGTGACCGCGCCGAGCGATGCGAGGGAACGCGCGCGGGGGCGCCGGGCGGGCGGGAGCGGGCGACGGCGCCGGGGACCTGTCATGGGGCCAGTCTCGCAAGAGCCGCGCCGGGTGCGGAGCGGGCCGCCCCGCGTCCCCCGGCACGTGGCGCGTCTCACGCGGCCTCGGGGACGCGAGGCGGCCACCGCCGGGCACGGCCGGTGCGCGGCTCCCCGATGATGGGGGCCATGCGTGCCTCGGTTCCCCCGCGTTTCCTCCTCGTCGGCGACAGCCAGACCATCGGCAAGGCCGGTGACCACACCTGGCGGTACCGCTTGTGGCGGCACCTGCGGCGCTGCCTCGGGGAGGACGGCTTCGCCTTCGTCGGCCCGCGCGAGGCGCTGTACGACGTGGAGGCCGACGCGGCCGTCTCGTACGCGTACCCGGACGAGGACTTCCCGCCGCACGCCCGGCGGCATCTCGCCGGCTGGGGCGAGGGCTGGCAGCACATGGCGCCGCTCGTCGGGCCCGCGGTGCGCGAGAGCGGGGCGGACGTGCTGCTCGTCGCGCTCGGCCTCATCGACCTCGGCTTCTACACCAACCCGGAGCAGACGGCGGAGAACGCCCGCCGCTTCCTGACGGCCGCGCGCGAGGCAAGACCGGGGGTGCGGGCCGTGGTGCTGCCCGTGGTGGCGAACGTACGGGCCCGGCGGGAGCCGGAGTTCGGGGCACAGGTGGAGCGGTTCAACGAGTTGCTCGCCAAGCTCGTCGCGGATCTCGGCTCGTCCGCCTCGCCGCTGCTCCTCGCGACGGCTCCGGCGGACTGGGACCTGGAGCGCGACACGTACGACGGGACGCACCCGGGACCGGCCGGGGAGCACAAACTCGCCGCCGCCTTCGCCACGGCGCTCCATCAGGGGTGGGGGATCGGGGGGCCGTACACGGGGGTGTGAGAGAGGCGTTGACTCGCGTTGGCGGGCGGGGCCGGACGAAACGTTGCGTGGCGGGGGCGGCCGAGCCGGTGGACGGTCGCGGCGGCAGGCCGGCGCTCGGCCGGTAGTCGATGGTCGGCCGGTGATCAGGTGGCCGGCCGTGGTCAGGTGACCGGCCGTGGTCAGGTGCTTGCCGGTGAGCGGTGCAGCCGGTCGAGGGCCAGGGCGAGTTGGAGGCGCAGGCGGCCCGCGGGCTCGCGGACGTTCCAGCCGAGGAGGCGTTCGGCGTGGGCGAGGCGCTCCTGGAGCGTCGAGTGGTGCACGTTGAGCGCTGCCGCTGCCGTGCGCAGGCTCGCGTGCGACGCGACGGCGTGCAGGGTCAGGAGCGCCCAGGGCGCGGCGGCGTGGGCGCGGCGCAGCGCGAGCACGTCGGGGACGGGGGCGGTACGGGGGCCCACGGCGGCGGCGAGGACGCTCAGGCCTCCCAGTTCCTCGGCCCGTACCCAGCGGTGGCCGGGGTCGGCGGCAGTGCCCTCGGCCGTGAACCGCAGCGCGATGCGGGCCTGCGCGTAGGAGTGCGGGAGGTCGAGCGGAGGGACGGCGGGGCCGATCCCGGTCCTCGGGGCGCCCTCGGAGGCGGCTCCGTACGGCGCGCCCTCACGGTCCGCGCCCTCGCGGACCCCGCCCTCACGGCCCGCGCCCTCGCGGACCGCGCCCTCGTGCGCCGCGCGCTCGTGGGTGGCGTCGGCCACGTCGGCGGTGCCGTCCGCGCGGGCGAGCGCGCGGGTCAGGGGGCCGAGCCCCAGGCGGCGGGCGGCGAGTTCGCGGGCGCGGGGCGGGGCATCGGCGTCGAGCAGCACCTCGACCGAGGCGGCGTCGGGCGCGGGCGGCCCGGGGACGGCGGGGGCGCGGCCCCGGGTGCGGTCGAGCGCGGCGCGTACGGCGGTCGCGGCGCGTTCCAGGACCATCGCGCCGACCGGGCCGGGCTCCCCGGACTGCTCCAGCCACAGGATGCGCGGCCCGCCGGGGCTGACGGGTACGCCGGGCCAGTCGGCGCCGGGCGGTACGGGGGTCCGGGCCGGGCCGTCGACGCGGCGGCCGTCGGGCTCGACCCGTATCCGCACGCCGTGCACAGGGTCGGCGAGCCGCGCCGGGCTGCCCGCGAGCACGGCGGCGCCGCGCACGAGCGCCTCAAGACCGGCGCGCTCGGCGGTGAGCCGGTCGAAATAGGCGATGACCCGGACGGCTTCACCGGCGTCCGGATCGAGAGCGGCGAGCCGCCCGGCGAGTTCTCTCATGCGGCCATCGTCCCCGTTTGGCCGGTCTTGGGGAAGCCCTGGTCCCGGGGTGGGGTTGCCGGAGGGGAGGGCGGGCCAGGTCGTACGTTGCGGGCTTGGCCGGTCGCGCGCAGGCCGTACGCGGCGGGCTCGGCCGGTCGTACGCGGCGGGCTCGGCCGGTCGCGCGCAGGCCGAGGCGGCGGCCGGGCCGGGCTGCCGCCGGAAAGTCCGGCCCCGCCGAAGCGTGGCCTCCGTCCGGCGGTGCCCCGGCCGTCGTCGGCTCCTCACTCCCCCAGCAGGCGGCGCAGCCACTCCGTGCGGGTCGTGCGGGCCGTCTGGGAGAGGGCGGCCTGGGGGGCGATGCCGTCGAAGCCGTGGAAGCCGCCCGGCCAGACATGGAGTTCGGTCTGGACGCCGCAGGCCCACAGGCGGCTCGCGTAGGCGACGTCCTCGTCGCGGAAGGTCTCGGCCGAGCCGACGTCCA
Organism: Streptomyces sp. Tu6071; assembly: GCF_000213055.1. Lineage (NCBI taxonomy): Bacteria > Bacillati > Actinomycetota > Actinomycetes > Kitasatosporales > Streptomycetaceae > Streptomyces > Streptomyces sp. Tu6071. The sequence continues at coordinate 4,388,203 of NZ_CM001165.1, read as the reverse complement.
CGAACGCGGGCGGGAGGCCCGCCAAGTCGACGGCGCGGGCCGGGGCCGCGTACGGGGAGACGTCCGGGCCGCCGCGCCGCTCGCCGAGCAGGGCCGTCCAGCCCATGTGGTTCGCCTCGCGGTCCCACAGTCCCGTTCCCGCCATCTGCACGGCGGAAGGGGTGTCGTTGCGGTCGTCGAGCATCGGGCACATGAGGAGTTGCCCGAGCAGCGCCGGGCCGCCCCGGTCCCGGGCGGCGAGGGCGACCCCGGCCGCGAGGCCGCCGCCCGCGCTGCCGCCGCCGATGATGATCCGCTCCGGGTCGAAGCCCAGTTCCGCCGCGTGCTCCGCGGTCCACACGAGACCCGCGTAGCAGTCCTCCACCGGGGCGGGGTCGGGGTGCTCGGGCGCGAGACGGTACTCCACCGAGACGATCCCGATGCCGAGGTCGCGCGTCCACTCGTCGAGCATTTGCGGCAGCCCGGTGAGCGCGTCGCCGAGGATCATGCCGCCGCCGTGCGTGTGGTAGAGCACGGGGATCGCGCCGGTCGCGTCGGCGGGGCGGCAGAGGTAGAGCGTGATGTCGGGGTCTCCGGCGGGTCCGGGCACCTCGCGCTTCTCGATCTCGAACTCGCCTCCGGCGCGCAGCTCGTCGAGCGTGGGCACGGGGAAGTTGCCGAGCACGGTGCCGCGCATGGCCGGGATCTCCTCCAGTGAGGGGACCTCGACACCCGGGAAGGTGTCCAGCACGGCGGCGAGTTCGGGATCGAAGGGGGGCGGCGGGCCGAGCGGCGCGGGAGCGGTGCGGGGGGAGGCGGCGACCTGGCCAGCGGGGGTGGGGGCCTCGGAGTGGGCGGTCATGTGAACGGCTCTCCTGACGACGGCGTGAGGATCGGACGGACGCGCGGCACGTGTGCGCGGACCGGGGCGAGGTCCGACCTCCGTGTGTCCCACGGCGGCGGCCGGAACCTCCCCGGCCCGAGCCAGATTGCCGGGCTCCGGAAGCGGAACGGAGGCGCCGTCCGGCGGGAATGCCCCGCCAAGCGGCGGGGTGGCGCGGCGGGCGGGCGCCGCACGGGCTCCGGCGCCGAGCCGGTCCGAAGCGCGTGACGCTGCCGTCACGAGCGCCGCCCGTGGTCGGTGTCCTTGGCACTGCCGCCACGCGCGCCGCAGGGCCGGAGTCCTCGGCGCTCCCCGCCGCACCCGCCGCCCCTGCCCGCCGCCCCGCAGCGCGCTCCGGAAGCGGCCCGTCACCTCGCCATCGGGCCGTTCCCGGCCGCGTTCACCAGCGGTCGGCCACCTGCGGCGCGATCTCCCGCGTGTACAGCTCGCGGATCGCCGTGAGCTTCTGCTCGTCCAGCGGCGGCAGTTCGCCCGCCGCCGAGTTGGCGCGCGCCTGCGCGGGGGTGCGGGCGCCGGGGATGACGGTGGTGACGCCGGGCTGCTGGACGATCCAGCGCAGCGCGGTCTGCGCCGGGGTCGCGCCCTCGGGGGCGAGCGCCGCGAACTCACGCGCGGCGGCGACACCGGTCGCGAAGTCGACCCCGGCGAAGGTCTCGCCCTGGTCGAACGCCTCGCCGTGGCGGTTGAACGTGCGGTGGTCGTTGGCCGCGAAGGTCGTGTCCTCGGTGTACTTGCCGCTCAGCAGGCCCGAGGCGAGCGGCACGCGCGCGATGATCCCGACCCCGGCGGCGAGCGCGGCGGGCAGCACCTCGTCGAGCGGCTTCATGCGGAAGGGGTTGAGGATGATCTGCACGCTCGCGATCCCGGGCCTGGCGATCGCGGTGAGCGCCTCCGCGCACGTCTCGACGCTCACGCCGTATCCGGCGACGCGGTCCTCGGCGACGAGCGTGTCGAGCGCGTCGTAGACCTCGTCGGAGGAGTAGACGGGCGTCGGCGGGCAGTGGAGCTGGACGAGGTCGAGGCGGTCGACGCCGAGGTTGCGGCGCGAACGGTCGTTCCACGCGCGGAAGTTTTCGAGGACGTAGTTCTCGGGGAGCTGGTCGACGCGGCGGCCCATCTTCGTCGCGACCGTGATCCCGGAGCCCGGGTGGGCCTTGAGGAAGGCGGCGATGGTCTGCTCGCTGCGGCCGTCCCCGTACACGTCGGCGGTGTCGAAGAAGGTGACGCCGGAGTCCGCGGCGGCCTCCAGGACGGCATGGGCGTCCTTCTCGTCCACGTCGCCCCAGTCGGCGCCGAGCTGCCAGGTGCCGAGGCCGACGACGGAGACGGAACGGCCGAGCTTGCTGAATTCACGCGATTCCATGGGGCCAGTGTGGCACTCGGCGTGGACGGCCACGCCGTTGAACTGGGGCGATCGCGGGCCCTTGGCGCGCCCCGCTGACGTCGTTAGGGTGCCTGGATGCCCCACGCTCTTGTTGTCGGTTACGACCCGGAGGGGATTCCCGGCGCGGACGGTCCCGCTCTGCGTGCGCTCCTCGACGCCGAACTCGCCCGTTTCGCCACGTACGGCGTCGGCGCCGACATGGTCCTCGTGGAGTACGACGAGCACGCCGAGCCCGCCCTCGCGAAGGCACTCGCGAGCCGCGCGTGGGACGTCGTCGTCATCGGCGGCGGGCTGCGCAAGGCGGAGCCGCTGCTGCCCCTCTTCGAGGCGGCCGTCAACCTCGTACGCCGTCACGCCCCGCAGGCGGCGATCGCCTTCAACACGAGTGGCGGCGACAGCGTGGAGGCGGCGCTGCGGCACCTGCCGGACGCCCCCGCGCGCGAGGAGTCCCCGCGATGAGGGGCGCCGAGCTCGTTGTCGACCTGCGCGGGCAGGCGCTCACGACGCTCGACGACTTCTGGGAGGCGGTACGGGAACCCTGCGGCCTGCCCGACTGGTTCGGCCGCAACCTCGACGCCTGGGCGGACGCGATCGACGCACGCGGCGTCTCCGAGGTGATCGACCGCCACGACACGCTGACCGTGCACGCCGACCGCCAGGGCCTCTTCGCCGACACCGGCAACGGCACGGACAACCCCGAGGCGCGCGCACTGGCCGCGACGTTCGACGGCACACGGAACCGCCTCGTCCTCCACCCCTGAACCATCCGGCACCGACCGGCTCTCTGTCGGCCGAAGGGGCTCCGCCGCATCACGGGCTGAGCCGAGCCCCGGGCACAGGTGCCTTGGCGGCGGGCGGGAATCCGGCGTGTGTGGCGAACCGAAGTGCTGATCGGGGGGTTGGCCGCATCCTCGGGTTCGCCACCGTTCCCCGGACGGCCGATGCCACGAAGCCCGCCGCCCGCCGGCCCGGGGAGTCTTGTCACGGGCGCGGCACCGACATCCACGGTCCGGTCCACGCCGCCCGCCTCCACTCACCCCACGAAGTTCACCCACCTTCCCCCCCGGAGCGCGCACGCCTCACCCCCGATCTCCGGCGTCTCCACGGATCACCGGACACGAGACGCGCGGCGCGCTGTGCCGCGAGCCCGCCGTCACGCTCGCGTCCCACCTCGGCCTGGCCCCCCTCGCGCTGCCGGGCGGGCACGGGGGCTGGCTCGCGGCGGCGGAGGAATCAGTCCCGACTCGCCCAAGGGCATCCGCGCCCACGCCACCCCCCGCGCGGACCGCACCCGCCTAGGCGGTCAGCGCCTCATGCCCTCGCGTGCCGCAGGAGCGCGGCCCCGAGACTCCCCCTGATGACCCCGGGCCCTGGCCCCCGGCCCACGGCCCACGGCCCACGGCCTCGGCCCCGGCCCCGGCCTCGCCCCGGAACACTCGTAACGCCCCCCAGCCCGTCCCGAGTGCCGCCGCGCCCTCGGCAGCCGGACCCGAGGACACCCACCCCACTCCACCCCAGCTCCCGCTACCCCCGCTCCCCCGCCGGTCTCCCGTCCCAGCGCCAGCCGTTCGCGCGGTCCGGCAGGCCGGGAAGCGAGGTCCGGCCTGTCGCCCAGCGGAGGGTGGGCCACGCGGGTGCGAGGTCGCGGGGGACGTCGGGGAAGAGGCGGTCGAGCGCGCGGGCGACGAGCCCCTCCGGCGGGGTCCACTCCAGGCCGAGGCCCTGCGCGAGGTCATCGGTGTGCACCAGGGTCTCCACGATGCCCATCGCGGCGAACCCGGCCGCGTCCGCCCGGCCGAAGGTGTGGTGGGCGCGGACGTCGGGCGGCGTGACCCGTACGACCGCCGCGAGCAGTCCGCCGCACGCGTCGATGACGCGCAGCAGTCCGGCGGGGCCGTGCGCGGGGTCGGCGCGGATCGTGTTCGCCGGGCCGCCCGGCGTCGTGCTCTCCCAGCGGAAGGGCACGTCGTCGTCCGACGGCGGAACGGCGGGGGTGAGTTGGGCCGCGTAGGCGAAGAGGTCGTCGGCGAGGTGCTCGCCCGTTTCCCAGCAGCTCCAGGTCAGCGGCCCGGCGGGGGCCGACCACGACGCGGCGCCTGCGGTGGTGGCGGCCGGCGCGAGCGCCGCGACGGCGCTTGCGACCGACGCGCGTACGTCATCGGCCCAACGGGCGCCGTCGTCCTCGCTGGTGTTCCCGCTCACTTCATCGCCTCCCTGACGAGAACCGCTGATTCCTCCGCCGCCGCGAGCCAGCCCCCGTGCCCGCCCGGCAGCGCGAGGGGGGCCAGGCCGAGGTGGGACGCGAGCGTGACGGCGGGCTCGCGGCAGAGCGCGCCGCGCGTCTCGCGTCCGACCGCGAGCACGAGCCGGCCCTCGGCGGCCGGTCCGCGCAGCGCCCCGATGTCGGGCAGCCACGAGGTGAAGGAGCGCAGCTCGTGCTCCAGGAAGCGCGGCCCGTTCGCGAACAGGCGCGCCGCCAGCTCCGGCGCGGGCTCCCACCGGTCACCGCCCGCCCCGGCCCACGCGGCGAACCGTGCCCCGGCGGGACCCATCCCCTCTCGTACGAACGTCTCGTGCACCGAGGCGATGAACGCGCTGTGCTCCTCGGCACCCGGCAACAGGCCGAAGGCCGGGGGCTCATGGGCGAGGACGCGGCGCACGAGGGCCGGGTACCTGGCGAGCAGGTCCAGCCCGACGAGCGCCCCGTCACTGCCCCCGATCACGTCGGCGGGGCCGCCCCCGAGGTGCGCGACGAGCGCCGCCACGTCGTCCGCCTGCCGCTCCACGGTCTGCGTGCCGGGCGGCCCGTCGAGCACGCTGCGCGAGTACCCGCGCGGGTCGAGCGCGACCACCGTGTACGCGTCGGCCAGCAGCGGCGCGAACGCGTCGTACACCCCGGCGTCTCCCCCGCCCCCGGGGAGCAGCACCAACAAGGGCCCCCTGCCCCGTACTTCGTAGTGCAGCCGCGCACCCGGCACGGGCAGCACCCCGGCCTGCGGACACGCGGGATCACCCACCCCGCCGTCCTGGCCGTTCCCTCCGGCTTCGTACTCCCTCGTCTCCATGAGCCGCGAGGCTACGGACCCCCGCCCCGCGCCCGCGAACCCTTTTCACCCCGACCAGCACCCGCATGCGCACCTCGCGCCTCCCCTCCGACCGGCCGCCCCCGGCCTCTCGCCGGACGTCATGCCCGCTCCCGCACCACCAAACCCACAAACCGCACACAAGCCCCCGATCAGGTGAAATAACCGACGAGCGGGAACTTCGCCGTCCGCGACGTAACGCCCGGCCCGACGACCCGGCCGATGTCCCGACCGGCATCCGGGCCCGCCCACCGGTCCCTGCCCCGGCCGACTCCGACCCTTCTCCTCCAGCACTGCGACCCCGCCCAGCTCCCCTCCACCCCCGCGCAATTCGGTGGCACCTGACTGCCCACCGTGGTCCCCTCCCCTCATGGCATCTCTCCTCAGGCACCTGACCGTCGACTGCGCCGACCCCCACGCGCTCGCCACCTTCTGGGCCGCCGTCCTCGACGGCTCGCTCGCCCGGGACGACTTCCCCGGCGATCCCGAGGCATCGGTGACCTCGGCGGGCACGGCGCTGCTCTTCGTACGCGTCGACGAGCCCAAGACCACCAAGAACCGCTGGCACGTCGATCTCCGGCCGCGGGACCGCACACGCGACGCCGAGGTGAGGCGGCTGCTCGCCCTCGGCGCCACGCTCCACGAGGACCACCGGCGCACGGACGGCAGCGGCTGGGTCACGCTGCGGGACCCCGAGGGGAACGAGGTGTGCGTGGAACGGAGCGCGGGCGAACGGTGAGCGGGCGCGGCGCGCGCGTGAAGGCGATCGGTGGCGCGCGGGTGACACAGCGGTCGGCGGCGCGGTCGAGGTGGGTCGCGGTGGAGATCCGCCGCAGGGGGCGGGAGCGCGGGGGCCGGTCGGCGGACGGGTCCCTCTTCGGTGGTAGGCCGCGAGGACGACGCGGTAGACGTGAGGAGGACAGCGCAGCCGAGACACAAGGACGTACGAGATGAGCCAGGAGCAGCGCACGCACCGCGCGATGCGGGTCGAGGCGGCCGGTGGGGCCTTCACCGAGGCGCGGGTCGAGACCGGGGAGCCGGGGCCCGGGCAGGTGCGGATCGCCGTCGAGGCGTGCGGGGTGTGCCACTCGGACACGGCTGTCGTGAGCGGCGCGATGGGCAACCCCTTCCCGGTCACGACCGGGCACGAGATCGCGGGCCGGATCGACGCGCTCGGCGCGGGGGTCGACGGCTGGGCGGTCGGGGACCGGGTCGCCGTCGGGTGGTACGGCGGGAGCTGTGGGCACTGCGATGCGTGTCGTACCGGGGACGGAGTGCTCTGCCCCGAGGCGGAGATCCCCGGCATCGCCTATCCGGGCGGGTACGCGGAGTCCGTGATCGTGCCCGCCGTCGCGCTCGCCGCCGTGCCCGACGGGCTGAGCGCGGTCGACGCGGCACCGCTCGCCTGCGCCGGGGTCACCGTGTACAACGCCTTGCGGCGCAGTGCGGCGCGGGCCGGGGACACCGTCGCGATCCTGGGGCTCGGCGGACTCGGGCACCTCGGCGTGCAGTTCGCCGCGAAGATGGGTTTCCGCACGGTGGCCATCGCCCGTGGGGCGGAGAAGGGCCCTCTCGCGACGGAGTTGGGCGCCGCGCACTACATCGACAGCACTACGCAGGATGTCGCGGCCGAACTCCAGGCACTCGGCGGCGCGAAGGTCGTCCTCGCGACGGTCACCCAGGCCCAGGCCATGGCCGATGCCTTCGAGGGACTCGGCCGCCGGGGCGAACTCGTCATCGTGGGCGTCGCCCTCGAGCACCTCGACCTCACCGCCGCGCAGTTCGTGGACAGGGCCCGCCGCGTCTACGGCCACGCCTCCGGGATCGCCGTCGACACGCAGGACACGCTCCGCTTCGCGGCGGACACCGGTGTCCGCCCCTGGACGGAGGAACTGCCGCTCGCGGAGGCGGACGAAGCCTTCGCCCGCATGCGGCGCGGCGAGGCACGGTTCCGGATGGTGCTGACGGTGTGAGGGCGGGGCGCGGGCTCAGCCTAGGGGGCGCGGTACGGCGCGGCGGCAGTACGGGCACGGGTGCGGCGGTACGCGGAGGACGCCCCGGGCCGGGAGTGCGCCCGGGGCCCGGGTCGCGTGACGTCACGCCCGTACCGGACGCCGCGCGGTACACCGCACCGCAGGACGCGCCGCCGTACCGCGGAACGTGCGTGCGCCGCGCACCGCACGGACGTGCGTGCGCCCCGCACCGCAGGACGCGCCCTCCCGGGTCTCGCGGCCCCGCCGTCACCCGCCCCGCCGTCGCGCGGCCCCGTACCGAACCCGTTCGTTACAGTGAGCTGGCCCGGGGTGTGTCCGGGCCCGTGACGGCGAGGCGAGACGAGCGAGGGACATGGACGGCGACGAGACCACGGACCCCGCGCCGCCCGGAGGCCGGGCCGCCGCGTCCGCGCGCCGCGCCGCCGCGCCCCGTACCGACGCCCCGCGCAGCCGCCGCGACCGCCCCGCGAAACCGGCGCTGAGCCGCTCCGGAATCGTCGCTGCGGCGATCCGCGTGATGGCCGCCGAGGGCCTCGACAAGGTCACGATGCGGCGCCTCGCGAAGGAACTCGACACCGGTCCCGCCTCGCTCTACGTGTACGTCGCGGGGACGACGGAGCTGCACGCGGCGATCCTCGACGAACTCCTCGGCGAGGTGGAGGTGCCCGAGCCCGCCGACGTCCCCCTTGAGGAGGACGGAGCAGGCTGGGAGCCTCGGCTGATCGGCCTCCTCAACTCGTACACGCTGCTCCTCTTCCGTTACCCGGGCCTCGCGCGCTCCGCGCTCGTCGCCCGCCCCAGCGGCCCGCACTACCTCGACCTCGTCGAGCGCATGCTCGCCCTCCTCGCCGAGGGCGGCGTGGCGGCCGACCGGGCCGCCTGGGGCGTGGACCTGCTCCTCCAGCACGCCACCGCCACGGCCGCCGAGCAGACCGACCGCGAAGCCTCGCCGGTCGCCGAGGAGGAGTGGCAGGCGGTCCGGCACGCCGTCCACGGCGTCGACCCCGCCCGCCACCCGCACATCCGCGCGGCCTCCTCGCGCCTCCTGTCCGGCACCCCGGAGGCCCGTTTCACGTGGTCCTTCCGGGCGCTGCTCCACGGCATCAGGCACACCCCGGTGCCCCCGGACGGTCCGTCTCAGGACTGACCACGGGCAGCTTCCGGGCGACGCCGTCCGCCCTCCGTCGGGTCCCGGTCGGCTTCTGCGCTACCAAAGTCGTAGCCCCGTAGACCCACGCCTCTCGCGCGGGCGCGCGGGGAGGCGGGAAGCTCGGGGCATGACGAAGGACGTGGGGGAACCGGGGGAGACGGCACGGCCGGGTGACGGGCCGGAGGCGCGGGCGGCCGGGTCGCCGGGAGCGCGGGCGGCCGGCCCGGCGGAGAGGCGCGGGGACGCCACGCCCTCGGACGAACTGATCCTCGCGCTGCTCCTCGGGGCAGCGGTCGTAGGGACGGCTGTCGGGGCGTGGGGGCTCGGGCCCCTGGCACGGTGGTTGCTCGACGTGCTGCCCGTGGTGCCGTTCCGTATCGCGCTGCGGTTCCTGGGGGCGATCGACGTGTGGTGGGAGATGCTGCTCGCGGGGGCGGGCGGCGCCGTGGTCCTGCTCGTCGCGACGCTCGGGGCCTTGGAGAAGCGCGGGGTCGGCTGAACGGCGTGCGGAGCGGGCAGGAGGCGGCGGCACGCCGGGCAGGTAGGGGCAGCGACACCACGCGGGAAGGGCGGTGGCACGGCGCCAGGAGGGGCGACGGCAGCGACCGGCACGATGCCGTGCGCACTCATGGGGCAGCGGCCGTCGGCCGGGAGGCAGCGCCCTTCAGCCGCACCCCCGGCCGACGCGGCGCCCCCTCACTCCCCCACGCGCCCGTCCGTCAACTCCCTGACGACATCCAGGTGTCCCGCGTGCCGCGCGTACTCCTGGAGTACGTGGAAGAGAATCCACGACAGCGCGGGCGGCTCGGCCGGGGGCGGGAAACGGCCCGTGCTCGCCGCGCGGTCCTGGAGTCCCGCCGCCGCGACGATCCGCCGCGAGTGCGCGCACTCCCGCGCGAAGAGCTCCCGGATCCGCGCCGGGGACTCGTCCTCGCGCACACACCAGCGGCCCGACTCCGGGTCGTTGTCGCCCCACGCCGTGGGCTCGTCCATCTCCTCGCCGAGGAAACCCCAGCGCAGCCAGCGCCGTTCGACGTACGCGAGGTGCTTGAGCAGTTCGAGCGGCGACCACCCGGAGGGCAGCCTGCTCCCGCGCAACTCCGCCTCCGAGAGGCCGTCGAGCTTGGCGAGCACGGTGGCGCGGTAGTAGTCGAGATAGGCGGGAAGCAGCGCGGCGGGATCGGTGAGCGACCGCGAGGGCTCGGCGGGCGGGGCGGCGAGGGGCCCTTGGGGGCTCGGGTTCGGAGGCACGTTGTCACTCATACGAGAAACGCTAGCCCGCCGCGTACGCTCCACCCTCAGCCGTGCGCCCCCGCCACTCCCGTACGCGCCCGGCACCGCGCCCCCTGCCCCGCGACCTCACCCCGGCGCGCCCCCCACGCCCCCGCACGCCCGTTCCCGTACCATGTCGGGCCCGCTCCTCCTACCGTTGGGTGACACGGCGGGGTCTCCAGCGCTCCGCCGGGGAGGAGCGCCACGATGACCCTCGTACACACCGAGGACAGGATCACGATGGCAGACCACGACGGCGAACACGCTGACGATCACACCAGTGACCTCGACGGACTTTTCGAGTGCGTGGAGCGCGCCACCCCTGACGGATTCCGGGTAGAGATCGTCGAGGGGTACATCTTCATGTCACCGCAGCGCCAGACGCATTGGGAGATCATCCTCAAGCTCGTGATGCAGCTGACGGCCCACTACCCGCCGTCACGTATCGCCTCGGACGTTCGGATCGACTTCCCCGGTCATCTCAATGGCTTCGCTTGCGACATCGCCGCCATGAAGGAAGGTGCCGAGACGGAGAACGGCCGCTGGCACCACCAGGACGTCGAGTTCGTCGCCGAAGTCATCTCGCGCGGCACGGGGCAGAACGACTACGGCCCCAAGAAGGCGGCGTACGCGACCGCCGAGGTGCCCGTCTACCTCGTCGCCGACCCGTACCAGCGCCGCTGCCACGTCTACACGGAGCCGCGTGACGGCGAGTACCGAGCCGAGACGATCGTGGAGTTCGGCCTCGACCTGGACCTGAGCAAGACACCGGCCGCGCTCGTACTGACGACGAAGGACTTCCCGGAGCAGCCTTGAGCAGGAGGCGGGGCCGGACGCGGGCGGCGGATAGAGGCCGGGGACGCCGCGACGCTTCGCCCTCCCCCACACTCACCGCCCCCACCCCCACCGCTCCCCCACACTCACCGCCCCCCCCACTCCACCGTTCCCCACCCCGCCGCGCCCTCCCTGACCGTCCTCCACCCCGTCCCCTCCCCCCACTTGCCTGGAGTCCACTCCAAGGCGTTGGCTGGTTGGCATGAGGTACACGCAACTCGGACGTACGGGACTTGAGGTCAGCAGGCTCGTCCTGGGGACGATGAACTTCGGGCCGCAGACCAACGAGGCCGACAGTCACGCCATCATGGATGCCGCGCTCGACGCGGGAGTCAACTTCTTCGACACGGCCAATGTCTACGGCTGGGGCGAGAACAAGGGCCGGACCGAGGAGATCCTCGGAACCTGGTTCGCGCAGGGCGGCGGCCGGCGCGAGAAGGTCGTGCTCGCCACGAAGGTGAACGGCTACATGGGTGCCGGTGACCCGTGGCCCAACCACCACAAGCTCTCCGCCGCCAATATCCGCCGCGCGGTCGACGCGAGCCTCAAGCGGCTCCAAACCGACCACATCGACCTGTACCAGTTCCACCACGTGGACCGGAACACTCCCTTCGAGGAGATCTGGCAGGCGATCGACGTCCTGATCCAGCAGGGCAAGATCCTCTACGCCGGTTCCTCGAACTTCCCCGGCTACAAGATCGCCCAGGCCAACGAGCTGGCGTCGCGGCGCGGCATGGTCGGCCTCGTGAGCGAGCAGTGCCTGTACAACCTGGCCGAGCGCCGCGCCGAGATGGAGGTCATCCCGGCCGCGCGCGAGTACGGGCTCGGGGTCATCCCCTGGTCGCCGCTGCACGGCGGGCTGCTCGGTGGCGCGCTCAAGCGCGAGCGCGAGGGCACGGCGAACGGCCGCAGCGCGAGCGGTCGCAGCGCCGACGCGCTCAAGAACTCGGCCGTGCGGGACCAGATCGAGCGGTACGAGACGCTGGTCGACAAGCACGGGCTGCTGCCCGGTGACACCGCCCTCGCGTGGCTCCTCACCCGCCCCGGCGTGACGGGACCGATCGTCGGGCCGCGCACGCAGGAACAGCTCGACTCGGCGCTGCGCGCCGTGGACGTCGAGCTCTCGGAAGAGGTCCTGAACGGCCTCGACGAGATCTTCCCCGGCCCCGGGCCCTCCCCGGAGGCGTTCGCCTGGTGACGGCGGGCCTTCGGCAGAAGGCGCGCGTGGTGGCGGCGGTACGGGGCTACTGGCCCACGGCCGCCGCCACCGCCACGACGACGAACATCATTACGAGCACACCGGCCATGATCCGGTTCCGGGTCTTCGGGTCCACACTTCGAGCCTAGCCGTCCCGCCCGGCGGGTCCTGCCAAGGGGTACGTCGCCTCCGTCACGTACTGGTTCGCGATCCCGTGCCCGCCCGGCACGCTCCGCAGGAGACGCACGCGGTCGGCCGTCCAGGTCCGGCCGGAGAACGCTCCCAGCAGGTCTTCGTACGAAGTGAGCAGTTCTTCGTACACGCGGGGGGACATCCTCCGCGAGACCCTCGCCAGCGACAGGTGCGGCCGGTAGGCGTGCTCCGCCGCACCGCCCAGGGCCCGCGCGGCCCCGGCGAGCGCGTGCAGGGCGGTGAGGTCGCCCCGTACCCCCGTCCACAGCGTGCCGCCGCGGAAGCCGCTCCCTCCGGCGAGGGACAGGCGCAGGGGCGCGTGGGCGGCGGCCAGGGCGGTCAAACCCTGTGCCAGCGGCTCCTGTTCGGCATCTCCGTAGAACGCCAGGGTCACGTGCCGGCCCTCGGGGCGGGTCCACCGCGCGTCGTCCGCGCCCGGCAGGCGGCGCAGCGGGCGGACGGCGGCGGCGAGTTCGTCCAAGGCCTCGGGCGGGGGCAGGAGCGCGGCGAAGAGTCTCATCGTGCCGCGAACGATTCCACAGGCCCCGGCGGAGTGCCCGCACGCCTGTGGACAACCGGGCAGGCAAGCCGATGATGCGACAAGCGGTCCGGGGACGGGCCTCGGCGGGCGGGAAAAGTCTCGTGATTCACAGTCTTGGCGCGCGGCCCGCGTCCGGCGCCCCGCTCCCCTAACCTCGCGGGCATGGACACCTCCCGAGCGCTGACGCTCAGACCCGGCAAGGCAAGCGATCTCCCTGCCGTCCTCGCGCTCCTGGACGGGGCGGTGGACTGGCTGACCGCGCAGGGACGGCCGGGGCAGTGGGGCACCAGGCACTTCACCGACCGCCCGCGCACCGTCGAGCAGGTCGAGGGGTACTTCGCGAAGGGCGAGCCCTGGGTCGCGGAGCTGGACGGGAGCATCGTCGGCTCGATGACGCTGACGGACGGTCCGGGCCCGTACCTCGACCCCGCGCCCGAACCGGAGCGCTACCTGCACTTCCTCGTGAGCGACCGGCGCCTCGCCGGGCACGGCATCGGCGCCGCGCTCGTGGCCCACGCCGTCGCCGAGGCACGGCGCGCGGGCGTCGGACTGCTCCGCGTCGACTGCTACGCGGGCGACGACGGACGCCTCGTCGACTACTACGTGTCGTGCGGATTCCGCCGTACGGAGCGCTTCGACCAGAACGGCTGGCCGGGCCAGGTCCTCGCGATCCGCCCCGACGACGCCGGGCGCGCCTGAGCCACCACCCGTCCCGTTACGGAGCCGGATCGGGAGGGGGTGACAGACGGGGTGACAACAGAGCCGTGCCCGACCCGCCTCAGCGCCAACACCGGCCCGCGCCCGGCCCCGCCGACCGCGAGCACGGGGCCGACTCGGCCACGCCCGCGCGCGCAGCGGCCCGCGCCCGGCCCCGCTCCCGCTCCCGCTCCCGCCCGCACCGTGGTCCGCGCCGGCCGCCCCCCGTAAGCCGTCCCACCGCCCGTAAGCCGTCCCCCGTCCCGGAGGTCGCTTCCGTAGCCTGGTCCGCGTGACCGACCGTCGTACCCGCCGTCTCCGCCGCGTCGCCGTCCTCGTGCTCGAAGGCGCCAAGCCGCTCGACGTCGGCATCCCCGCGCAGGTCTTCTCGACCCGCGCGAGCATGCCCTACGAGGTACGCGTGTGCGGTGCCGCGCCCGGGCTCGTGACCGGCGGGGACGGACTTTCCTACGGCGTCGCGCACGGCCTTGAGGCGCTGGAGTGGGCCGAGACCGTCTTCCTGCCCGGCTACCGCTATCCCGACCGCGAGGACCCGCCCGCCGAGGTCGTCGACGCCTTGCGCGCCGCGCACGCGCGCGGCGCCCGGCTCGCCGCGATCTCCACGGGCGCCTTCGCGCTCGCCGCGACCGGCCTGCTCGAAGGGCGCCGCGCCACGACGCACTGGCACTACACGCGCGCCCTCGCCGAACGCCACCCGGGCGTGCGCGTCGACGAGAACGTCCTCTTCGTCGACGAGGGCACCGTGCTCACGTCGGCGGGCGCCGCCTCCGGCATCGACCTGTGCCTGCACATCCTGCGCCGGGATCTCGGCGTCGCCGCCTCGCACCACACCGCGCGCCGCCTCGTCGCGGCGCCGTACCGCAGCGGCGGGCAGGCGCAGTACGTGCCGCGCGCCGTCCCCGAACCGCTCGGCGAACGCTTCGCCGCGACCCGCGAGTGGGCCCTGCGCCACCTCGGCGAACCGCTGGGCCTCGACGTCCTCGCGCGGCACGCCGCCGTCTCGGCCCGCACCTTCTCGCGCCGCTTCGCCGACGACACCGGATACACGCCCATGGAGTGGGTGACGCGCGCGCGGATCGACGCGGCGCGCGAACTCCTGGAGCGCTCGGAGCGGGGCGTCGAACAGATCGCCGTCGAGGTCGGGCTCGGCACGGGCGCGAATCTGCGCCTGCACTTCCAGCGGGTCCTCGGCACGAGTCCGAGCGAGTACCGGCGCACGTTCTCACGAGGGGAACGAGGCGAACACGGCGAACAGGCCGGACACGGCGGGCTCAGCGAACAGGCCGGACACGGCGGACCGGGCGGACACGGCGGACCGGGCGAACACGGCGAACCGCGCGGCTGAATCGCCCCGCGCGCCAAGCCCTCCTGCCGGACCCCCGTGCCAAGCCACCCGCGCCGGTCCTCCCCGCGCGGAGCCCCGCGCCCCCGGCGTCCCGAGCCGCCTGGCGTGATCCTTGCGGACCCTGGCGCTTCCGCCTCGGCCACCGTCCGGCGTGCGGCGCGAGTCTGGTGGTGAAGGCAAGAGCCGCAGCGCACCACGCCAGGAAGGGCCCCCACCATGACCCGTATCGCCATCAACGGATTCGGCCGCATCGGCCGCAACGTCCTCCGCGCCCTCGTCGAGCGCGACAGCAAGCTGGAGGTCGTCGCGATCAACGACCTCGGCGGCCCCGAGACACTCGGGCGGCTGCTGCGGTACGACACGACGGCGGGGCGTTTCGGGCGGCCCGTGAGCGTCGACGGGGACACCCTCGTCGTGGACGGGCGCCGGATCAAGGTGCTCGCCGAGCGCGAGCCCGCCCGGCTGCCGTGGGGGGAGCTCGGCGTGGAACTCGTCCTGGAGGCGACCGGTCGGTTCACCTCCGCCGACGCCGCGCGCGCCCACCTCGACGCGGGGGCGCGCAAGGTGCTCGTGGGCGCGCCGTCCGCCGGAGCGGACGTGACGCTCGCGTACGGCGTCAACACCGAGGCGTACGACTCCGAGAACCACCACATCGTCTCGAACGCCTCCTGCACGACGAACGCCCTCGCCCCGCTCGCCTCCGTCCTGCACGGACTCGCGGGCATCGAGCACGGCTTCATGACGACCGTGCACGCCTACACGCAGGAGCAGAACCTCCAGGACGGCCCGCACCGCGACCCCCGCCGCGCCCGCGCCGCCGCCGTCAACATCGTGCCGACCACGACCGGGGCGGCGAAGGCCATCGGCCTCGTGCTCCCGGAGCTGGACGGCAAGCTCTCGGGCGACTCGATCCGCGTGCCCGTCCCGGTCGGCTCGATCGTCGAGCTGAACACGACCGTGGCGCGCGAGGTGACCCGCGACGAGGTACTCGCCGCGTACCGCGAGGCCGCCGCCGGACGGCTCGCGGGCGTCCTTGAGTACTCCGATGACCCGCTCGTCTCCGCCGACATCGTCGGCGACCCCGCCTCCTCGGTCTTCGACGCCGCCCTCACCCGCGTCGACGGCAAGCACGTCAAGGTCGTGGCCTGGTACGACAACGAGTGGGGCTTCTCGAACCGCGTCGTGGACACGCTGGGGCTGCTGGCCGGCTGAGGGCGCGGCCGAGGGCCAGTACGGCCGTCTAAAACGCCCGTATGGATCTGTACATACGTCTGTACAGATCCATACGGGCGTTCATCCGTGTCTGTGCGGTCGTCCAGGAAGGCCGGGAAGGTCAGGACGATCCGTACGGCCGTACACATACGGCGGCGCGGAGCAGGAGCACGCCACCGCCGTCCACCGGCCGGGCCGTCCTCACGCCACCGCCGCCAGCTCCTTCGCGCGCTCGCCCTCGCGGGGCACGAAGCGCAGGCGCGGGTGGCCGCGGTTCCAGCCGAACTCCATGCGCAGGCCGCCGATACGGGCCAGGACGAGGCCGACCGCGACGGCGGCGAGCGCCGTGATCGCGCCACCGGTCGCGAAGCCGACGCGGGCGCCGTAGGTGTCCGTGAGCCAGCCGAAGAGCGGCCCGCCCACGGGCGTACCGCCGGTGAAGACCATCATGTAGAGGCTCATCACCCGGCCGCGCATCTCCGGTTCGGCGGCCATCTGGACGGTCTGGTTGGCGGTCGTGTTGGACGTCAGGCCGCACATGCCGATCGGCACGAGCAGCGCGGCGAAGACCCAGTACGAGGGCACTGCGGAGGCGACGATCTCCAGGACACCGAAGGCGATCGCGGCCCCGACGAGGAGCCGCAGCCTGGTGCGCGCGCGGCGCGCGGCGAGCAGCGCCCCGGCGAGCGAGCCGACCGCCATGAGGATGTTGAAGACCGCGTACGTGCCCGCGCCCGCGTCGAAGACGTCGTCGGCGAAGGCCGAGAGCCAGACGGGGAAGTTGAAGCCGAAGGTGCCGACGAAGAAGACGAGGACGATCGGCCAGATCAGCTCGGGTCGCTTCGCGACGTAGTGCAGTCCCTCGCGGAGCTGGCCCTTGCCGCGCGGGGTGCGGTGGCTCTCGTGCAGCTCGCCCGAGCGCATGAGGAGCAGGCCGACGATCGGCGCGATGAAGGAGAGGCCGTTGAGGAGGAAGGCGTACCCGCTGCCGACCGCGGTGATGAGCGCGCCGCCGACGGCGGGGCCCACGAGGCGGGCGGACTGGAAGTTCGCGGCGTTGAGCGAGACCGCGTTGCGCATCATCCCCGGGCCGACCATCTCGGAGACGAAGGTCTGCCGGGCCGGGTTGTCGACGACCGTGACGAGGCCGAGGACGAAGGCGGTGAGGTAGACGTGCCAGACCTGGACGTTGTCGCTGAGCGTCAGCACGGCGAGCGCGAGCCCGGTGAGGCCCATGACGGCCTGCGTGACGAGCAGCGTCTGCCGCTTCGGCAGCCGGTCGACGAGCACGCCGCCGTACAGGCCGAAGAGCAGCATCGGGAGGAACTGGAGCGCGGTCGTGATGCCCACGGCGGCCGAGGAGCCGGTGAGGCTGAGGACCAGCCAGTCCTGGGCGATGCGCTGCATCCAGGTGCCGATGTTGGAGACGACCTGGCCGGTGAAGAAGAGCCGGTAGTTGCGGATGCGCAGCGAGCTGAACATCGACGTGCGGCGCGGGGGCTCGGGATCGGCCGGGGACTGGGGAGTGGCGGCGTGCGCGTGCGCGTTCGTGGGAGGCTTTCCGAGCGTGGGGTGCGTGGGAGTGCGCGCGTCGGACGCGGTACCGGCCCCGGACGCGGCGGTGGCGTCGGAGGTCGTACGGGCGTCGGTCGCGGTACGGGCGTCGGGGCGCCCGGTGGCGGGCTCTTCGGCGGGGACCGGGATCTCGTCCGGGTCCTCCTGGGCGGCGTCCGCTTCGAGTGCCTGGCGCTCCGCCGTGCGGCGGGCGGGGTCCTCGGCGGAGCCGGGAGCGGGGCGGGCGGTGGAGTCGTGGTGGTCAGGTGCGGGGGCGGAGTCTGCTCCGGGTCCCGTACTCAAAGGGTTTCGCCTTCCTTTCGCTCACGGGTGCGCGAGCCTCTCGCTCACAGGTGTGCGAGCTTCTCCAGCACCGGGGCGGCTGCCCGGAGCTTCTCCCACTCGTCCTCGTCGAGTTCGGCGGCGAGCTGGGCCAGCCACACGTTCCGCTTGCGCCGGCTCTCGGCGAGCATCGTCTCGGCCCGCTCGGTGGGGCTGACGACCTTCTGCCGCCGGTCCTCCGGGTGCGGTTCGAGCCGGACGAGGCCCTTCGCCTCCAGGAGTGCCACGATCCGCGTCATCGACGGCGGCTGCACGTGCTCCTTGCGCGCCAGCTCGCCGGGGGTCGCGGAACCGCACCGGGCGAGGGTGCCGAGCACCGACATCTCCGTGGGGCTCAGCGACTCGTCGACACGCTGGTGCTTGATGCGGCGGGAGAGCCGCATCACGGAGGAACGGAGTGCGCTGACGGCAGCGGCGTCCTCACCCTGACTGAGGTCAAGCATGGTAGTTAGCGTAACTCATTACTCTGACTAAAGACACTGCACGGAGCCTGCCCCGGCATGACCTGCCCCACACCCGCCCGCCACCTCCCGGACACTCGCACGCAAGACCGCACTCACCCGTACGATTGAGTCGCGGCCGGAAAATATCGATCCGCCCCCCGGTGCGGTGATTCTGAGCGTATGGGGACCGATGTGCTCAGCCTGCGGATCGACGGCGAACTGCTCGACCGGATGCGCGCGCATGCCGCGCGCCGCGGCATGACCGTGCAGGACTACGTGATCAGGACACTCGTGCGGGAGGACTTCGACGAGCGCTTCAAGGTCGCGGTGGAGAAGACGGAGAAGTTCTACGGGTGAGGGGCGGCGGCGCGCGGACCGGGGAAGTGCGCGGAGCGGGCTGAGCCCCGGAGAACGAGCGACCCCCCGGCGCGCGAACCGTGCGCCGGGGGGTCGGTCTCCTCACCGGTTTCCTACGTGAGCTGGAGCGCCGGCATCAGGTAGTAGAAGGCGAACACCGCCGACACGATGTACATCGCGACCGGCACCTCGCGCCACCGGCCGACGACGATCCGCAGCACGGTGAAGGTGATGAAGCCGATCCCGATGCCGTTCGTGATCGAGTAGGTGAACGGCATCATCACCATGGTGAGGAACGCCGGGATGGCGATCGTGAAATCGGTCCAGTCGATCTTCGTGATCGATCCCGACAGGATCAGGAAGCCGACCGCGACGAGCGCCGGTGTCGCCGCCTGCGAGGGCACCATCGTGGCGACCGGGGTCAGGAAGAGCGCGAGGACGAAGAGCCCGCCGGTCACGAGGTTCGAGAAGCCGGTCCGCGCGCCCTCGCCGACACCCGCCGTGGACTCGACGAAGCACGTCGTCGCCGAGGAGGACGAGGCGCCACCGGCGGCGACGGCGATGCCGTCGACGAAGAGGATCTTGTTCATGCCCGGCATGGAGCCGTCGGCGCGGGTGAGGTGCGCCTCGTCGCCGACGCCCATGATCGTGCCCATCGCGTCGAAGAAGCACGAGAGCAGCACGGTGAAGACGAACAGGACGCCGGTGAGGATGCCGACGTGCTGGAAGCCGCCGAAGAGGCTCACGTTGCCGATCAGCCCGAAGTCCGGCGTCGAGACGGGGTTGCCCGGCCACTTCGGCTCGGTCAGGCCCCAGGCGCCCGGCTTGATGTCGGCGACCGCGTTGATGAGCACGGCGACGACGGTCATGGCGACGATGCTGATGAGGATCGCGCCCGAGACCTTGCGGACGAGCAGGGCCACGGTGAGCAGCACACCGAGGACGAAGACGAGCACGGGCCAGCCGTTGAGGTGGCCGTCACCGCCGAGCTGGAGCGGGACCGTGGTCTGGGCGACGTCCGGGATGCGGGAGACGAAGCCCGAGTCGACGAGCCCGACCAGGAGCACGAAGAGACCGATACCGATCGAGATGCCCTTGCGCAGCCCGTTGGGGACCGCGCTCATGACGCGTTCGCGCAAGCCGGTCGCGACGAGCAGCATCACGACGAGACCGGCGAGGACCACCATGCCCATGGCGTCCGGCCACGTCATACGGGGCGCGAGCTGGAGCGCGACGACCGTGTTGACGCCGAGGCCCGCCGCGAGCGCGATCGGGACGTTGCCGATGACGCCCATGAGGAGCGTCGTGAAGGCGGCGGTGACGGCCGTCGCGGTGACGAGCTGGCCGTTGTCGAGGTGGTGACCGTTCATGTCCTTGGCACTGCCGAGGATGATCGGGTTCAGCACGACGATGTACGCCATCGCGAAGAAGGTGGCGAAGCCACCCCGGATCTCACGACCGAAGTTCGAGCCGCGCTCGGAGATCTTGAAGAAACGGTCCACGGCGTTCCGGGGCGGGGCCCCGGACGGTCCTCCGGGCGCGGAGTCCTGGGCGATTGCCGAGGTGGGCATGGGGAAACCTCTGGTCAGGAGAGCGAAAGCAACGGGGACGACGGGTGGGACGCGTGAGCTTCCGGTCGCTCTCCGTCGAGCAATTCGGTCGCTTTGTCGATTCTTACGAAAGAACTCAGCCACACCCGAGCGGGTTCAGTATGAAGACATGAACGCGAAATAGCTATCTCCGCGCGTAGAACGCAAGTCGGACTGAGACGGCGTGTCGCGTGGATCAAGAGGTGACCTCGGGATATGGACGCGCCGGAGTCGCCCGGGGACCGCCCGCGTCCGCCGCGTAAGCTGGGCCCCATGGAGAAGTGGACGCCGCGGCACGAGGCACCGGAACCGCTCGAAGGCCCGGTCGTGGCCACGATCGCGATCGGTACGGGGATCTGGTTCCTGCTCTTCCTCGTCCAGCTCCCGTTCTACGGCTGGTTCGACGACCACGGTCACCTGTGGTGGCTGTGGACGTGCGCGGCCGGGGCGGGTCTCGGCCTCTTCGGCACGTGGTACGTACGCCGCCGCGACGAGGCGATCAAGCGCCACGCGGCGGAGCGACAGGGGGCCTGACGGGCACGGCACGGACGCCTCCCCACCACCCCACCAGCGCTCGCCGCCACCGGTCCGCCGCACCCGCGACGTGGGGCCCTCACGCGCGGGCGGCCCTCACGGCTCGCGGGTGAAGTGCTTCCGCGCGACCGCCGCGTTGTACTTGCGGAACATCTCGCCGAGCAGGCGCAGATCCTCCTCGTCCCAGCCCGCGAGGAGGTCGGCGAAGCCTTCCTGGCGGCGCAGGCGTTCCTCCGCGGCCAGGCGGCGGCCCGTTTCGGTGGGGGTGATGAGGCTGCGGCGGCGGTCGGCGGGGTCGGGGGTCGTGGTCGCGAAGCCCTTGCGGCGCAGGGCGGCGACCTGGCGGCCGGCCGTCGAGGGGTTGAGGCCGAGCATCGTGGCGAGGGCGTTGATGTCGGGGGGTTCGGGCGCGGCGCCGAGCGTGCGGAGCATGAGGTATTCGGCGCGGTCCATCTCGCTGTGCGTCCGCGACCTGCGGTGGAGCAGTTCGAAGTTGCGGTTGAGGAAGGCGGTCTGCCGCTCGATCCGGTCGATGAGGTCCTCGCGGGGCGGCTCGGCCCCGTCCGGCTGGCGCTCGACGGTCATCCTGCTGGCACTCCCCGTAAGGAATATCGGTACGATACTTGTTATTATATGTAACGTACAGGCTCTGGGTTCTCGTCACCGCGACCCGCCCGGGGCCCTCCTTCCCCGAGCGACAAGGACCAGATGGCAGAGGGCATACGCTCCGAAGCACCGCACGCCGCCCCCGCGGCCCCGCACCCCACGACCTCCCCCGCGGCACCGCCTCCCGCCGCGCCGCGGACCCCGGCCCCCGGCACCCCCGCGGGTCGCGCCCCCGCACCGCGCACCTCCGCGCTCCGCACCGCCGCCCACGGCATCCGCGACTTCCACCTCGGCTCCGACCCCGGCCTCGGACGGCTCAGGTCGGCCCTCGTCGCGGGCCTCGCGATGGCCGGGGCGCTCGGCATCGAGTACCTCTACGCGAGGCTCGGCGGCGCCGCTCCCCAGGACATGATCGTCTACATGATCATCGGCACGGTGGTCGCGATGCTGGGCTCGAACGCCCTCGCCGGGCCCTCGCCCGCGGCGAACCTGCGGATCGCCGTGTTCTTCCCCGTCGCGCTCTTCGCCGGGCTCCTGCCCGGCATCGCCGTCGCCGAGCACGAAGTGCCGATGCTGGCGGGTTTCGTCGTCGTGATGTTCGCCGCCGTGTACGTGCGCCGCTTCGGTCTCGCCTACTTCTTCTACGGCTTCATGGGCTGGATGGGCTACTTCTTCGCGGCCTTCCTCCACCCCCGGCTGTCCCAGCTTCCCGGACTGCTCGTCGCCGTACTCCTCGCCACCGCCTGGGTCACGGCCCTGTGCCTCGCCCTCCTGCGCAACCGCGCGGGCAACGCGCTGCGCCACGCGCGCGCCGCCTTCGGCGCCCGTGCCCGCGCCGTCGCCCGCACCGCCGCGGCGCTCCTCGCCGCCGAGTCGCCGCGCCGCCGCGAGCGCCTGCGCCGCGAGCTCCACGCCCGCCAGCTCGGCCTCGCCGAGACCGCGCTCCTCATCGAGGGCTGGTCCACCGAGCCGGGCGCGCTGCCCGAGGGCTGGTCGGCGCGCGCGCTGCGCCGCCGCCTCCTGGAGGCACAGCTCGCCGTCGAGGCGCTCGCGCACGCCGCCGACACGCTCGCGCGGCAGCCGTACGAGCCCGAGGGGCCGCGCGCCGCCGCGCACGCCATCGCGCAGGCCCTCGGCCGCCAGCGCTACACCCAGGCGAGCCGCCTCGCCCGTGCGCTCCTGGAGTCGCGCCGCTCCGACGCGCCGGGCGCCGTACGGGGCGCGCTGCCCGCCGCGCGACAGCTCGCCGCCGCGGCGGCGACGTACACCGGGCTCGCCGGCCGCGTGCCCGCGCCGGGTGCGCCGGCGCCCGCCGACACCGGCTTCGAACCGGCCGTCGCGCTGAGCCTCGGCAACCTGCCGGGCTCGCCGTCCGTCGCCAAGGACGTGCACGCGCGCGGACGTGGCTGGAATCCGCTGCGCGGGGTGCCGCTCTCGACGCGGCAGGCGTTCCAGGCCGCGTGCGCGGGCGGACTCGCCATCGTCGTCGGCAAGGCGATCTCCGAGCAGCGGTACTACTGGGCCGTCATCGCCGCGTTCGTCGCCTTCACCGGGACGGCGACGCGCTCCGAGACCGTCATCAAGGCCGGTCACCGCGTCCTCGGCACGCTCCTCGGCATCATCGCGGGCATCGGGCTCGCGCACCTCACCACCGGGCACAGCCTGCTCGCGCTGACGCTCATCGTCGTGAGCATGAGCGTGGGCTTCTACCTGGTGAAGGTCTCGTACGCCTACATGATCTTCTTCGTGACGATCATGGTGGCGCAGATGTACACGCTGCTCCACGAGTTCTCGGCGGAGCTTCTGCTGCTGCGCCTGGAGGAGACGGCGGCGGGGGCGCTCGTCGGCATCCTCGTCAGCCTCTTGTTCCTTCCGACCAGCACGCGCGACACCGTGAACTCGGCGCGGGCGGAGCTGTTCGGGGCGCTCACCGAGCTGCTCGAAGGGGTGGCGCTGCGCTTCGAGGGCGCGGCGGTGGAGGACGCCGACCCGGACGCGCTCGCCCGCGAGGTGGACCACCGGCTGCGCGCGCTCGCGCTCGTCGCGCGCCCGCTGACGCGGCCCCTGGTGTGGCGCAACAACCCCTCGTACCTGCGCGAGCGGCTGCGCGTCTACGCGGCGGCGGCGCGCAGGGCGCGCGTCCTCGTGCCCCTCGCGAGCGCCGCGACGTCCACGGCGACGCCTACGCCGCTGCGCGCCCACCTCGCCGCGGCGGCCCGCGCCCTGGCGGCGGCGACCCGCGACCTGACGAGCCACCCGGACCGCGCCCTCGTCGCGACGGACGAGGTCCGCACCTCGCTCGCCGCGGCCCGCACGTCCCTCCGGGCGGCGGAGGAGGCGGCCCGCGCCGAGAGCGCGAGGGCCCCGCGCGCCCTCCTCCCCCTGCACCACCTGTGCGACCTCCTCGACGACCTGGCCACGGCCCCGCTGCTCCAGCGCGGCGGGCCGGGGCCCGTGGTGACGGTGCGGGGGACGGTGAACGGCGCGCCGACCGCGGAAGCGGCGGTGACGGGTGACCCGAGGGCGAGCACGCCGGTGGTGAGCGTCGAGGCGCCCGGCCTGACGGAGCGGCAGGGCTGAGCGGGTCCGCGGACCGCACCGGGTCCGCGGTCCGCGTCTCCCCCTCAAGCCCTACTGCGGAGGATGGACCCGCGTCCCCGGGGTCTCCCCCCACAGACGGAAATCTTGCGCGTCACGCAGGTTTTCACCCTTCCCGACAGGTGGCGGGCCTGATCAGCGCATACGGTCGGTTCCATGACGGATGGGGTGAAGGCCGACGAAGGGCCTGGGGGCGGGGTGGGGGCCGGTGACGGGGCCGCCGCCGGGCTGAGTGCTGCCGAGGTCGCGGAGCGGGTGCGGCGGGGGGAGGTCAACGACGTCCCCGTGCGCAGTTCGCGGTCGCTCAGGGAGATCGTGCGGGCGAACGTCTTCACGCGCTTCAACGCGATCATCGGGGTGCTGTGGCTGGTCATGCTCGCCGTGGCGCCCTTCCAGGACAGCCTCTTCGGGTACGTGATCGTCGCCAACACCGCGATCGGCATCTTCCAGGAGTGGCGTGCCAAGCGGACGCTCGACTCGCTCGCCGTGATCAGCGAGGCGAAGCCGACCGTGCGCAGGGACGGGCGCTCGCGCGAGGTCTCCGCGAGTGAGCTGGTGCTCGGGGACCTCGTCGAGATCGGGCCCGGGGACAAGATCCCGGTCGACGGCGAGGTCGCCGAGGCCGAGAGCCTGGAGATCGACGAATCGCTGCTCACGGGCGAGGCCGACCCCGTCGTCAAGCGGCCCGGGGACCAGGTGATGTCGGGGAGCTTCGTCGTCGCGGGCGGCGGGGCCTTCACCGCGACGAAGGTGGGGCGCGAGGCGTACGCGGCGCGGCTCGCCGAGGAGGCTTCGCGGTTCACGCTCGTCAGTTCCGAGCTGCGCTCCGGCATCTCCACGATCCTCAAGTACGTCACCTGGGCGATGGTGCCGACGGCGATCGGGCTCGTCATCAGTCAGCTCGTCGTCAAGGAGAACAGCTTCAAGGACGCCGTGGCCCGCACGGTCGGCGGCATCGTGCCGATGGTCCCCGAGGGGCTCGTGCTGCTCACGTCCGTCGCCTTCGCGATCGGCGTGATCCGGCTCGGGCGCAAGCAGTGCCTCGTGCAGGAGCTGCCCGCGATCGAGGGGCTCGCGCGGGTCGACACGGTGTGCCTCGACAAGACGGGGACGCTCACCGAGGGCGGCATGGACGTCTCCCGGCTCACCCCGCTCGGGCACTGCGACGAGAAGCGGGCCGCGACGGTGCTCGGCGCCCTCGGCGCCTCCGACCCGCGCCCCAACGCGAGCCTCCAGGCCGTCATCGACGCGTACCCGGACACGAGCGGCTGGCGGGTCGAGCAGGCGCAGCCGTTCTCCTCGGCGCGCAAGTACTCGGGCGCCTCGTTCGCCGGGCAGGGCGGCTGGCTGCTCGGCGCCCCCGACATCCTGCTGCCCGCCGGGCATCCGGCGCTCGCGGAGACCGAGGAGCTGAACCGGCAGGGCCTGCGGGTGCTGCTCCTCGCGAAGGCCCGCGAGGGCGCGGCGCTCGACGCGCCCGACGCCGCCGAGGGCGCCGATCCCGCCGCGCTCGTCGTCCTCGAACAGCGGCTGCGCCCGGACGCGGCCGAGACGCTGAAGTACTTCGAGGAGCAGCACGTCGCGGCGAAGGTCATCTCGGGCGACAACGCGGTCGCGGTCGGCGCCGTCGCGGCGAAGCTGGGGCTGCCGGGGGCGGACAGCGCGGTGGACGCGCGCGAGCTGCCGAAGGACCGGGCGGAGCTGGCCTCGGCGATCGAGGAGCACACCGTCTTCGGGCGCGTGACGCCGCAGCAGAAGCGCGAGATGGTCGCCGCGCTCCAGTCGCGCGGGCACACGGTCGCGATGACGGGCGACGGCGTCAACGACGTCCTCGCGCTCAAGGACGCGGAGATCGGCGTCTCGATGGGCTCGGGCTCGGAGGCGACGCGCGCGGTCGCGCAGATCGTGCTGCTCAACAACAGCTTCGCGACGCTCCCCTCGGTCGTCGCCGAGGGCCGCCGTGTCATCGGCAACATCACGCGGGTCGCGACGCTCTTCCTCATCAAGACGGTCTACTCGGTGCTGCTCGCGGTCCTCGTGGTCTGCTCGCAGGTCGAGTACCCGTTCCTGCCCCGGCACCTGACGCTGCTCTCGACGCTCACGATCGGGGTCCCCGCCTTCTTCCTGGCGCTCGCGCCGAACAAGGAACGCGCCCGGCCCCACTTCGTGCGCCGCGTCATGCGGTACGCGATCCCCTGCGGCGTCGTCGCGGGCGCGGCGACGTTCGTCGCGTACCTCATCGCCCGCGCGCACTACTCGGGGCACGGGGCGCTCGACGCGGAGACGAGCGTCGCGACGCTGACGCTGTTCCTCATCTCGCTGTGGGTCCTCGCGATCGTCGCCCGCCCGTACACGTGGTGGCGGGTCCTGCTCGTCGCGGTGATGGGCCTCGCGTTCCTGCTCGTCCTCACGGTGCCGTGGTTGCAGGACTTCTTCGCGCTCAAGCTCGTCGGGACGACGATGCCGTGGACGGGGGTGCTGATCGCGGTGATCGCCTCGGTGGTCCTGGAGTTCGTGTGGCGCTGGGCGGGGCGCCGCTTCCCGAGCGAGCCGGCGGCGCAGACCCCGGCGCGGGCGCGGAGGCTCGCGCGCAGGGGCGGGGCGACACGGGCGGACGAGGAGGAGTAGCGGGTACGGGGGCCGGGGGCCGGGTCGGCACGTCCCCGCGTACCCGGACGGGAAAGGCCCCCGAAGCCGGTACGGGAGAGGGCCCCGTACGCCGGTACGGGGCCCTCCCTGGGCGCGGTGCCGCGCTTACTTCACGTCGACGTAGTCGCCCGCCGCCGAGACGGCCGGGGTCGTGGAGGTGCCGGCGAAGGAGTAGCGGAAGTAGCCGTCCGCCGTGGCCTTCGTGGTCGTCCTGAGGTTGCCCTTGCTGTCCGTCGTGACGGTCTTGAGGGTCTTGTAGGTGCTCGTGCCCTTCTTCTTGAACTGGAGCCTGACGGACTGCTTGGTGTAGCCCGCGTACTTGTCGGTGTCCCAGTTGGCGCGGGTCAGGGCGCCCGTGACGGTGATCGTCTTGTTCTTCCTCACCGGCTCGGGGGCGACGTTGACGGTGAGCTTGGAGGCGCGCTGGAGGGTGGCGGTGGCGGCCTTCTGCTGCTCGACGGTGCTGATCTTCGCGTCGTCGGCCTTGTCCGGGTTCTGGCCGTTCCAGGCGATGCCGCCGAGGAAGAGCTTCCAGCCGGTGCTCGCGTCCGCGTTGGACAGCTTCGATGCGGGGACGGTGATCTTCGTCGTGCAGGAGAGCGAGGTCGAGCTCGGCTCGGCGCAGGAGATGCCGCCGCTCCAGAGGTTCCGCGCGGCGTTGTCGACGTCGGTGCCCCGGTAGAGGCCGACGACCATGTCGACGCTGCCGTCGAAGACGTCCACGTTCTTGCCGTGCTTGGCGGTGAAGGTGACCTTCACGGTGGTCTTGGCCGAGCCCGTGGACACGACGACGGGCTTGCCGCCGTTGACGGTCGCCTTGCCGAAGCTGAGGTCGAGCGCCGGGGGCTTCGTCGCCGCCTGGGCGGCGGGGGCGGCGAGGGCGCCGAGGGCGAGGGAGCCCGCGAGCGCGGCGACGGCCGCGGTGGCACGCATACGCATGTGTTCCCCAGAGGGAGAAGGGTGCCCGCGCCGCGCCGGGTCCGGGGGCGCGCGTACGGGACGCGGCGCGCCGGACGCACGGGGGCGCGGGGCACAAGTGAGCGAGGAGCCTCGTGGCTCGTACGAGGAGACCGCGCACCCCGTGCGGAAGTTGCACCGCCAGGCAGACTTTCCGATCACATTAACTCCACAGGAAGGTCATATGACCTGTGGTCGCCCGCCGTTCAGGCCGCGTGCCGACGCACCTTCAGCGCGTTGTCCCTGCGGTGGTGGGCCTCGCCGTCCGGGGCGTGCTGCACCCGGTCGTGCTCGGCGGCGGTCAGGACGTCCCACTCTCCCTCGGGAAGCCGCAGGCTCTCCAGGACCTCCTGGGGCGAGGGCAGGTGGAGCGCGAGGTGCGGATCGCCCTCCTCGTAGGTCTCCCAGGGCGCGAGGCCCGCGTGCCCGATGACGAGGAGCGTGCCGCCGGGGGCGACGGCCTCGGCGGCACGGCGCAGGATCGCCTCGCGCGGGAAGGAGACGTCGGGCGAGTGCAGGAAGGACGCGGTGACGAGGTCGTACGCGCCCTCGGGGAAGCTCGCGCCGAGGACGTGCTGCTCGAAGCGCGTGCGGTCGGCGACGCCCGCCTCGGCGGCGTGCGCGCGGGCGCGGACGAGGGCGGTCTCGGCGATGTCGGTGCCCGTGACGGTCCAGCCCTGCCGGGCGAGCCACACGACGTCGGCGCCCTCGCCGCAGCCGAGGTCGAGCGCGCGGCCCGGGGGCAGCTCGGCGACCTCGCGGACGAGCGCCGTGTTGGGCTCGCCGCTCCAGATGCGGTCGCTCTCCGCGTACCGCCCCTCCCAGAAGGCGCGCCCGTCGCCGAAGTCCTCGTCGACCGTGTGCTGGGGGTGCCCGCTCATGCCCGTACCTGCCTCTCGCCGTGGGTTCGCGGCCATCGTGCGGGCGGCGGAGGGCGCGCGCCAAACAGTGTTGCCGTTCCGGCAACGGGACGCGCGCCCCGTACGGTCTCAGTCGAACCAGCGGTCCCGGGCCAGCTCCGCCGTCCGCGAGTCGTCCTCCAGGAGCGCCGCGACCTCGAAGCGGCGCGGCCACTGCCCCGCCGCCCAGGCGAGCCCGGCCGCGACGCCCTCCACCGTCGCGGCGTGCACGGTGCCGTCCGGCGTGTGCCGCCAGTCGACCTCGACGCCCCCGGCGGTCAGCTCCTCGTACTCGGTGTACGTGGCGGGCGTGCGGGGCCCGAGGAGCGTGCGGACGGCGGCGGGCACGTCGTGCACGGTGCCTTCGCCCCCGACGGCCGCGGGGACGGCCTCGCTGAGCCTGCCGACCTGGAGGAGTTCGGCGAGCGCGGCGGCGAGGTGCGGCCGGACGGGCAGGAGCGGGCGGTCCCCGGCGAGCGGCAGCAGGTCGGGGGCGTCGGCCACGAACGCCTCGGTGGCGTCCACGACGTACGGGGCGCCGCCGGGCGCGGCGGGGACGGCGCGCAGGTCCTCGGGGAGCGTGACCTCCTCCGGGTCGAGCGTCGCGAGCGCGGAATAGAGGCCGTGGAGCTGGGCCGCGGAGACCTCGCGGGAGGGGTCGGCGAGGCGGTCGAGGAGTTCGGCGGCGCCGCCGGGCTCGTCGAGGAGCGCCGTCGTGGTGGTCCGGACCCCGAGGGCGCGCAGGACCTCGGCGTCCTCGAAGCCGCTCGCGTCGGCCTCCTCGTACAGCCCGGCGAGGAGCGGGTCGCCGCCCGCGGCGAGGAGCCCGGCGGGGCGGCGCCCGTCGAGGACGGGGTGGCCGCGCAGCCACCAGGCGGTGTAGGAGCGGACGGACTCGGTCGTGCCGTCGGGGAGCAGGACGCGGACGGGGGCGGTGAGGGCCTCGCGGAAGGGGGGCCGGGCGAGGAGCGCGAGGGCCTGGGGCCAGCGGTCGTCGGCGACGAGGTCGAGGTCGCGGACGGCGAGGAGTTCCGTGGCGACGGGTGGCACGGGTGTGTCGGGGAAGCGGTCGAGGACGTCCTCGGACCAGACGTCGACGGCGTCGAGGAGTCCGGCGTCGTCGGGCTCGGGCCAGTCGCCCTCGCGGGGCTCCAGCTCGTCGGGGTCGAGGACGGTGTCGTGGGCGCGGACGAGCGCGAAGGAGCCGAGCACGCCGCAGGCGGCGAGGGGCTTCTCGCCCCAGCGCGCGGCGACGTCGGCGTCCACGGCCGCGAGGGCGTCCTCGCGCATGACGGAGGCGAAGGCGCCGCCGGGGAGGACGAGTTCGCAGGCGGGGGCGAGTTCGCCGTCCTCGTCGGGGAGCGCGAGCGCGCCGAGCCACGGCTCGTCACCGGCTTCGAGACCCGCGTCCCGCACGAGCCCGAGGACGAGGTCGGCCAGCTCCTCGGGGTCCGGCAGGCCCTCGGTCTCCAGGCCGCCGTCCCAGGGCTCCTCGTCGAGCGAGGCGGCGACGGCGGCGCGGACCTGCGGCGTCGTGAGGACGGCGCGCGGGGTCGCGGGGAGCGCGCCGAGCTTTTCGAGGAGCGGGTGCGCGGCCTCGGGGTGGGCGACCTTGAGGCCGAGCCGGGCGAGGGCCCCGGCGGCGGGACCGCCGTCCGGGAGCGGCAGGAGGATGTGGCGGGGGCCGAGCGCGGTACGTCCCGAGGCGAGCGGGACGGGGAGCCCGGTGAGGCGGTCGGGGTCGACGCCCGCGAGGGACTCGTACAGGCGGTACCACCAGCCGGGGGCGCGCTCCAGCCCCGCGAGGCGGTCGACGGCCTCGGTGAGCGGGACGCGCGCGATGTCGAGCGTGCGCAGCGCGGGGCTGCTCTCCAGTCCGGCGGGGAGCAGGCTCGGCAGGACCTCGGCGAGCACCTCGACGGTCTCGCGGCCCGCGCCGGAGACGACCTCGGCCTCGACGGGCCGCAGCGCGGTGTAGCTGCCGGGCTCCTCGCCCTCGTGGGGCACGGCGGGCGCGAGGAAGGCGGTACGGGGCAGGAGGGCGAGGATCGCCGCGCGCACGGCGCCGTCGACCTCGGCGCGGCCGAGCGGGCCCGGCACGAGGTCGAGGAGGGCCGGGGTGACGGGCCGCCAGTCCGCGAGGAGTTCCGCGTACGCCTCGGCGGCGCGCGCGACGAGGAAGTCGGTGAGCGGCCCCGGCGCGACGTGGCGGCGGCTCGTGTCGAGCGGGAGCGTCGCGATGAGCAGCGCGGGCACCCCGAGCGGTTCCTCGCTGGGCGTCGGGGCGTGCACGACGGGCACGGTGCGGGGCGCTTCGGGGGCGCCCTCGGCGTCGACGGGGACCGCCCAGGTCACGGCCCACCAGGGGCGCAGGCGCTCCTCGACGGGGCGGCCCGCGAGGAGCGCGGTGTCGAGGGCGCCGCCGTGGCTGACGGTGCGCCAGCGGCGTACGGCGCCGTCGTCCTCGATGACGGTGTACGGGTCCTCGACGCGGCGGCGCAGGAGGCGGGTGCCCTCGGGGGTCTCGACGACGATCTCGGCGAGCCCCGGCAGGGAGAGGAGGAGCGCGTCGTCGATGCCGGTGAGGAGGCGCTCGACGAGGTCCTCGGCGACGGCGTCGCGCAGCGGGAGGACGACGACGGTGTCGTAGCCCTCGGGCGCGGAGCCCTCGGCGGGGAAGGGCAGGCGGAGCAGCGGGACGTGGCCCTCGCGGCGCCGCACCTCCTCGTCGAGCGCGGGCACGCCGAGCGCGGCGACGGCCTCGCGGGCCTCGGTGAGCGACCAGCGCACCCCGCCGGTGCGGCCGAGCACGGCGGGCTCGTCGCTCACCGCGAGGACGGCGGCGAAGCCGACGCCGAAACGGCCGACCGTGCCCGTGCCGTCCTCGCGCTTCGCGGAGGCGCGCAGGGTCGCGAGCGAGGCGACGCCGCTCGCGTCGAGGGGGGCGCCGGAGTTCGCGACGGCGAGGACGGGCGGGTTGTCCCCGGCGCGGTCGCGCAGGGCGATACGGAGCCGGCCGGGCACTCCGGCGCGGGCGGCGGCGTCGGCGGCGTTCTGCGCCAGCTCGACGACGACGCGGTCGCGGTAGCCGCCGAGGGCGAGGTCCTCCTCGGCGTTGGCGTCCTCGCGCAGGCGCGCGGGGGACGCGGACCAGGTGGCGAGGACGGTGTCGCGGAGACGGGCGGTGCCGAAGACATCGTCCGCGGTGGGGGAAGGGCGGGGGGATTCTTCGGCTGTGTGGGTCACGGGCTCACTCCTTGGCGTACGTGTGCCCATGAAGGTAGCCGGGAATCGGGGTGGGCCCGGATGGGGTGGGTGACCTGTGCGGGGGTGCGGCTTTTATCCCCAAACGCCGGACGGGCCGGGTGGGGGTGCGGGCGGTTTCCGAGGTGCGGGCTCGGTGGGGTGGCATGGCCTTCGGCCCCGTGTTCCCGGACGCCGGACGGGCCGACCGGGGGTGCGGCCGGTTCGTGAGTGCCGCCCGGGTGGCCCCGCCCCGGTGGCTCACTCCACCAGGGGTTCCGCGACCTCGTCCAGGCGGAGCGGGGGTGCCTCCGGGGTCTTCGGCATGATCGCCGCCTCCGAGTGGCCGCCGCAGCCGTACGAGAGGGAGACGACGTGGCCGTCCGCCGGGCCGAACTCGTTGGCGCACAGGCCGAAGGACTGGCGCAGGGAGCCCGCGAGCGGGATCAGGAAGGCGCACGTGTGGCAGGGGGCGGGGGCCGCCTGGGCCATCTGGGTGCCCGGACCGTACTGCTCCTCCCAGCGCTCGGCGGCCGTCTCCAGGCCGTAGCGGGAGAGGACGCGGGGGCGGCCGAGGCCCAGCTCGCGGCCGACCTCGGCGATCGAGCCGCGCGAGGGCGCGGCGGGCAGGTCGGCGGGCGGGCCGTCGGTGACCTGGGCGTCCTCGGCGTCGGCGCGCTCGGCCAGCTCGGGGCTCAGGGCGGAGTCCGGCGGCGGGGTGTCGTCGTCGCCGTCGTACAGGCCCGGCTCCAGGCGCGGGTCCCCGGCCTCGGTCGGCAGGAGGTCGCCCGGACCCATGTCGCCCGGCCGCAGGCGCTCGCTCCACGGCAGCCACTCGGGCGCGAGGACCGACTCGGGGCCCGGCAGGAGCACCGTCTCGTCGAGCGTGACGACCTTGGCGCGCGAGGCGCGGGCCACCGTCACGGCCCAGCGCCAGCCCCGGTAGCCGAGGTCCTCGCAGGCGAAGTAGTGGGTGACGACCCGCTCGCCCTCGGCGACGGCGCCGACGTACGCGCCGACGACACCCGGCGCGGCGGTCTCCTCCGCCGCGGCGCGCGCCAGGTCGACCGCCTCGACACACAGGCGGTCAGGGGTGCGGCTTCGCGTTGTCGCTGCGCTCACAGGTATCGCTTCTCTCCTACGCCGTCTCACGAGTGCGCCCGCTCCGGCGGGGCCCGGACACGGTCGGGGGTGCGGACGGAGCGGACCAGGGGACCGCGTCGACGTCCGTACCCGGTCGGTTCGGGTCCCGGGTGCGCCTCCGCCATCCATTCTGAAGGATCGCGAAAGGGCGCGCGGCCAGGAGTAACCGCCGTGGGCGCGCTGTGCACGCTACCCTCTCCGCGCCCCGGGGCCCACACGGACGTCCCCCACTCCCCCGTTCGCGCCCCCTCCGCCACTCCCCGCACACGCCCGGCGACCCGCCGCCGTACGGGTCGTACAGGGCGTCCCGGGCTCGCTCGTACGTCTCCTTCCCGCACAGGAGACGCACTAGGCGGCGCACTTCGGGGCAGGATGACGACGTGACCGCTTCCACGTCGTCGGGTGAGCAGCGTACGGAGCGCGGGGGTCCCCGGCTCCGGCGGACGCGTGCCGCCGGACGGGTCGCCGCGGCGCCCTTCGCCTCGACGGGCCGCCTCGTGCGGCGCGTGACGCACGCGCACGGCGCGGGCGAGTCGGGGCTCGGCAAGCTCATCGAACTGCACGGGGTCAACGGCGCGGGCGACGTGATGATCACGGTCTCGCTCGCCTCGACGGTGTTCTTCGCCGTCCCGACGGACGAGGCCCGCGGGCGCGTCGCGCTCTACCTGGCGATCACGATGGCGCCCTTCACGGTCCTCGCCCCGGTGATCGGCCCGCTCCTGGACCGGCTGCCGCACGGGCGGCGCGCCGCGATGGCGACCTCGATGCTCGCGCGCGCCGTCCTCGCGCTCGTCCTGTCGCACGCGGTGGTGAGCGGGAGCCTGGAGCTGTACCCGGCGGCGCTCGGGGTGCTGGTCGCCTCGAAGGCGTACGGGGTGGTGCGCAGCGCGGTCGTGCCGAGGCTGCTGCCGCCGCGGTTCTCGCTGGTCAAGGCGAACTCGCGGGTCACCCTCGGCGGGCTGCTCGCGACGGGCGCGGCGGCCCCCGTGGGCGCCGGTCTGCAACTGCTCGGGCCGCGGTGGCCGCTGTACGGGGCGTGTGCGCTGTTCGTGCTCGGCGCGTTCCTGTCGTTCCGGCTGCCGCCGAAGGTGGACTCGGCGAAGGGGGAGCGCAGGGCGCGACTGGTCCCGGACGAGCCGCTGCGGCTGGAGCCCGGCGTGCCGGTGCGGCTGGAGAAGGACGAGGGCGCGGGGGAGGTGCGGTACGAGGCCGCGCGGGGTGCCCCGGGAAGTGGGGCCGGGCGGGTGAAGGGGCTGCGGGCCGTCGGCTCGACCGTGCTCCTCGCCCTCGGCGCGAACGCCGCGCTGCGCGGCCTCTCGGGCTTCCTGATCTTCTTCCTCGCCTTCCTGCTCCGCGATCAGCCGCTCGGCGGACGGAGCGCGGCGGTCTCGCTGGGGATGGTCGGCGTCGCGGCCGGGGCGGGGAACGCGCTCGGCACGGCGGTCGGGGCGTGGCTGCGCACGCGTACGCCCGAGCTGATCATCGTGACGGTCGTGGGCGGGGTGCTCGGCGTCGCGGTCGCGGCGGCGTGCCTGTTCGGCCAGTTCTCGGTGGCGCTGCTCACGGCGTGCGCGGGCTTCGCGCAGGCGCTCGCGAAGCTCTCGCTGGACGCGCTCATCCAGCGGGAGGTGCCCGAGCAGGTCCGTACGTCCGCGTTCGCGCGCTCGGAGACGATGCTGCAGATGGCGTGGGTGCTCGGCGGCGCGATCGGCATCGCGCTGCCGCTGAACGGCGTACTGGGCCTCGCCGTCGCCGCGGCGATCGTCGCGACGGGCTGGCTGGGCACGCTGCGGGGCCTGCTGCGCTCCGGCCGGAGCAGGCACGGGGGCGCGCGGGTCGTGTGAAGGCGCCGGGGCCCTGGACGATCCGGGCTCGCGGAGGGCCGCGGCCTCGCGGAGGGCCGGGCTTCGCGGATGCCGTTGCCCGTGAGCCTGTGCCCCGTCCGCGGACGGGCCGCGCGTGTGCCGCCCGGCAGGCGGGTGATCTGTACGGGTTCGGTACGAGGCGTACGGCGACCTCCGCGCGCGGGGCCCGCTCCACCCCGTACCGCCAGGGCTTTCGCGGTCCCCTGACGGCGCGTCGGCGCGCACGGCACGCCGTACCCCCGCGCGGGTGCGCACGGCGGGAGCCATATAGCCTGCCCCCCATGACCTCCCCGCGTTTCCCGGCCAACCGCCGCCGCGCCGTGGCCGCCATCGGCGCCGTGTCCGCCGGTCTCCTCGCCCTGTCGGCCTGCGACAAGCCGACCCCGCTGGCCACCGTGACGATCGGTACGACCTCGGTGAACTCGGAGGCCACCTGCTACGACGACGGGCACGCCCTCGACACCTCGGCGCTCCAGAAGTGCCTCAAGGACACGAGCGACGCCAAGACGGTGAAGGTGGACCCGGACGCGACGGTCCGCTTCGGCGTCGACCCGGCCGTGGCCGACAAGGGCTGGACCTTCCTGCTCAACGGTCAGCAGATCACCGAGAGCAGCAAGAAGACCTACACGACCATCCCGGGCAACGTGTTCTTCAACGAGCAGTACGGCGGCCAGTCCTCGACCGGCACCGTCACGATCGTCGAGGGCGACGGCAAGAAGGCGTACGGCCTGTGGACGTTCAAGGTGAAGAAGGACGACTGAGCCACGTGACGACGAAGGACGACTGAGCCTCCCCATGCGCGTACTCATCGCCACCGCGGTCCCCGCCGAACGGGACGCGGTGGCGCGCGCGTTCCCGGGCCGACCGGTGCCGCGCACGCTGCCCGGCGGTCTCGAACTGCTCGCCGTACCCGATCCGCTGCCGAGCGATCACCTCTTCTTCGACCCGCTGCTCGCGGGCCCGCTGCCCGTCGCGCCGCCGCTCCCCGAGCGCGGCGCCGAGGCACCGGGCGCGGCGCAGGCCGTGCACCTCCTCGCGACGGGCGCGGGCCCCGCGGCAGCCGCGGCGGGCACGGCGGCGGCACTCGCGGTGGCGGCGCTCGACGAGCGCCCCTACGACCTCGTGCTGTCGGCGGGCATCGGCGGCGGTTTCGCTCCGCTCGCGCCGCTCGGGACGCTCGTGGTCGCCGAGGCGATGGTCGCGGCCGACCTCGGGGCGCAGACGGCGGAGGGCTTCGTGCCCGTCACGGACCTCGGCTTCGGGCGCGCCGTGCACCTGCCGCCCGCGGCGCTGCTCCGCGACGTGACGCGCGCGCTGAGCCCGGACGACGCGGCGGACGCCGAGGGCGCGCCCGAACTGCCGCCCGTCGTGGTGGGCGAGGCGCTGACCGTCTCGACCGTGACCGGGACGGCGGAGCGCGCGGCGGAACTGCGGGGACTGCGCCCGCGCGCGGCGAGCGAGGGCATGGAGGGCTTCGCGGTCGCCGAGGCCGCGTACGGGTACGGCATCCCGGCGCTCGAACTGCGCGCGGTCTCGAACCCGGTCGGCCCGCGCGACCGCGAGGCGTGGCGCATCCCGGAGGCGCTCGCGGTCCTGACCTCGGCCTTCGCGGCGCTGGCGCCGGTGCTCCAGGAGGCACGGCGGTACGTATGAGGGACGCCCGCCGCCTCGCGCGCCGCCCGGTGGGTGCACCATGAAGGGGTACGTGACGGGGGCGGACGAGCAGGAGGCGGCGGGATGACGGTGACGGAGACGGGCACGGGCGCGGACGGGACGGCGCCGGGCGGTGGACTGCCGGAGACGCTGCGCATCGCGTTCTCGCCGTGCCCCAACGACACCTTCGTCTTCGACGCGTGGGCGCACGGCCGGGTGCCCGGCGCCGCCGCGCCCGAGGTGACGTTCGCGGACATCGACATCACGAACGGGATCGCGGAGCGCGGCGGAGACGCCTCGCCGGAGGTCCTGAAGGTCTCGTACGCGGTGCTGCCGTGGATCCTCGACGAGTACACGCTGCTGCCCTGCGGCGGGGCCCTCGGTCGCGGCTGCGGGCCGCTCGTGCTGACGCGCGAGGCGGGGCAGGACCTGAGCGGCGCGAAGGTCGCGGTGCCGAGCGAGCGCTCGACGGCGTACCTGCTCTTCCGGCTGTGGGCGGCGGACACGGTGCCCGGCGGGGTCGGCGAGATCGTCGTCCTGCCCTTCGACCAGATCATGCCGGCGGTGCGGGACGGCCGCGTCGACGCCGGGCTCGTGATCCACGAGGCCCGCTTCACGTACCAGAACTACGGGCTCCACAAGGCCGCCGACATGGGCGAGCACTGGGAGTCCACGACGGGCCTGCCGATCCCGCTCGGCGCGATCGTCGCGAAGCGCTCCCTCGGCACCGAGCGCCTGCGCGCACTGGCCGACACGATCCGCACCTCGGTCCGCATGGCCTGGGCCGACCCGGAGGCGTCCCGCCCGTACGTCGCCGCGCACGCGCAGGAGATGGACCCGGCGGTGGCGGAGCAGCACATCGGGCTCTACGTCAACGAGTTCACGGAGGACTTGGGCGAGGACGGGTACGGAGCGGTACGGGGACTGCTCGGGCGCGCGGCGGAACAGGGGCTGGTGCCGGGGGTGGCGGGGGAGTCGCTGGACTTCGGGTGACTTGGGGGACCTCGGGGGGACCTCGGTGAAGGAGGGGCGGTTGGCCGGCTTCGGGTGACGGACGGGGCGGTCGGCCCGCTTCGGGTGAGGGCGAGGCGGTCGGCGGTCCGGGGGCGCGGGTCTGTGCGGTGCGTGCCGTTCCGCGCTCGCGGGGTGGGCGCCGGGCCTGGAGCGGGGTGCTGAGCTTGCCGCGCGGGGGCAGGGTGTTGGGCCCGCTGTTCCGGGGCGGGGCGCCGAGCCTGCCCGCTGTCCTGCAGCGGGCCCGCCGAGGCGGCACGTGTAGGGGGGCGCCCCGGTGCCGTACCGCCTCCGCGAGGGACCCGGTCAGACGTCGAGCTGGTCGGCGACCGCTCGGAGGAGGTTGGCGGTCTTGGCGCCGCTCGCGCGGTCGGGGTAGCGGCCCCGTTCGAGCTGCTGGGCGACGCCTTCCAGGAGGGTCGTCAGGTCCTGGACGATCGAGGCCAGCTCATCGGGTTTGCGGCGCTGGGCCGCCGCGACGGAGGGGGTCGGGTCGAGGACCGTCACCGTGAGCGCCTGATCGCCCCGCTGGCCCGCCACGACACCGAACTCGACGCGCTGGCCCGGCTTGAGCGTCTCCACGTCCTGTGGCAACGCCGAGGAATGGACGAAGACGTCACCGCCGTCGTCGCGGGAGAGGAAGCCGAAGCCCTTCTCGCTGTTGAACCACTTGACCTTGCCGGTAGGCACCTGCTCGTCCTC
Source organism: Streptomyces sp. Tu6071 (assembly GCF_000213055.1). NCBI lineage: Bacteria > Bacillati > Actinomycetota > Actinomycetes > Kitasatosporales > Streptomycetaceae > Streptomyces > Streptomyces sp. Tu6071. Next base: position 4,350,253 of record NZ_CM001165.1, on the reverse strand, counting down.
GTCCTCGCTCGTCCACGGCGGCCCACCACAGCGGGAGCCGCCCCTGTCTCCGCCCTCGCCCGCCACCGTGACCCCGCGCGCCCCGGACAGGGACCGGCGGGAGCCGCAGGTGGTGCGCGGGGCGGACCCCGGGCACCACGACGGCCCGCCGGCACGGCCCGAGGGCCCGTCAGCGGCTCTGCGTGGCCTGGAGAGCACAGCAGCGGGCCATCGGGACCCGCCGCCGTCCAGGCTAGGGGGTGTCCGGCGATTCCGTGCGGTCCGCCGGGTACTGCGCCGGGCAGTGCCCCGGGGCGCGCGCGATCGTCGGACGCCCCCTCGGGCGGGCCGCCCGGCGAGACGTCCCGGGTTCTTCCCCGGGCCTTGGAACTACCCTGGTGCGGTGCCTGACAAAACCCCTGCCCAGGAGCCCGGCCCCGGCGACCGCCTGGTCGTCGCCGGCGGAATCGTCTTCGCCATCGGCGCCGTCGCGACCCTCGTCACCCTCGCGCCCCTCTTCCTGCACACCGACCCCTTCCCGACGGTCGCGTACGCGGTGTGCATGTTGATGGGGGTGGGACTGCTGCTCGCGGGGGCGGGAGTGGTGCGGGGGATCATGGCGGGGAGGAAGGCGGCGGGGGTGTAGGGCGGGGTGGGGAGGGAAACCCGCACAACGCCTCACTCCTCCGAGTGAGACGCGTGCCGGTGACACGCGAGTTGTCCACAGGCGCTCAGCCGACGATCACACCGCAGCGCCGCCCGCACGGTCCGCGGCACCCGTACCGCCCGCAACGCCCTCACCCGCCCCGCCCACGTACTCCCCCAGCCACCCCGCGAACGCGTCGAGCGTCCCGAGGACCACGTCCGCCCCCGCCGCCCGCAGTTCCTCCTCGTCGCACGGCCCCGTCGCCACCGCGACCGACACCGCGTCCGCCGTACGGGCCCCGCGCACGTCCCCGATGTGGTCCCCCACGTACACCGAGGCGCCCTGCGCGCGCAGCGCCGTCCCCTTCGCCTCCGCCCACAGCCCGCCGATCAGCAGGTCGGGCTCCAGGCCGAGGTGGCTGAGGTGCAGCGCGGCGTGCGCGCGGTTCTTCGCGGTGACGACGAGTACGCGCCCGCCCGCGGCCCGTACCGCCGCGATCGCCTCGCGCGCGCCCGGCATCGCCGTCGTGTCGGCGATCGCGTGCTCGGGATAGAGCGCGCGGTAGCGGTCGCTCATGGCGACGACCTGCTCCGGCGGGAACCAGTTCGCCATCTCGTGCTCCAGCGGCGGCCCGAGCCGGCTCGTCACGAGGTCCACGTCGATGTCCGCGCCGGTCTCCGCCGCGAGCGCCCGGTAGACCGCGCCGATCCCGCGCCGCGAGTCGACGAGCGTCATGTCGAGGTCGAACCCGACGACCGGACCGCCGTCGGTGGTCTCGGAGAGCGGCACGGCGGAGGCGTCCGCTGCGAGGTCCTGGCTGGTCGCAAGGTCACTGGGGGCTATGTCCTGGGGCATGGTCCCAGTCTCTCAGGCGGTACGGGCACGCCGCCCGTCCAGCGCCTCCCCCCGCCCGGCGGACGGCCGCAGAGACCGTTGTCAGTGGCGGGTGCCATGATCGACGACAGCTCGCGGCCCCCGGGGGGCCATGGCAGAGAGGGCGGGGGCATGGGGAGGAAGAAGGCGTCTCCCGACGTCTGGGGGAGCCACGAGGCGCGGCGTCGCCGGGGCGGTCAGGGCTGGTGGTACGTGGTGGGGCTGCTCGCCCTCGCGGCCGTGCTCGTGGTCGCGGTGGGGCCGGGCAGGGTCGCGGCCTGGTTCGGCACCGAGGACACCTCCGCGCTCCCGGCCGAGACGGCCCGCCCCGAGAACGCCCCGGCGACGCCGCTCGCCAAGGGCCCGACCGGTGCCCATCCCTTCCGCGGCTCCCCGGCGGCGCGCTGGGCGGACGGCCGCGACGGCATCACCGTGCCCGGCGCGCGCGCCACGGGCTGGATGAGCAAGGCACAGGTCGCCGACGCGCTCGCCGACACGGTCGACTTCCTCGCCGCGTCGAACCTGGACCCCGCCGTGCTGCGCGGCGAGCGACCCCGCGAGGCGATCGCCCTGATCAACCCGCACCAGAAGGACATGCGGGAGTTCCTGGAGACCGCCTTCAGCGCGCCCACCCGCGAGCAGAACCCGCTGCACCTCTTCAGCCGCTTCGACACCACCCTCGTCCAGCCCGCGACGAAGGTGATCAAGACGCGCGGCCGGCTCGACTACCGCGCGGGGAAGAACGGCGCCGTCCAGGTCACGAGCGACGTGACGTTCGTGTACGCGCTGGAGCGGGCCGGGGGCGGCGAGGTGACCCGCACGATCGTGCGCCGCGAACTCGTCGTGAACTGGGACGACCCGAGCAGGATCATCACCGAACCGGGCACGTTCTCGCTCGTGTCGTTCACGTCGGTCTCGGCGAACGGCGGTTGCGACAAGGCGAAGCCGCTCTACGCGCCCACGTTCGACTCCGACCGGGCCGCCGGGAAGGACATCGAGGCGACCGGCCCCGAGAAGGACCCGTACGACCGCGGCGAGGACGTGGGCACCCTGTCGGATTCCGATAAGTGCGGCGCGGTCAGCAGGCTTTGAGCGGCAGGGGCGGAAGGCGCGGGCGCGCGGAGGCACATGATCTGATGGACCGATGAACAGCCCCCCCGGCCTGCACATCGAGCAGCCGCACGGTGACGACGCCCTCGGTGACTGGCGCCACGTCCACAACGCGGTCATCCCCGTCCAGCCCCTGAGCCTCGCGGAGGTACGGGAGCGGGCGGGACGGAACCACCTGGACCTCGCCCGCGCCGGAGGCGTCCTCGTCGGCTCCACGACGGTGCGCCCGCCGAAGGACGGCGTCGCCACGGTCATCGCGCGCGTCCTGCCGGCCCACCGCCGACGCGGGTACGGCACGGAGCTGTACGCGCACGCCCTGCGCCGGGCCCACGCGCTCGGCGCCACGGCCGTCGAGACGTGCGTCCTCGCCTCGAACGAGGACGGGCTGCGGTTCGCGCGCGCCCACCGCTTCACCGAGATCGACCGGTACGTGCTGCCGGGGAGCACGATTCCGTGGGTGGACCTGCGGCGGGAATGAGGGCCGGGGCGTGAGGGGGCAGGGCTCATCGCCGCGGCGCACCAGCCGTACACGCCGGTACGGCGCCCGCGATCCCGCCTCGGCTCTTCGTCAGCCCTTCGCCTTCGCCGTGCGCTGCGAGCGCCAGACGAGGAAGAGCGCGGAGGAGATCGCCGCGATACGCACGACAGACGGCCAGGTGTCGGCGATCGCCGCGTTCCACTCGCCCCGCGCGAGCGGCGCCCCCCAGCGGCCCTCGCCGCGTCCCCACAGCCAGACCGCACCGGCGGCCAGCGAGAGCGCGGGGATGCCGATCACGGCGACCTTCGACTCGTTCGTGCTGAGCCGGCGCGAGGCCCAGGCGAGAAGCCAGCCGGCCGCGAGCGGCAGCCAGGAGCCGAGGACCGCGCCGACCACGAGCGCGGCTGCCGCCAGGAGCAGCAGCGGATTGCTGAACGTGCCGGGACGCGGCACCCGCAGGCGCCGCCGGGCCTTCCCGGCGGGCTCCTCCACGACCACCACCTCGGGCTGCGCCTTCTCCTCCGCGTCCCCCGGTCGCTGCGTGGGGACCCGGGGCCGCAGGCCGAGCATCTCGGGCGCCTCGATACCGCCGACGAACCCGGCGACCTGATCGCCGCCGCCGAAGAAGCCGTGCGGCTCCGGGCCGCCCGCCTCGGTGCGCCACCACTCGGCGCCGCTCCCCGCACGGCTCTTCGCCGATCCACCGTCGTCGTAGTCCTCCAGGCCGCCGGTCCACGCCGTGCGCGGGCGCGGCACGCCGGGCGCGGCCGGGTCGGGGCCGCCGTCCGCCGGGGTCCCGGCGCCCTGCGAGGCGCTGTCCTTCGAGAAGCCCCGGAAGCGGGACGGGCGAGGCGCGGGAGGGTCCGGGCTGTAGGCGGACTCGTCGGATCGCGGCGCGGCCCCGGCACCTGTCGTGCCCGCGCCCGCCACGACGTCCTCCGGGCTGCCGAGCCGCGAGAGGATACGGCGCACGGCGGCGGGCGAGTCCGGAGTCGTCGGCCTGGCCCTGCTGCGGTCGATCTCCCCGCGCAGGCCCGCCACGAGCCGCATCCGCTCCCCGGCCGGCAACTGCTGTTGCTGCGCCAGATCCCCGACCCGGCTCAGGTAGTCGAAGACGAGCTGATCAGTCTCGATCCCCACCGCTGCCCCTCCACCACGTCCGACAGCCCTCGCGCATCCTGCTGCGACGACGGTACCGAACTCGGCCCGGCCGAAGGGGGTATCGGGCCCGGATCACCCCCTCGCACGGGGATACGGGGGCGCCTCCGGCGCAGGTGACGGGCGCGTGACGCGTTGACGGGAACGCGCGTCACCGGCGCCGGGGCGCGTCCCCCGTACGGGCGGCGGCCCGGCCCGCGCGGGCGGGAGGCCACCCGGGCCAGGCGCGGAAACGCCCCGTCCCGAAGCCGTCCGGAGCCCCGTCGCGGGACGGGTCCACGACACCCGAGCCGTCTCGCACCCACCCGCCGCCCCTCGCACCCGCTACCGTGGGCGGGATGAGCAGCCCTGCACCAACCGAGGACGGACCGGCCACGCGGCCGGGACCGCGTTCGCTCGCCGAAGCCCTGCGGGTACGTGACGACGCCTCGCTCGTCGCGCTGCTGCGCGCGCGGCCCGATCTGCTCAACCCGGTACCTGTCGACCTGACACAGCTCGCGACCCGTGCCGCAACCCGTGCCTCCGTACTGCGCGCGCTGGAACGGCTCGACCGTTTCGCCCTCCAGACGGCCGAGGCACTCGCCGTCGCCCCCGATCCCGCCCCCTACAGCCTGCTCGAAGGTCTCCTGACCGGCGACGAGGGCGACCCCGTCACCGTGGAGACCCTGCCGCGGACGCTGGCCCTGCTGCGCGAACGCGCCCTCGTCTGGGGCCCGGACGAGCGGCTGCGCCTCGTCCGCACCGCGCGGGAACTCCTCGCCCCGAGCGCGGCCCACCCCTCCCCCACCGGCCTCGGCCCGAGCCTCGCCGAGGCCACCGCCGGGATGTCCCCGGGGCGGCTCCAGGTCATCCTGACCGAGGCCGGACTGGGCTCGACGCACGACTCGGTGACCGCCGTCCAGGCGCTCACCGCGCTCTTCACCGACCCCGCGCGGCTCGGCGCGCTCCTCGACGAGGCCCCCGCCGACGCCGTCGAGGTGCTCGGCCGCCTCGTGTGGGGGCCGCCGTACGGGCAGGTCACCGCGCATCCGGCGACGCACCTGCGCTGGCTCCTGGACCACGGCCTGCTCGTGCCGACCGCGCCGGGGACCGTCGTCCTGCCGCGCGAGGTCGCCCTGCACCTGCGCGGCGGGCGCGCCCACCGCGCCGTCGAGCCCGAGCCGCCGGCGATCGCCGTCCGCGCCGTGCGCGAGGAACGCGAGGCGGACGCGGCGGCGGCCGGGCAGGCGTACACCGCGCTCCAGACGCTCGAGGACCTGCTCAAGGAGTGGGGCTCGCCGCGCCAGTCGTGGTCGCGGACGAAGGACGTCGGCCCGGCCGTGCTCCGCGCGGGCGGCCTGAGCCAGCGCGACCTCAAGCGCACCGCCGGATACCTGGAGACCTCCGAGGACATCGCCGCCTTCTGGCTCGAACTCGCCTACGCGGCAGGGCTCGTCGCCGCCGACGGCGAGGCCGACGAGCACTACGCGCCGACCCCGTACTTCGACGAGTGGCTCGATCTGCCGCCCGCCCGCCGCTGGGCCGTGCTCGCCACCGCGTGGCTCGGCGCGACCCGCACCTCGGGGCTCGTCGGCGGCAGCGACAGCAAGGACCGCACGCTCTCCGCGCTCGGCCCGCACCTCGACCGCACCGCGGCGCCCGAGGTCCGCCACCGCGTCCTCGCGCTCCTCGCGGAACTCTCCCCGGGCAGCGTGCCCGAGCCGGACTCGCTACTCGCCCGGCTGCGCTGGGAGCGCCCGCTGCGCGGCGCCGCGCACGAGAACGACCTGCGGACCCGAATCGCGGGCTGGACGCTCGACGAGGCCGAACTCCTCGGCGTCACCGGGCGCGGGGCCCTGACCCGGCAGGGGCGCGCGCTCCTGGCCGGGCAGGACACGGCGCTCGTCGACATGCTCGCCGAACTGCTGCCCCCGCCGCTGGACCACGTACTCCTCCAGGCCGACCTGACGGCCGTCGCACCGGGTCCGCTCCAGCGCCCCCTCGCCGAACGCCTCGCCCTCCTCGCCGACGTCGAGTCCAAGGGCGGCGCGACCGTCTACCGCTTCACGCCCGGCTCCGTGCGCCGTTCCCTCGACGCGGGCTACTCCGCCGAGGCGATCCACGAGTTCCTCACCACCCACTCCCTCACCCCCGTCCCGCAGCCCCTCGCGTACCTCGTCGACGACGTCGCCCGCCGCCACGGTCATCTCCGCGTCGGCGCCGCCTCCTCGTACGTACGGTGCGAAGAGGCCACCGTGCTCGACGAGATCCTCGCCGACCGGCGCTCGGAGACGCTGCGGCTGCGCCGCCTCGCGCCGACCGTCGCCGCCTCGCCCTCGGAACCCGCCGTGCTCCTCGACGGTCTGCGCGGCCTCGGTTTCGCCCCGGCCGCCGAAGGACCGGGCGGGGACGTCCTCGTACGCTCCAGCGCGCGGCACCGCACTCCGCCGCGCCGCGCCCCGGAGCCGGTCGGCGAGGGCGGCGCACGCCCGGGGCAGACGATGCTCGCGGCGGCCGTACGGGCCATCCGGGCCGGTGACACGGCGGTGACCACCCCTCCGCCGGCGCCCCCGGCCGGGCTCGTCACGCCCTCCGAACCGCCCCGCAGCTCCGCCTCCGAAACCCTCGTCACCCTCCAGAACGCCGTCCTCACGGGCGAGTCCGTCTGGATCGGCTACATCGACGCGGAAGGCGCCGCCGACCGCCGTCTCATCGCCCCGGTCCGGGTCGAGGGCGGCTTCGTCACCGCCTACGACCACACCGCCGAGGAACTCCGCACCTACCCGCTGCACCGCGTCACCGGCGTCGCCGAACTCCCCGCCCCGGCGGAGGGCGAACCGACACCGGCCTCGGGGCAGGGCGGGGGCGGCTGACGACGGGCGGCGACACCCGCACCGGCACCGCCCGGGCCGTGGCGCGGAACCGGTGCCCACAGGTGAGCGCCGACCGCGTGGGTCTCCCGCTCCTCGCGGGTCCTTCGTCGCTCGCGGTCCTCTCAGGCCGCGGGGCCGGAGAGTCCCGTCTTCGGCTTCGGCTCCGCCTCTGCGCCGCGGCGGGTGGGCAGGACGCGGGCCGTCGACGCGCGCAGGCGGGCGAGCCGCCCCGGGACGGCAGGACCCGCCGCAGGCTTCGCCGGGGCCTGGGGCCCCGGGACGGTCTCCGGCCGTGGGGCGGTCTCCGGTCGCGGGCCGGTCCGCTTCCGGATGCGGCGGACGCGGGACGGGCGGGGGTCCGTGCGGCGACGCAGCGAGCGGGACAGGCGGCGGCCGAGGAACGCGTACCCGAGCAGCGCCCCCGCCGTGTTCAGGATGACGTCGTCCACGTCGAAGGCCCGGCCCTCGATCACCGCCCCCTGCGCCAGCTCGACGAGCGACATGACGAGCAGGGTCACGACGAACACCCGCACCAGGCGCATCCTGCGCGGTACGAGGAGCGGCAGCAGGACCCCGAAGGGGGCACCGAGCAGCAGGTTCCCGCCGACCTGCTTGCAGGCCGCGAGGAACGTGTACTCCTCCGCGTACTGCCGCAGCGAGTGCCCCGGATGCAGGTTCGAGCCCGCGAGGCCGTCCGAGGCGGGCGAGGGGGTGAGCGTCAGCTTCGCGAGCACCGCCGAGAACGCCACGAGCAGCAGGAACGCCACCACCATCGTCAGTCCGAGCAGCAGTGCCCGGCCCCAGGACCTGCGCACCACCACAGCGCCGTCCCCGGCACCGTCCGCAGCCGCACCGACGGCAGGCTCCGCCCGGGGCGCCACGGAGGCCGGACGGAAGCGCCCACGCCGCGCCCACGCCTGCCACCGCCCGTGCCGTTCCGCCGCCCCGGACCCCGCGTCCGGCTTCGCCCGCTCGTCCCGCCCAGCCCTCGTCATACCGGCCGCTTACCCCAACGCCTCTCCCACACACGGCCGTTGCCCCCGCACGCCCGGCCGCCGCTCCGTCCCCGGGCCGAGGAGCGTCCCCGCCCCGCGACCGATGTGCGGGAAGGGACAGGAGTGCTGGGATGAGTCGGTGAACGCCCACCAGGACACACCCGGAAGACATCCCGCCGCAGACGCCGCCGACGGCCTCCCACAGCAGAGCACCGAGGCGGTACCGCGGCCCGGTCCACCGCGGCCGGGCGCAACGCTGGCAGGCCCGCCGGAGCCGGACCCGACGCTGCCGGGCGCACAGGCGTCCGCCGTGTCGGAGCCCTGCCCACCGCATCCGGAGGCATCCCAGCCCTTCGGCGCCCCGCACCCCTCGCCGGCACCGCACGCCTCCCCGGCGCCGGACTCGGAGGCCGCGACCCGGCTCGCCCGTGAACGCAACGTGTGGCTGTGCACCTCGCGCGCCAACGGCACCCCGCACGTGACTCCCGTGTGGTTCGTCCACCACCTCGGCCGCTGGTGGATCGGCAGCGACGAGCGAGCGGTCAAGATCCGCAACATACGGAGGTCGCCCACGGTGTCCCTCGCTCTGGAGGACGGCGACCACCCCCTCGTCGCCGAGGGCACGACACGCGTCCTCACGACACCGTTCCCGCCGGAGATCGTCGCGGCCTTCCGCGAGAAGTACGGATGGGACGTCTCCGCATCGCGCCCCGGCGCGGGCGCCCGCGTCCTTCTGGAGGTGCGCACTGTGCGCTGGCTCCTCGCCGGCACCGCCCAGTGACCACGCCGCGTGATCCCGCCCACCTCCGCGCCCCGAGGCCCGGCGGGCGGGAAGCGTGCGGAGGTAGACTTCCTTGTTTCGCGCGCAGACGCGGCCACGGCAGGGACAGGGCCCCGAAGGGGGCCCGCGACCGGCCTGCGGCGGCGCCGAGCGCGGTGCGGCACTCGTCGCGCGCCGGACGCCCGGCCAAGTCATCGGACGATCCCCGCCCACGGAGGGACGATCCCGCCCACGGAGGTATGCGTGTCCTGCCTGATCGTGCAGAGCGACAAGACTCTGCTGCTCGAAGTCGACCATGAGCGCGCGGACGCGTGCCGCCGGGTCATCGCCCCCTTCGCCGAACTCGAACGCGCCCCGGAACACATCCACACCTACCGGATCACCCCCCTCGGCCTGTGGAACGCCCGCGCCGCCGGTCACGACGCCGAACAGGTCGTGGACGCGCTCGTCGAGTACTCCCGCTACCCCGTCCCCCACGCGCTCCTCGTGGACATCGCCGAGACGATGGCCCGCTACGGCCGGCTCAGCCTCCACAAGCACCCCACCCACGGCCTGGTGCTGAGCAGCACCGACCGCCCCGTCCTCGAAGAGGTGCTGCGCTCCAAGCGGGTCCAGCCGCTGGTGGGGCAGCGCATCGACGCGGACACCGTCGCCGTGCACCCCTCCGAGCGCGGGCAGATCAAGCAGACCCTGCTGAAGCTCGGCTGGCCCGCCGAGGACCTCGCCGGTTACGTCGACGGGGAGGCACACGCCATCGACCTCGCGGAGGACGGCTGGTCCCTGCGCCCCTACCAGAAGCAGGCCGTGGACAACTTCTGGCACGGCGGCTCCGGCGTCGTCGTCCTGCCCTGCGGGGCGGGCAAGACGCTCGTCGGCGCGGGCGCGATGGCCGAGGCGAAGGCCACGACACTGATCCTCGTCACGAACACCGTGTCCGCCCGGCAGTGGAAGCACGAGCTGGTCAAGCGCACCTCGCTCACCGAGGACGAGATCGGCGAGTACAGCGGGACGAAGAAGGAGATCCGGCCCGTCACCATCGCCACGTACCAGGTGCTGACGACGAAGCGGAAGGGTGTCTACCCGCACCTCGAGCTCTTCGACTCGCGGGACTGGGGCCTCATCGTCTACGACGAGGTGCACCTGCTGCCCGCGCCCGTCTTCAAGTTCACCGCGGACCTCCAGGCCCGGCGGCGGCTCGGGCTCACGGCGACGCTGGTGCGTGAGGACGGCCGCGAGTCGGACGTCTTCTCGCTCATCGGGCCCAAGCGGTTCGACGCGCCGTGGAAGGAGATCGAGGCGCAGGGCTACATCGCCCCGGCGGACTGCGTCGAGGTACGGGTCAATCTCACCGAGTCGGAACGCCTCGCCTACGCGACGGCCGAGACCGAGGAGAAGTACCGCTTCTGTGCCACGACGCCGAGCAAGCAGCGCGTGACGCGGGAGCTGGTCAAGCAGCACCAGGGGGAGCAGACCCTGGTGATCGGCCAGTACATCGACCAGCTCGACGAGCTGGGCGCCGAGCTGGACGCCCCCGTGATCAAGGGCGAGACGAGCAACGCGCAGCGCGAGAAGCTCTTCAACGCCTTCCGCGAGGGCGAGATCTCCGTCCTCGTCGTGTCCAAGGTGGCCAACTTCTCCATCGACCTGCCCGAGGCGACGGTGGCCATCCAGGTCTCCGGCACCTTCGGCTCGCGGCAGGAGGAGGCGCAGCGGCTCGGCCGGGTGCTGCGGCCGAAGGCGGACGGGCACGAGGCGCGCTTCTACTCGGTCGTCGCGCGCGACACGATCGACCAGGACTTCGCCGCGCACCGGCAGCGCTTCCTCGCCGAACAGGGCTACGCGTACCGCATCGTGGACGCGGACGAGCTGTCGAAGGAGAGCTGAGCCGACGGGCGTCCGGCCGGGCGGCCCCCGGACGACCGCCCGGCCACGCCGCTCCGGTGGCGGGGCCCCGGCGGCGGGGCGGCGGGGCCGGGCTCCGGCGGGATGCGTGGCGGCCCCGTTCGCGCGCGCATCCCCCTCCGCCGCCTCGGCCCCTCTCGCCTTCCTCAGCCGGGCCACCGGGAGAGCCCTGAGTACGCCTGGCCCGTCGCGCCCCGTCGCCCAGCCCGCGCCCCCATTTGGGCTCCCACCGCCCTCTCCCCTACAATCGCGCGTCTGTCGCCTCCCTCCCGTGGAGTGCCGCCTGCCGGACGGAAACCGGCGGCAACTCGGCGACCGCGACCGCCCCGGCCCCTGGCCGGTTCCCGGCGGCCGGGCCGTTCGTCTCGTTCGTTCGCCGTTCGCGCGGCGCCACCGCCTTCCGCCCTGCGCGCGCACGTCGCGCCCACGCGCGCCGTGCCCGCGGGAGGTGGCGCACGGCCGCGCGCGCCCTTCCGGCAGGAGGCCGTACCGTGAGTCACCCGTCCGCGTCGTCACCGTCCACCGCACCCGCCGACCCCCCATCCGGCGGCACGCCCACGGACCCGCCGCCCGGCACCGTGCCCGCCGGTCCCCCGCCCGATACCGGCGGCGACCCCCTTGCCCGCGAGCGCGCGCACCTCTCCGTCTCCCGGGCCGCGCTGCGCGTGATGCGCGAGGAGACGGAGAACCTCGACATCCGCGACGTGACCGCGAACTGGGTCAACGCCGCCGTGCTCCAGGCGCAGATCGAGGAGCGCGTCAAGGCGCTCGCGGACCTCGCCGACACGCCGCTCTTCTTCGGGCGGCTCGACTTCACCCGCCCCCCGGGGCTCAAGGACGCCGAGGGCGCTGAGGGCGAGCGCTTCTACATCGGGCGGCGGCACGTGCACGACGCGGACGGCGATCCGCTCGTCATCGACTGGCGCGCGCCCGTGTCGACCGCGTACTACCAGGCGTCGCGGCAGCGGCCGATGGACGTCGGGCGGCGGCGGCGCTTCGGCTACACCGGCGGCGAGCTGACCGCGTACGAGGACGAGGTGCTCTCCGGGCCCGGTTCCGAGCAGAGCGATCCGGGGACGAGCAAGCTCCTGCAACGCGAGATCGAGCGCCCGCGCGTGGGTCCGATGCGCGACATCGTCGCGACGATCCAGCCCGAGCAGGACGGCATCGTCCGTAGCGACCTCAGCGGCACCGTCTGCGTGCAGGGCGGTCCCGGCACCGGGAAGACAGCGGTCGGTCTGCACCGTGTCGCGTTCCTCCTCTACGCCCATCGCGACCGGCTCGCCCGCACCGGAACGCTCGTGATCGGCCCGAACCGGTCGTTCCTGAGCTACATCGAGCAGGTGCTGCCGGCGCTCGGCGAGATGGAGGTGCGGCAGGCGACCGTGGCCGATCTCGTCGCCGTGCCGGGAGTCGAGGTGCGAGGCGAGGACGACGCGCGGGCCGCGACCGTGAAGGGCGACGCGCGCATGGCCGAGGTGCTGCGGCGGGCGCTGCGCGCGCACGTGTCGATGCCCACGGAGGGCGTGGTCGTGGTGCGCGGCTCGCGGCGCTGGCGCCTCGCGGTGTACGAGGTGGAGGAGCTGGTGCGCGAGCTGCTCGACCGCGACATGCGGTACGGGGCGGCTCGCGAAGCGCTGCCGCAGCGCCTCGCGCACGCCGTCCTCGTCCAGATGGAGCGGGCCGGGGAGGCGCCCGACGACCGGGTGCAGGCCACCGTCGCGCGCAATGCCGCCGTCAAGGCGACGGTCAACGCCGTGTGGCCGAAAGTCGAGCCCGCGAAGCTCGTCCTGCGGCTGCTGAGCGACCCGGAGTTCCTCGCGGAGCACGCCGAAGGGCTGCTCGACGCCGAGGAGCAGACAGCGATCCTGTGGCCGAAACCGGCCCGCTCCGTGAAGAGCGCGAAGTGGTCGGCGGCCGACGCCGTCCTCGTCGACGAGGCCCGCGACCTCGTCGAGCGCACCCACTCCCTCGGCCACGTCGTGCTCGACGAGGCGCAGGACCTCTCCCCCATGCAGTACCGGGCGGTGGGCCGCAGGTGCAGCACGGGCTCGGCGACGGTCCTCGGCGACCTCGCCCAGGGCACGACGCCGTGGGCGACGCGCACCTGGGCGGAGGCGCTGCGCCACCTCGGCAAGGAGGAGGCGCACATCGAGGAGCTGACCGCCGGTTTCCGCGTGCCGCGCGAGGTCATCGCCTACGCGTCGAAGCTGCTGCCCGCGATCGCGCCCGATCTCGCCGAGGTCCGCTCGGTGCGCGAGTCGCCCGGTTCGCTCCTCGTCCGGCACGTCGCCGAGGACGCGCGCGACGCCGCCGTTCTCGCCGCCTGCCGCGAGGCGCTCGGCCACGAGGGCTCGATCGGGCTCATCGCCGCCGACGCGCGCGTCCCCGCGCTCGCGGCGGCGCTGGCCGAGGCCGGGCTCGCGCACCTGGAACCCGGCACCGAGACCACGCGCGAATCGCGCCTGACCCTCGTCCCCGCCTCGCTCGCCAAGGGCCTGGAGTACGACTACGTCGTGCTCGACGAACCGGCCGCCGTCGTCGCGGGCGAGGCCGACGAACCGACCGGGCTGCGCCGCCTGTACGTGGCACTCACCCGCGCGGTCTCGGGCCTCACCGTGCTCCACGCGGAGGAACTGCCGACGGCCCTGGCCGCGGCCTAGCGCAGCGAGCCCGTACGGGGGACGGGGCGCTGTCGCCGTACGGCTGGCGGGGCGCCGTTCCCGTACGGGCCGGACTGCTTACGGGCCGGACTGCTTACGGGCCGGACTGCTTACGGGCCAGGGCGGCGCCCCCACGTACGAGCTCGCCACCGGCCCCGTACGGCCCCGCACCCCGGCCCCGCCCTCGCTCGACCCGCCCCTCCCCCTCAGCCCAGCGCCTCGCGCCAGCGTTCCACCGCAGCCGCGTCGACCGGCCCGTCCCAGCCCGCGGGGCGGGCCGCGCCGCCGATGTGGAAGGCGGAGATGCCGGCGGCGCGCAGGGCGGGGAGGTGGTCGAGGCGCAGGCCGCCGCCCACGAGAAGGCGCTGCGTGTAGCCGGGGCCGCCCTCGCGCGCGGCCTCCTCGCACAGCACGGTCAGCCCCTCGTCGACGCCGCCCGCCGCACCGGCCGTCAGGTAGGTGTCGAGGCCGGGCAGTCCGTCGAGCTGGGCGCGCAGCGCCTCGCGGTCGCGGCTGCGGTCCACGGCGCGGTGGAAGGTCCAGGCGCAGCCGTCGAGGACGTCGGCGAGGCGCTTCAGCGTGTCGAGGTCGGGGTCGCCCTCGGGGTCGAGGAAGCCGAGCACGAACTCCCGCGCGCCCGCCGCCCGCAACCGTGTGGCGCGGTCCACGAGCGCGGTCACGCCGCTCGTGCCGCCCGCCGCGAAGCCGTCGCTCAGGCGCAGCATGACGCGCAGCGGGAGGGCGACGGCGGCACGGATCTCGCGGAAGGTCTCGACGGTGGGCGTGAGCCCGTCGGCCGCCATGTCGCTGACGAGTTCCAGGCGGTCGGCACCGCCGTCCCGCGCGGCTCTGGCGTCCGCCGCGTCCAGGGCGATCACCTCCAGGAGTGCGGCTGTGCCTTCGGGCATGGTCATGGCCCCTCTTCCCGTCCGTCCCGTGTCCGGGCACCCTTCAGGGGCCCCCGTCTGCCGGGGCCCGCCGCGTCGCGGACCCGCCGTCGCGCGCGTCAGGGCAGGAACGGCCACTCCTCCGGAACCTCGCCCCGTCGCGAGGCCCCCGGGCGTCCCGCCGGGAGGAGAAGCGGTCTAGTCCAATCGCGCTGGAGGGCAGCCTACGCGGCGGCCGGGGCCCGGGGCAGCACCGTCCCGGGGCGTACGGGCGGCGGAACGGGGCGCGGGCGTCGCGGGTCCGGGCGCGCGGGGCCTCTCCGGCGGGGGCCGCCCCCGTGGCGCGCGGGGACGCGGGCGCGGCGGCGCGGGGGAGAATGGGCGCATGGACGGTGGGCGGGACCTCGCGGAATCCGGGCGTGCGGCGGCGTACGAGGAGCTGCGCGCCGCCTTCGCCGTGACGCTGCTGCGCGTACGGGGCGAGGCACCCGGGCCCGCCCCGGAGCCGTACGCCGACGAACTCCTCGCCCGCTGGGCGGAGCCCCAGCGCAAGTACCACACGCTCGACCACCTGCGGGCCGTGCTGCGGCACCTCGACACGCTCACCGCCGAGACCGCGCGGGCCGCCGCGCACGGCACGGCGGCGGAACGCGCGTGGGCCGCGACAGTGCGCGAGCCGGACACGGTGCGGCTCGCGGCCTGGTTCCACGACGCGGTCTACCGGCCCGACCGCTCCGAGAACGAGGAGCGCAGCGCGACGCTCGCCGAACGCGCCCTGCGCGAGGCGGGGCTCGCGTCCGGGCCCGTCGCGGAGGTGGCCCGCCTCGTACGGCTCACCACGGACCACGAGACGGCGGCGGGCGACGGGGACGGCGAGCTGCTGTGCGACGCCGACCTCGCGGTGCTCGCGGGCACGCCGGAGGAGTACGCGGCGTACGCCTCCGCCGTCGGCGACGAGTACGGCTTCCTCCCCGAGGAGCAGTTCCGCCGGGGCCGCGCCGAGGTCCTGCGTCACCTCCTCGCCCTGCCCCGCCTCTTCCGCACCCTCTACGGAAGCCGCCACTGGGAGCAGCGGGCGCGCGAGAACCTGGCGACGGAGCTGGCGCTGCTGGGCGGGTAGGGGCCGGGTCGCCCGGTGCGACGTGCCCGGCCGTCCGCCGGTCTACGGGTTCCGCCCCGCCTCCCCCCGTTCGCCGCGCGTCTTGCGGCGGCGCAGCCCCGCCGCCGTGAGGCGTGCCACGAGTTCCTTGCTGCCGATCCCGAGGGCTCCCGCCGCGAGGGCGTCCGCGTACCGCTGCGCCGGGAGGTCGTAGTGGTCGCGGTCGAAGGCGCGGCGGGGCACGCCGAGCGCCCGCGCGAAACGGTGCAGTTCCTCGTACGAGTCGTCGCTGACGAGGTGCGACCACATGCGGCCGTGCCCCGGCCAGTTCGGCGGGTCGATGTAGACGGTCACCGGATGCCCGGGACGGAGTCGAGGGCCCCGACCGGCGCGACGAGGACGCCCGCCTCCGCGCAGACCCAGTGCGGGTCGGGGCCCAGCTCCGGTTCGACGGCGAGGGCGTGCGGCTCGTCCTCGGTGCAGACGGGGCACAGCGGCCAGCGCCCGTGCTGCTCCAGGAGGCCGTCCTGCACGTCCTGCGCGACGAGTCCGGCGACGAACTCGGCGCCGTCCGGCCACTGCTCCACCCACCAGCGGCGCTGCGTCACCGCCTCCTCGACGAGCGAGACCACGCGCGCGTCGCTCACCTCGCTCGCGCCGAGGTCCGCGAGGACCCGGGCGCGCGCGGCGTGCAGCGTCTGCTCCAGGGGGCCGGGCTCGGGGGCCGCCCCGGACGTGCCGGAGGAGTCGGGAGTGGTCATGGGGCCATTGTGCGGCAGGCGCGCCGGGACCGGAAATGCCCCGTAGGCGTCCCGTAGACGAACCCTGAGACGACCCGTAGACGTCCTCGAACAGATCCCTGGAAGAACCCTGGGAAAGCCCCCGCCGGACCGGTCGGAGCGCCCTTCCCGGGCCGGCCGGGCCTCGATCGCCGGATCAGCCGGGCGTCCCTTCCCGGACCGTTCGGCCCTCCCGTCCGGTATCCGTTCCAGCCCTCGTTCTTGACCCCCGCGCCTTGCTGAAAGTAAATTTCACCCGTGACCAAGGACGTGAAGGATTTTGCCAACGGTGCCTCCGCGCTGAGCCGCCCCGCCGCCGGGCCCGGCCGCGTCGCGCGCCCGGCCGCCGCCTCCACCCCCGCCCCGGCCGCCTCGCACCGCGCCCCGGGCCGTGCCACGCCCGCGCCCGCTCGCCCCCACCCCGGCGCCGCCTCGCCCGCGCCGCCCGCTCCCGCCGCGCTCGCCGCGAAGGTGCGCACCCTCGCCCCCTCCATGACGCGCTCCATGCAGCGCGTCGCCGAGGCCGTCGCCGCCGACCCGGCCGGCTGTTCGGCACTCACCGTGACCGGGCTCGCCACGCGCACCGGTACGAGCGAGGCCACCGTCGTCCGCACCGCGCGCCTCCTCGGCTACCCGGGCTACCGCGATCTGCGGCTCGCCCTCGCCGGGCTCGCGGCGCACCAGGAATCGGGGGCGGCGCCCTCCGTCACCGCCGACATCGCGCTCGACGACCCGATAGCCGACGTCGTCACGAAGCTCGCCCACGACGAGCGGCAGACCCTCGCCGACACGGCGGCGAACCTCGACACGGCCGCCCTCGGCGCCGCCGTCACCGCGCTCGCACAGGCCCGCCGCATCGACATCTACGGGGTCGGCGCCTCGCACCTCGTCGCCCAGGACCTCGGGCAGAAGCTGCTGCGCATCGGCCTCTTCGCGCAGGCGCACGCGGACCCGCACCTCGCCATCACCAACGCGGTGCAGCTGCGCGGCAAGGACGTCGCCGTCGCCATCACGCACTCCGGTTCCACGAGCGACGTCGTCGAGCCGCTGCGCGCCGCCTTCGAACGCGGGGCCACGACCATCGCCATCACCGGCCGCCCGGACGGCTCCGCCGCGCAGTACGCCGACCACGTCCTCACCACCGTCGCGGCCCGCGAGAGCGAACTGCGCCCGGCGGCCATGTCGTCCCGGGCCAGCCAGCACCTCGTGGTGGACTGTCTCTTCGTCGGCGTGGCCCAGCGCACCTACGAGCACGCCGCCCCCGCCCTCGCCGCCTCCTACGAGGCCCTCGCGCACCGCCACCGGCCCCGGCCGGGTCTCGGCGACCACGCCTGACGCGGGGCCGTCCGATTCCGCCGCCCGCCTCCCGTCCCGCCGTCCGCCCGCCCGGCGACAGCGCTGTCACGCCGCCGTCCCGGCCGCCGCGCGACGCCACGCCGCCCCGCACACCCGCGCCCCGTACCCGGTACGGACGCGCCCGCAGACCTCCGGCCGTCCGGGCCGGACAGCACCGCCGCCACCACCCGCACCACCTGTCCCTCAGCACAGCGGAGAGCCGCACATGACGACCACCGGGCCCACCGACCGGGCCGCGCACCCCGACGCCCCGCACGGCCGGAACCCGATCCCTTCCGGGGACCGCGCGCCGGCCCCGGGAGCCGCCCCGTACGAAGAGCTGCGGGCGGAACTCGCCCACCTCACGACTGAGCAGTTCCGCCCGGAACTGGCCGAGATCGACCGGATGACGACCGAGGAGATCGCGCGGACGATGAACGGCGAGGACGCGACCGTCCCCGCCGCCGTCGCCCGCGAACTCCCCCGCATCGCCGCCGCGATCGACGCCGCCGCCGCCCGCATGGCACGAGGGGGCCGCCTCGTCTACGTGGGTGCCGGTACCGCGGGACGCCTCGGCATCCTCGACGCGAGCGAGTGCCCGCCGACCTTCAACACCGCACCCGGCGAGGTCGTCGGCCTCATCGCCGGCGGTCCCTCCGCGATCATCACCGCGGTCGAGGGCGCCGAGGACGACACCGAGCAGGCCGCCGCCGACCTCGACGCCCTCGGCCTCGGCCCGGACGACGTCGTCGTCGGCATCTCCGCCTCGGGCCGCACCCCCTACGCGGTCGGCGCCGTACGCCACGCGCGCACCGTCCGCGGCGCGCTGACCATCGGCCTGTCGTGCAACGCCGACAGCCCCCTCGCCGCCGAGGCCGACCACGGCATCGAGGTCGTCGTCGGCCCGGAGCTGATCACCGGCTCGACCCGCCTCAAGGCCGGTACGGCGCAGAAACTCGTCCTCAACATGCTCTCGACGATCAGCATGATCCGGCTCGGCAAGACCTACGGAAACCTGATGGTCGACGTCCGCGCCTCCAACGAGAAGCTCCGCGCCCGCTCCCGGCGTATCGTCGCCCTCGCCACCGGCGCGGACGACACCGAGATCGAAGCCGCGCTCGCCGCGACCGGCGGTGAAGTGAAGAACGCGATCCTCGTCCTCCTCGGCCACGTCGACGGCCCCGAGTCCGCCCGCCTTCTCCAAGCCCACGGGGGGCACCTGCGGGGCGCGCTGGGAGAGGCGGGGAAGGGCTGAGGCGGAGGAAGGGCTGAGGCGGGGGCTTCTGCCGGGAGCGGGCGGGGCGTCAGAACGGGGGACGGGCGGCATTGGCAGTGCGCCCGGGGTTCCGGCGGGCCGGACACCTGAGGCCGCAGCCGGGGTGGTGCCCCTCCCCCGCCCCCTTTCACTCCCCCGCCCCCGCGAGCCTCCGCCCCCTCCCCCACCCGCTCCCGCACGCTCGGACCACGGCCCCGGCGCGCCCCGCGCCAGGGGCGTCGGTGGCGGCGGCGGAAGGCGGCTGGGCGATGGCCGGGAACGAGCACGTTGCGACGGCGGCGGCGATCCTGCCCCTGGTGGGTGGTGCCGCCAACGTCACCTCGGTCACCCACTGCATGACCCGGCTGCGGCTCGGCCTCGGCGACCGCTCGCGGGTCGACGACGCCGCGCTGCGCGCACTGCCCGCCGTCCTGGGCGTGGTCGAGGACGGCGACTCGTACCAGCTCGTGCTGGGCCCGGGGAAGGTCGCCCGCGTGACCCCGGAGTTCGCCCGCCTGGTCGACGAGAGCGCGGACACCGCCCCCGTCGCGGACGCCGCCACCAGAGCCGCCACCGGAGTCGCCCGCTCCGACAACGGCGCCGCCTCCACCGCCGACGCCCTCGCCTCGCGCGGTGCCGAGATCCGCGCCGAGCGCCGTTCGCGCAACCGCACCCCCCTCAAACGCTTCCTCCGCCGCATCGCCGACATCTTCGTGCCCCTCATCCCCGCGCTGATCGGCTGCGGGATCATCGCGGGACTGGGCGGACTGCTCGTCAACCTCGGCTGGGCGGGGGGTCTCACGTCGGCGCTGACCGCGGTCTCCTCCGGTTTCATGGCGCTCATCGCGGTGTTCGTCGGCTACAACACGGCCAAGGAGTTCGGTGGCACGCCCGTGCTCGGCGGAGCGGTCGCGGCGATCATCGTCTTCCCCGGCGTGGCCAAGGTGGAGGTGTTCGGCACCCCGCTCGTGCCCGGTCAGGGCGGAGTACTGGGCGCGCTCGGCGCCGCCGCTCTCGCCGCGTACGTGGAGCGCTGGTGCCGACGCCGGGTGCCCGAGGCCGTCGACGTCCTCGTCACTCCGACCCTCACGGTGCTCGTCTCGGGTCTCGTGACGCTCTACGGCCTGATGTACGTCGCGGGGGAGGTCGCCGAGGGGATCGGTACGGCGGCGGACTGGCTCCTCACGCACACGGGCGCGTTCGCGGGCTTCGTACTCGGGGGCCTCTTCCTTCCTCTCGTGATGCTGGGCCTGCACCAAGCGCTCATCCCGATTCACACGACGCTCATCGAGTCGCAGGGCTACACGGTGCTCCTTCCGGTGCTGGCGATGGCCGGGGCGGGGCAGGTGGGCTGCGCGATCGCGGTCGCGCTGCGGCTGAAGCGGAACACCTCCCTGCGCAAGACCGTCAGATCGGCGTTGCCCGCCGGGGTGCTGGGTGTCGGCGAGCCACTGATCTACGGTGTCTCGCTGCCGCTGGGCCGGCCGTTCATCACGGCGTGCGTGGGGGGCGCGGCGGGCGGCGGGCTCGTGGGGCTCTTCTCCATGCTCGGTACGAAGGTGGGGGCGACCGCCATCGGGCCCTCCGGGTGGGCCCTCTTCCCGCTGCTCGCGGGGAACCGCGGCCTCGGCACCACCGCCGCGGTCTACGGTCTCGGCCTGCTGGCCGGGTACGGCGTGGGCTTCGCCGCCACGTACCTCTTCGGCTTCGACTCCGCGACCTTGCACGAGCTGAACGCGGACACCCTCCCCGCGTCCGCGTCCGCCTCCGCACCGGCAGCCGCGCCTGCCGCCACGGGCATCGCGGAGCCGAGCCCCGCCCAGCCCTCGGAGCCCTGAGCCACCGGATGCTGAGGAGCCCTGTGCCACCGGGTCCTGACGCGCCGACGCATCCGACCGACGCGGCCTGAACCGTTGTGACCGCCTGTACGCCGTGGCACGCCCGTACCGGGATCGGGCGCCCGCAGCGCTGCGACGCGACAGGGCCTTGAGCCGGGAGGGCCCGGAGTGACTCCGGCTCAGGTGCGTATCCTCGCAGTGTTTCCCCTCGGAAAGATCACAGCCGCCGCACAGGCGTACGTCGAATCCCCCACGGTCACCTCACGGACCCCGTCAGGGCGCTCGTTCTCCGTGTGCGGCAAGGCTAGTTGCCTCGTACATGAATTATCGGGCGAGGATCTTGACGCTGCCATGCCACGGGCCGAGGATGGCTTCGCCGAAGCAACGGGCGGCTGCGAAAGGGCAGATGGATCCGCGTAGAGGGCGTTCGCGCGCTGCTCGCACGCGGTCACGCGCGCCCTTCACTCCCCGGCCCGCGCTCCGACTCCCCGCACCTGCGGGACGTGCCCCCGGGGCCGTGTCGCGCGGCCCGCGCCCGTCCCTCCCGCGCGACCCCCCAAGGAGAGGAGAGCAGCTCGTGTCACCCAGCAAATCCCGGCCCGCGGTGGCCACCGCCCGTCCCGCGACGACCCCCGAACCCCCGGGCGCACCCGTACAGGTGGCCGATCCCGGCGGTCTCGGTCTCGGCGCCTTCGCCCTGACGACCTTCGTCCTCAGCGTCTTCAACGCGGGCCTGCTCAACGACTCCGTCGAGAAAGTCGTCCTGCCCCTCGCGCTGTTCTACGGGGGCCTCGCGCAGCTGCTCGCCGGGCTGTGGGAATTCCGCAGGAACAACACCTTCTCGGCGACGGCGTTCGTCTCCTACGGCGGTTTCTGGCTCGCCTTCGCCCTCTACGTCGGCAAGATCGCGCCCGGCCTGGACCCCGCCTACGCGGACAAGGCGACGGGTCTCTTCCTCCTCACCTGGGCGATCTTCACCGCGTACATGACGGTCGCGGCGCTGCGCACCAACGGCGTCGTCATCGGCGTCTTCGTCTTCCTCACGCTGACGTTCGCCTTCCTCTCGGCGGGCGCCTTCGCCGGGTCCGACGGCGTCGACCACGTCGGCGGCTGGCTCGGACTCGTGACGGCGGTCCTCGCCTGGTACGGGTCCTTCGCGCACGTCGCGAACAGCACGTGGCGGCGTGAAGTGATCCCGACCTGGCCGATACGGGGCTGAGGAGCGGCGACGGGGGCCCGTCGGTTCCCGCTGACCCGCGCTGGCCGCACCGGGCTTCGCCGGGCCACCGGCCTCACCAGGCTCACCAGGCTCACCAGGCTCACCAGGCTCACCAGGGCGATCATCGGGTTTACACAGTGGGATGGTCACACTTTCCCGTGAAAGTTTTCACACAGAGTAGTTGAGGGGTACCTTCCTGTCACGGCGGTGGTTCCGGTACGACGGCACCGCCCCGTGACAGGAGGAGAAGCCTCGTCATGCACACCCAGTCCCCCCAGCCCCGGATCGCGCCCGCGGCACCGCCCGCCCCCGGTGCCCCCACCCATGCCTTCCCCGCGGCGCAGGGGACCGGGCAGGTGCCCGCGCTGCCACCAGAGGTGGCCGGGGTCGCGATCACGACGGTGGACACCGCCGGGATCACGCGCGTCAAGGCGGTGCCGGCGGCGCGCCTGGCCCGAGCGGGACAGGACGGGGTCGGCCTCTCGCCGGTCTTCGACGTGGCCCTCGTCGACGACTCCTTCACGAGCAGTACGTACATCGGCGGCCCAGAAGGCGACCTCCGCGTCGTGCCCGACCTGAGCGGGCTCACGGTCCTCGCGGGCCAGCCCGGCTGGGCCTGGGCGCCAGGGGACAGGTACGAGCAGTCCGGCGCCCCCGCGGCGGCCTGCCACCGGTCCTTCCTGCGCCGGGTCACCACCCGCGCGGAGGCGGCGGGGCTCTCGCCGCTCATGGGTTTCGAGACCGAGTGGATCGTCACCCTCCCCGCCGGCGAGACGGGGTCCGGGGGTTCCGCCGACGCGGAGGCGGAGCCACGCCCGCCCGCGCCCGGCGGCGCGTACGGCATGACACGCCTGGCACCGCACGGCGACTACCTGCGGGACATCCTCGTCGCGCTGGAACGGCAGGGGGTCGAGGTACTCCAGATCCATCCGGAGTACTCACCCGGCCAGTTCGAACTGTCCGTGGCCCCGGCCGCCCCCGTCCGCGCGGCCGACCTCGTGGTCCTCGTCCAGGAGACCATCCGCGCCGTCACCGTCCGGTACGGCTGGGAGACCAACTTCGGGCCCAGCGTCCTCGCCGGCCAGGTGGGCAACGGCCGGCACCTGCACCTGAGTCTGTGGCGCGACGGGGTCAATCTGTGCGGCGGCGGCGAAGGCCCGAGCGGGCTGCGCCCGGAGGCCGAGTCGTTCCTCGCGGGCATTCTCGGGGAGCTTCCGGCCCTGCTCGCCATCGGCGCACCCAGCCCCGCGAGCTATCTGCGCCTCGCCCCCTCGCGCTGGACGGGCGCCTTCCAGTGCTGGGGACCGGAGAACAGGGAGGCGGCGCTGCGCCTGATCCCCGGTGCGCCGGGCCGGGCCGAGACGGCGAACGCCGAGGTCAAGTGCCTCGACGCGGCGGCGAGCCCGTACCTCGTCGCGGGTGCGGTGCTCGCCGCGGGTCTCGGCGGCCTGGAGCGCGGCGAACGGCTCCCGGCGGCCACGGCCGGGGACCCGGCGGACCTGGGAGAGGAGCAGAGGCCGGCCCGGCTGCCGAGCAGCCTGACGGAAGCCGTGGCCAGGTTCCAGCAGTCGGAGGTGCTGCGCGCGGCGCTCGGCGACCCGCTCTTCGAAGCGATCGTGGAAGTACGGGAGGCCGAGGCGGCCCTCTTCGCGGGGTACAGCCCACAGGCCCTCGCCAACGCCACGCGCCGCGCCTACTGACACCCCCGCGCCGAGGACGGCCGCCGATGGCCCTTCGCCCGCCGGTGGCCCCTTCGCCCCCCGGTGGCTCAGCGTCCGGGAGTCTGCTCCAGGCGACTGTGCAGGAAGCCGAGGGTCGACTCCCAGGCCTGGGCGGCAGCCTCGGCGTGGTACGTCTCGCGACGGTCGTTGAAGAAGGCGTGACCCGCCGGGTAGAGCCGGAGATCGGGGGTGATCCCGGCCTGCTTCTCCAGCGCGGCGCGCAGCGCGTCGAGGGAGTCGGGCGGGACGGAGCCGTCCTGCTCGCCGTAGTGCCCGAGAACCTCGGCGCGCGTCCCGGTGAAGTCCGGGAGTTCGCCCTGGATCACGCCGTAGAAGGGAACGGCGGCGCTGACGCGGGGGTCGGTCGCCACCAGTTGCAGGACGAAGCCGCCGCCCATGCAGAAACCGACCGCGCCCACGGAGGAGGAGGTGACCTCGGGAAGGCCGAGCAGGTAGTCCACCGCCCCGGAGAGCAGTTCCACGCCGCGGTCCACGGGCAGGGCGCCCATCATCCGGCCGGCTTCGGCGGCGTCGTGGGCGACGGCACCGCCGTAGAGGTCCGGGGCGAGGGCGGTGAAGCCCTCGGCGGCGAGACGGCGCGTCACGTCGGCGATGTGCTCGGTGAGCCCCCACCACTCCTGGATGACGAGCACCGCGGGGCCGCGCCCGGCGGGCGGCAGAGCCAGGTAGCCGTGGGCGGTGCCTCCCGCGCTCGGGAAGCTGACGTTCTGCTGCGGCTCACCGGCCGGGCGCGGGGCCGGAGTGGCGGAAGGGGACGGTTCGGACGCGGGCATGGACACTCCTCCCCCCGCCGCGGACCGTGCCCGCGCCGGGGCTGCTGACGTGATGACGGCTGCGTGCCGTACTCACTGACGCTACGACGTCCGGGGAGACGAAGCGGAGGAGGGCTCCCGGTGTCGGTGGCGTTTGAGGGGAGGGATGGCTCACGAAGTACGGGGCGGCTGCCGCCCGAGCGCAACGGGGACGTGGCGGCTGCCGCCCGAGCGCAACGGGTGCGGGCCGACCGGGCCCGGCCCGGCGGCGCGCGACTCTGGACTGCCGTTGGCGGCGGTCAGTGGTCTCGGCGGTCTGCGGTCCTGAGGGGCGGCCGTCTGCCGTCCTGGGGGGGGACGGCGGTCTGCGGTCCGGGGAGGCGGCGGCCTCGGTGTCGGCGGGCGTTCGCGTCGGCGGGCGGTTTCGCGCCGGGCTCTCAGGTCCGGGGTCTCCGTCGGGGGCCTCCGTCAGGGGCCTCCGTCAGGGGCTTTTCGTGTCGGCGGGTGCGGAGTGGGCGGCGCGCTCGGCGAGGGCGGTGAGCGCGCGGGCGGTGTCGAGGTTGACGCGACCGAGGTCGAGGAGAGGGGTCTGTGCCTCTCCGGAGCAGGAGGGGAGGTCGAGACGGAGCGACGGCAGCTTGATGCCGGCGGCGATGAGGGCGGCGCGGAGGCGTTCCAGGTGGTCCTGGGCCTCGTACATACCGGTCAGTTCCCGCGTGCCCTGCTCGGTCATTCGTCCACGCTCCCGTTCGTCGTCACTCGTACTGCCACACCCCCGCGCGGCGCGCTGCCGCCGACGCGCTCCCTCCTGCCGATCCGCCTGCCCGCCGTCCGGCCACCCGGAGTGGTGGGCGGCCGGACGGCGGGGCTCCCAGGAGCGGGAGGCTCCCCGCGGAGGCGAGGCTGTGCAGGAGTTCATCACCCCGGCCGGGCGTGCCGCCACGGCGCCACCGGGCGATTCACCATTTCGGCGCGGCTTCGGGAGATTCCCCGGCGCGTCGCGGGGAGACCGGTTAGCCTGCCGCGCCGGGGGGCGCGGGATGTGTGCGACAGGGGCGTGCGGTTCAGAGCGTGCGGGTGAGGAAGACGCTGAGCGGGTCCTCGCGGTAGGTGCCGAAGGGCGGGCAGGGGCGGAAGCCGAACTTGGCGTAGAGCGTGCGGGCCGGGAGGAAGAAGTCGTCCGCTCCGGTCTCCAGGCTGACGCGGTCCAGCCCGGCGCGCCGCGACTCGTCGAGGGCGTGCCGCAGCAGTGCGGAGGCGACGCCGGAGCGGGTGCGGGTGGGGTCGGTGCGCATGGACTTGAGTTCGCCGTGTCCGGGGGCGATGCGCTTGACGGCGCAGCAGCCGACGATCTCGCCGCTCTCGCGCGCGGTCCAGAAGGTCACTTCCGGTACGCGCAGTCCGTCGAGGTCGAGTGCGTGGGTGCTCTCGGGCGGGGAGAGGGCGCGAAGCTGGGAGACGTGTGCTTCCAGGAAGGCGGCGATGGCGGGACCGGCCAGGTCGTCGACTGCTATGTCCATGTCCGGCGAGCCTAGCCGTCTGACCTGCGGCGCAGCACGGATTGTGGTGGTCCTCACGGGCCGGCCGCGCCGCAGGGCGTGAGGCGGCAGGGCGTGAGGCCGCAGGGGGCGTGAGGCCGCAGGGGGCGTGAGGCCGCAGGACGGCACGAGCCGTACGGCGCTGGTCGCCGGGCCCGTACCGGCGCGTCACAGCACGCGGACGTGCCGCAGCGCCGGTTTCCCCTCCCGGTCGACGGGCACGCCGGGGCCGAAGCCCGCGCGCGCGAGGACGGCGCGGGACGCGGTGTTGCGGACGTCCGTGTCCGCCCATACGCGGGACAGGCCGAGCGATGCGCCGGCGAGGGCGCACAACTCCCGCACGGCGGCGGTGGCCAGTCCGCGCCCGGTTGCCCCGCGCGCGAGCCGGTAGCCCAGTTCGCCGTCCTCGCCCGTGACGATGTCCATGAGGTTGAAGCGGCCGAGCACGGTGCGGGCGTCGTCGTCGAGCAGAACGTGGAAGCGGCAGGCGCCCGCGTCCTGTTCGGCGAGGAGCGCGGCGTGCCGCGCGGCGAAGCCCTCGGCGGTGAAGTACGCGTCGCCCCGGTCCGGCACCCACCGCGCGAACCACTCCCGCTCGGCCCGCTCGAACTCCAGCACCGCCGACGCGTGCGCGACGGTCAACCGCTCCAGTCGAGGCATGCCGCGACCGTAGCGGCGGTGCCGGGGTGGCGGCACCTGAATTACGGGCACCTGATCACGGGTTGCGGCAGGCGGCACATCCGGCCTGTGGACAGCGAATTCCTCTCACTCGGAAGAGTGAGCGCTTTTTTGGGGTCGCGGACTTTATCCACAGATGTGGGCTGAGGGCGGCTGGGGGGTGGCGACTTGCGAAAGACTGGTATCGGGGTCGCCCCCCGGGTGGGTGGGGGTGTGCCCCGGCACAGCAGCACAGGCCCGACCACGCCCGCCGCCGTCCCGCCTTGCCCTGCCTCACCCCCCTCGCCTCACCCCCGCCCTGCCTCGCCCCGCCTCACCTCACCGCGCCTCGCCCAGCTACCTCCCCACTCGCGCCACATCCCCACCCCAAGCAGCCCTCGCTCCCCGCCCCCACCCCCCAGCCGACGCCTCGCCCCCCACCCGCCCGCCCGCCCGCCCGCCGCCGATCCCCGGGGGGACAACCGGGACAACTCCCAAGCCCAAGGCCCCACCCCCACACCCCCATGCACCCCCATGCACCCCCACCCACCCCATCCGGACCCCACCCCTCCGTTCCCTCTTCCAGTGGGCTCCCCGGTGCCGTAGCGTCTTCCGTATGCGTATCACCGCCCCCCGTCTTTACGGCGGCCTCGCGGCGCTCGGGGTCCTCGTCGTTCTCGCGCTCCTCATGTGGCCGGTGGGCGGGAGCGGTTGCGGGAGCGTGCTGGGGACCGGGGAGTCCGGTGGGCCCACCGCGAGCGCGTGCAACGCGGACCATCACCGGCAGGCCAATCTCGCCCTCGGCTTCGCCGTGCCGACCCTCGTCCTGGGCGGCCTCTACCTCCGCGCACAGCGCCGCCCCTGACACGCCTACGCGCACATCCCCCGCGCGCACCCCACGCCCCCCCGACGCCCCACCAGGGCAGCACCCGCCACCGCAACCCCACCCACACCCCGCACGCGCGCCCCCGCCCGTCCTCCGTGCGACCCACCACCGCAGTCCCCACCACCGCGCCCCCACCCCAGCTCCACCCACACCCACCCCACCCCCTCACGCGCCCCCCCACAGACCGCGCCGCCGCTCCCCCACCCCCCGCAAGGGGGGACTCCCGGTCCCCGGACAAGTGCGGCCTTCATCCCCCTCGCCCCACGGGGCACTCTCGATGACGTAAGCGAAAGCCCACGCGAACGTCTACGGAGCACCCCATGACCGACAACCACACCACCCACGACGCCGCCAGCGCCTCCACCGCCCCCGGCGCCCCGACTCCCAAGATCACCCTCGTCACCGGCGCCAACCGGGGGCTCGGCAAGGAGGCCGCGCTGCACCTCGCCGCGGCCGGGCAGGACCTCCTCCTCACCTACCGCTCGCACGCCGAGGAGATCGAGGCCGTGCTCGGCGAGGTGCGCGGGCTGGGGCGTACCGCTGTGGCCTTCCGGCTCGACACGACCGAGTTCGGCGCGTTCCCGGCCTTCGCCGCGGAGGTGCGGGCCGCGCTCGGCGAGCACTGGGGGCGGGACACCTTCGACCACCTCCTCAACAACGCCGGTTCCGCCGCGATGGCGACCGTCGCCGAGACCACCGAGGCGCAGCTCGACAGCATGTACGAGGTCCACTTCAAGGGCCCGTACCTGCTCACCCAGGCACTCCTGCCGCTGCTCGCCGACAACGGGCGGGTGCTCAACGTCTCGACCGGGCTGACCCGTTTCACGCAGTCGGACGCCGCGCCGTACGCCTCGATGAAGGGTGCCGTGGAGGTCTTCACGCGCTACCTCGCCAAGGAGCTCGGCCCGCGCAGCATCGCGGTGAACGCGATCGCCCCCGGCGCGACCGCGACCGACTTCGGCGGCGGCTACCTGCGGGACAGCGAGCAGGTACGGGAGGGCCTTGCGAACGTCATCGCGATGGGCCACGTCGGCGACCCGGTCGACATCGGCGCGGCCGTCGCCTCGCTGCTCGCCGACGGCACCCGCTGGATCACCGGGCAGCGCATCGAGGCGAGCGGCGGCATGCTGCTGTGACCCCGGTCGGCACGCGGCCGTGAACCCCACGCCCCACCCCGGCGGCACCCCCGCCTCCCCCACGCCACCCCGCTTCACCGCGACAGCACCCCGTCCCGCCGAGGCGTCCCCTCACCCCGCCTGAGCGGCACCCCACCGGAGCGGCCTACCACCGGAGCACCCCACCAGGGCGGCACTCCACCCCACCGGGCCGTCCCTTCACCCCGCCGGGGCACCCCCACCGGAGCCCCGGGGGGCGGCACCCCCACCGGAACCCCCCGAAGCGCCACCCCACCCCGCCGGGGCACCCCCACCGGGCACCCCCGCCGGAGCCCCCGGGGGCGACACCCCACCCCCACCCCGCCGCAAGCACCCCCACCCGCCCGGCATCATCGACATCACGACCGCCAAAGACGCCCCCTGAGGAGGACCGCCGTGGACCGGGCTCAGCTCGCCGACTTCCTGCGCACCCGACGGGCCGCGCTGCAACCCGAGGACGTCGGGCTGCCGCGCGGTCCGCGCCGCCGTACCGGGGGGTTGCGGCGTGAGGAGGTGGCGGCGCTGTGCGAGATGTCCGCCGACTACTACACGCGCATCGAGCAGGAGCGCGGCCCGCAGCCCTCGGAGCAGATGCTCGCCGCGATGGCGCGCGGGCTGCGCCTCACCCTCGCCGAGCGCGACCACCTCTTCCTCCTCGCCGGTCACAACGCGCCCGCCCGCACAAGCCGTACGGACCACATCACGCCGGGGCTCATGCGCATCCTCGACCGCCTGGAGGACACCCCGGCACAGGTCCTCTCGGGGGTCGGCGAGACGCTCAAGCAGACCCACGCGGCGACGGCGCTGCTCGGGGACCAGACCCTTTTCACCGGTCTGGAGCGCAGCATCACGTACCGCTGGTTCGCCGCGCCCGGGACGGTGCGTCCGCTCTACCCGGCGGAGGACCACACGCTGCGCGGCCGGTTCTTCGCCTCCGAGTTGCGCGCCGCGTACGCGCGGGAGGGGAAGGGCGGGCGCGCCGAGGAGATCGCGGAGGCGCTGCTCGCGCGCAGCGAGGAGTTCGCCGCGCTGTGGGCGGCGCACGAGGTCGGTCTGCCGCAGACCGAGACGAAGCGGGTGCGGCATCCGGATCTCGGGGTGCTCGATCTGTACTGCCAGGTGCTCATCGATCCCGCCCAGTGGCAGTCGCTCCTCGTCTACACCGCGACCCCCGGCACCGGCAGCCACGAGAAGCTCCAGCTCCTCAACTCCCTCCCGGCCCGCGCCCCGGGAGCCTGACCCGGCGACACGGGAGCCAACCGCTCCCCACCCAGCCCCTCCCGGGCGAACCCCTCCCGCGCGAACCGCTCCCGGCCCAGCCGCCCCCGCGCGAAAGCTCCCCGGCCAAGCGCCCCACGCGCCCCGCCCCCGCACGGCCCGCCCCGCCCCGCCCCGCAGGCAGCTCACAGCACGCCCGTCTCCCGCGCCCGCAGCACCGTCGCGAGCCGGTCCCTCGTCCCGAACTTGCGGTAGAGGTGGGCGAGGTGGCGGTGGACGGTGCGGGGTGAGATGCCGAGGCGCTGTGCGATGGCGCTCGCGGTACGGGCCTCGGCGAGCAGGGCGAGGACGGTGATCTCGCGCGGGGTGAGGCCGAGTGCGGCGGCGCGTTCCTCCCGTACCGTCGCCGCCTCCGGGCCGCCGGGGGTTGTGCGCCAGGCGCGCAGGTGGGCGGCGTGTGCCTCGACGGCGGCGATGACGGGCTGGGCGCGGCGGGCGTAGGCGAGGTGGGCGGGGGTGAAGGGGCGGCGGCCCGTGCGGTGCAGGAGGCAGCCGTGGATGGCGCCCTTCTCCGGGCGCGGCAGCGGCAGGCCGAGGATGTCGGTGGAGCCGAGCGCGTCGCGCAGTTGTCCGGCGGGGGCGGCGTGGCGCCAGGCGTGGGCTCCGGCGGTGGCGCGCGCGGTGAGGGGTTCGAGGGGGTGGCCCGCGACGTAGTGGTCGACGAAGGGGTAGCCGGTGCGGATCACGTCGAGCTGTTCGGGGCCGAGGAGGTGGTGGGCGGGACCCTCGGGGGTCCAGAGCCGGACGGTGCCCTCGCCGGGGCTCCACTCCTCGGCCTTGCGGACGGCGAGGTCGGCGTCGAGCGCGTCGAGCAGTTCGGTGAAGGCGAGGGACCACAGCTGTTCGGGGCGGGTCTCGTGGAGTGCCGCGACGGCGAGTTCGAGCAGCCGGGCGAGCGCGACCGGGTCCGCGTCGGCTCCGTCCATCGTCCCGTCCCCTCCGTGAGGTGTGCGGTCCGTGCGTCCGGGCGGCGCCCTGCCGGCCACGGCCGCGTCTGTGAGTACAAGTACTCATACCCTGCCGCGCTCGTCCACGGCATCCTGTCCCGGTGACGACCGTCCGGAACGGGGCGGTGGTACCGGGCTGCCCGCCCGCGCCGGATTCGGGGGAAGCGACGCGGGCCGCGCCCGGCACAGCCGCCGCCCCTGGGGGAACGCGGACGGTCGGCCACACGAAGAAGCGGCACCTCCTGGACCGGGAGGTGCCGCTTCTTCGTGTACGGGTACGGGCCGCCCGACGCCGGACGGATACGGGCCCGCCCCAACCGGACGGGTACGAGCCCCGCGAGACCTAACGGCTACGAGCCCCCGAGACCGATCCGGTACGCCCCCCGAGACCGAACGGGTACAGGCCCATCCCCCGACGAACGGGCACGAGCCCCGGCGCCGAAGGGTCACGGGCCCCCGCCGGACGGACACGATCGCCGAACAGCTACGCCCCAAGCCCCCGCAGGCGAAGCCCCCGCACGCGGCCGGGGCCCGCACGTCCGCAGACGTACGGGCCCCGGGGAACCCTCATCCAGTCCGGCCCTGGGGCCGGTGGCCGGATCAGAAGTCCATGTCACCGCCCGGCATGCCGCCCGGGGCGGCCGGGGCGGCCTTCTCCGGCTTGTCGGCGATGACGGCCTCGGTGGTGAGGAAGAGCGCGGCGATGGAGGCCGCGTTCTGGAGGGCGGAGCGCGTGACCTTGGCCGGGTCGAGGATGCCCTCGGCGATCATGTTCACGTACTCGCCGGTCGCGGCGTTGAGGCCGTAGCCGACCTCAAGGTTGCGGACCTTCTCCACCACGACGCCGCCTTCGAGGCCGGCGTTGACGGCGATCTGCTTGAGCGGGGCCTCCAGGGCGGTACGGACGGCGGCGGCGCCGGTCGCCTCGTCACCCTCGAGCTCCAGCTTGTCGAAGACCGCGGAAGCCTGGAGCAGGGCCACGCCACCACCGGCGACGATGCCCTCCTCGACGGCCGCCTTGGCGTTGCGCACGGCGTCCTCGATGCGGTGCTTGCGCTCCTTGAGCTCGACCTCGGTCGCGGCACCGGCCTTGATGACGGCGACGCCACCGGCGAGCTTCGCCAGGCGCTCCTGAAGCTTCTCGCGGTCGTAGTCCGAGTCGCTGTTCTCGATCTCGGCGCGGATCTGGTTGACGCGGCCCGCGACCTGCTCGCTGTCGCCGGCGCCGTCCACGATGGTCGTCTCGTCCTTGGTGATGACGACCTTGCGGGCGCGGCCGAGCAGCTCGATGCCGGCGTTCTCCAGCTTGAGGCCGACCTCCTCGGAGATGACCTGGCCACCGGTGAGGATGGCGATGTCGCCGAGCATGGCCTTGCGGCGGTCACCGAAGCCGGGGGCCTTGACCGCGACGGACTTGAAGGTGCCGCGGATCTTGTTGACGACCAGGGTGGAGAGCGCCTCGCCCTCGACGTCCTCGGCGATGATCAGCAGCGGCTTGCCGGACTGCATGACCTTCTCCAGCAGCGGAAGGAGGTCCTTCACGTTGCTGATCTTGGAGTTGGCGATGAGGATGTACGGGTCGTCGAGCGACGACTCCATGCGCTCCATGTCGGTGGCGAAGTACGCCGAGATGTAGCCCTTGTCGAAGCGCATACCCTCGGTGAGCTCCAGCTCCAGACCGAAGGTCTGGGACTCCTCGACGGTGATGACGCCTTCCTTGCCCACCTTGTCCATGGCCTCGGCGATGAGCTCGCCGATCTGGGTGTCGGCGGCGGAGATGGAGGCGGTGGAGGCGATCTGCTCCTTGGTCTCCACGTCCTTGGCCTGCTCCAGGAGCGCGCCGGAGACGGCCTCGACGGCCTGCTCGATGCCGCGCTTCAGGGCCATCGGGTTGGCGCCGGCGGCCACGTTGCGCAGGCCCTCGCGGACCAGGGCCTGGGCCAGGACGGTCGCGGTCGTCGTGCCGTCACCGGCGACGTCGTCCGTCTTCTTCGCGACCTCCTTGACCAGCTCGGCGCCGATCTTCTCGTACGGGTCCTCGAGCTCGATCTCCTTGGCGATGGAGACACCATCGTTGGTGATCGTGGGGGCGCCCCACTTCTTCTCCAGGACGACGTTGCGGCCCTTGGGGCCGAGGGTCACCTTGACGGCGTCGGCGAGCTGGTTCATACCGCGCTCAAGGCCGCGCCGCGCCTCCTCGTCGAACGCGATGATCTTGGCCATGTGAAGTGGTCCTCCCAGGACACGGGGTGGGCTGAGGGACCGTGTGGCGCCCGCGACGGACGGCCTGGGACCCGCGCCGAATTCCTTGCCACGGCGGGGCCTCCGGGCCTCACCGACCCGGTCTCTCTGTCACTCTCACCATCAGAGTGCTAACGCTAATGATTAGCACTCTGCCCCATCGAGTGCAAGCCACTTGAGTGCGCCCTACCCGACCCGGACCCGTCCCATGCCACCCGGGCGTGTACGCGCGCGGGCGTGGCGGCGACGGACGCCACCCACCGCCCCGGCGAACCGCGGGACGGGGGACGAGACCCCGCCCACCCGCGCGAGCAGGCACGACGCGGACCCGCCCCGGCCCCTGGCAGCACGCGCGACGCGGACCCCGCCCCCGCCCGCACGCGCGACGAGGGCCCGCCCCCGTCTCCGGGTGCGGGCCCTCGCCCGTGCTCGTCATGTCGTGCCGTACGCGGCCGTGCGGCCCCGTACCGGTCGGAGCGCTGTTCAGGCGGCAGCGCGGACCATGTCCGCCTGCGGGCCCTTCTGGCCCTGCGAGATCTCGAACTCGACCCGCTGACCCTCCTCCAGGGTGCGGTAACCGTCCATCTGGATCGCGCTGTAGTGGACGAATACATCCGCACCACCGTCGACCGCGATGAAGCCGTAGCCCTTCTCCGCGTTGAACCACTTGACGGTGCCCTGAGCCATGCCTAACTCCCCTATTACTGGCCCTTGCACAGGAACGCACTTCGCGCACCCGGGTCAGACCTCACCCCCGCGGGACCTTGGGGGCGTGCGCCGGAACGCGTCGACCGCCGCTGAATGTATCTGCCCAACTGCCGTCCGCAACAGGTCAGTCGGACGAGAAATCGGCCCGGATCGCATCCCGACATGGCCGGAGAATTCACGGAAGGTCGGGACACGTCGGGCCTGGCAAAAGGAACGCAAAGCCGCAAATGGGCGGCGCGGAAAGCGGAATTGATTCCCAGGATTCCGACAGGTGCGCATGCGGCGCTCGGGGTTTCCTGGAGCCGCCGTGAAGAAAGGGGCGGAGCAATACCCCGACTCTACTCCTGCGAATCCCATGGAATTGCCCCCTCCGCTTGTGGTGCGGAGGGGGCAGGGGTGAGACGAGAGGTGCGGGCGGTTAGAGGACCGCCAGGCGCGGGGGGCGCGTACGGCCGCGACCACCCCCTTGCGGGGGGCGCGTACGACTCGGGGACCCGCCCCATGCGCGGGGGCGCGTACAGCCCGAGGCCGCCCCCGCAGGCGTGCGTACGGCCCCGGGACCGCCCCCGCGCAGCGGCTCAGCAGCCGCCGGCGACCGCCGGGATGATCGAGATCCCCGTGCCGTCGGGGGTGGCCGTGTCGAGGCCCTGCTCGAAGCGGATGTCGTCGTCGTTGACGTAGAGGTTCACGAAGCGGCGGAGCTTGCCGTCGTCGTCGAGGACGCGGGCGGAGATGCCGGTGTGGTGGCGCTCCAGGTCGGCGATGACCTCGGCGACGGTGGCGCCCTCGGCGGGGACCTCCGCCTGGCCGCCGGTGTAGGTGCGCAGGATGGTCGGGATACGAACGGAAACGCTCATGGCGTGGCCTTTCTCGGGCAGCGCGGGAGAGGAGAGTGCGAGGGGGACGGGGCTCAGCCCGCGAGACCGGCGGCGCGGAAGGCGTCCAGGTCGGGGCGGATGGTCGCGGTGGGCCCGGTGGTCGGGGCGACCGCGTCCAGGGTCTTGAGGCCGTCGCCGGTGTTGAGGACCACGGTGGTGAGGGCGGGGTCGAGCTGCCCGTTCTCGATGAGCTTGCGCGTCACACCGACCGTGACGCCGCCCGCCGTCTCCGCGAAGATGCCCTCGGTGCGCGCCAGGAGCTTGATCGCGTCCACGACCTGCTCGTCGTCCACGTCCTCGACGGCGCCGCCCGTACGCCGGGCGATGTCGAGCACGTAGGGGCCGTCCGCCGGGTTGCCGATCGCGAGGGACTTCGCGATCGTCTTCGGCTTCTGCGGGCGCACGACGTCGTGCCCGGCCTTGTAGGCGGTCGAGACCGGCGAACAGCCCTCGGCCTGCGCGCCGAAGATCTTGTACGGCTTGTCCGCGACGAGACCGAGCCTGATCAGTTCCTTGAGGCCCTTGTCGATCTTCGTGAGCTGCGAGCCGGAGGCGACCGGGATGACGATCTGGTCGGGGATCTCCCAGCCGAGCTGCTCGCAGATCTCGTACGCGAGCGTCTTCGAGCCCTCGCCGTAGTACGAGCGCAGGTTGACGTTGACGAAGCCCCAGCCCTCGCCGAGCGGGTCGCCGATCAGCTCGGAGCAGAAGCGGTTCACGTCGTCGTACGTGCCCTCGATGCCGACGAGGTCGCCGCCGTAGACCGCGGCCATGACGACCTTGCCCTGCTCCAGGTCGTGCGGGATGAAGACGCAGGAGCGGAAGCCGGCGCGGGCCGCGGCGGCGCCGACGGCGCCCGCGAGGTTGCCCGTGGAGGAGCAGGACAGCGTCGTGAAGCCGAAGGCGCGCGCGGCCTCGACGGCGATCGCGACGACGCGGTCCTTGAAGGAGTGCGTCGGGTTCCCGGAGTCGTCCTTGACGTAGAGGCCGCCGGTGACGCCGAGTTCCTTGGCGAGCCGGTCCGCCTTCACGAGTTGCGTGAGTCCGGGGTTGGTGTTGGGGTGGCTCGCCACGTCCGCGGGCACGGGCAGCAACGGTGCGTAACGCCAGATGTTCTTGGGGCCGGCCTCGATCGTGCGGCGCAGTTCCTCGACGTCGCCGGAGGGCAGCTCGTAGGCGACCTCGAGGGGTCCGAAGCAGCTCTCGCAGGCGAAGACCGGGCCGAGCGGGAAGCGCTCGCCGCACTCGCGGCACGAGAGCGCGACAGCGGGGCCGAGGTCGACGGCGGAGGTGGTGTTCTGCGGGATTTCGGCGGCTTGCACAGCCATGGGGAGGCCCTTTCTCCTCATCTTCCCCGCGGCGCATCTCGCCGCGAGACGGAATTGGCACCTTCCCGAGCCAGGGCCTTCGGTGGCGGTATCGGTGAACCGCGCGGAGACTGGCTGGAGGGTTGCCGGGGCTTCAACGGGCCGTATCCCTCTGCCCCTCTGGATGAGCGTTGTGGCACCCGGGCTTCGGACCCGGGGCGTTTGTGACACAAGGTGACAGCGCACCCCGACATGGGATGGTCACCCGCGTTGTTCAAGACTGTAACCGAAGCCCTGGATCGTGGAGAGAGCCGTCCGCACGCCGAGATGAAGGTCTCATCGGCGCCCTCCGCAAGGGGCGGCAGTCGAAGGGCCCCCAGCGGGTCCGCACGCACGAGGGGACAGACGCCGTGATCGAAGAGGTGGAACGCTGGCTGGAGCACCGCTCCTGGACCGCGAACGACTGGCCCGTGGAACGTCTCGCCGCGCTCAAACGCGCCACGGGGGCCTCGGTGGCCGTCGTCCTCCCCGCGCTGAACGAGGAGGCGACCGTCGGCGCGATCGTCGACGTCATCCGGCGTGAACTCGTCGAAGCCGTCCCGCTCGTCGACGAACTCGTCGTGCTCGACTCGGGCTCCACGGACCGCACCGCGGAGCTCGCGCGCGCGGCCGGGGCGCGGGTCGTGCACAGGGACGCCGTGCTGCCGCGCCTGCCCGCCCTGCCGGGCAAGGGCGAGGTGCTGTGGCGCTCGCTCCTCGCGACCGACAGCGACCTGATCTGTTTCGTGGACGCGGACCTCAAGGACTTCAGCTCCGCCTTCGTGACCGGCATCCTCGGCCCGCTCCTCGCCGAGCAGGACGTGCACCTCGTGAAGGCGATGTACGACCGTCCGCTCGGCGCGGAACCGGGGCAGGGCGGCCGTGTCACCGAACTCATGGCGCGCCCGCTGCTCAACATGCACTGGCCGCGGCTCTCGGGTTTCGTGCAGCCGCTGGGCGGCGAGTACGCGGGGCGGCGCTCCCTGCTCGAACAGCTGCCGTTCCCGGTGGGGTACGGCGTCGAGCTGGGCCTCCTCGTGGACGCGCTGCACACCGTGGGGCTCGACGCGCTCGCGCAGGTGGACGTCGGGGTGCGGGTGCACCGCCACCAGGACGGGCAGGCGCTGGGCCGCATGGCGGCGACGATCTACCGCACGGCGCAGGTGCGGCTCGCGCGCGGCCATCTCGTACGCCCCGAGCTGACCCAGTTCGACCGCCTGCCGGAGGGCGGTTTCGAGGCGCACACGCACGCGGTGGACACGGAGGAACGGCCGCCGATGCGGGAGATCCCGGAGTACACGGAGCGCAGGGCGGCGGCCTGAGGCGGGGCGCCACCGGAGGGGTGCGGGGGTGCCGCCGGGCCCGCGGGGGCGCGTCACCGGACGCGTACGGGGAGTGCCGCCGGGCGGGTTCCCGCGGCGGCGCCCGGGGCGGGGCCGCGCAGGTGGCGCGGCGGAACACGGCGGTGGGGGCGGATGCCGATTCCCGCACAGTTCGCACGTTTGAGCCCATGATCCCGAGGCGAGGAATGCACCATGCCTACTGACGACCCCACCCGCCCCACCGGCACCGGCGCCGCCGTCCTCCTCGCCTCCAACCGCGGCCCCGTCTCGTACGCGTTCGACGCGCACGGCGAGCTGACGGCCAAGCGCGGCGGCGGGGGGCTCGTCTCGGGGCTCTCGGCGATCGGTCCCGAGGTCGACGCGGTGTGGGTGTGCGCCGCGCTGAGCGACGCGGACCGCGAGGCGGCCCGGCGCTCGGGCGCGGAGCTGGACCCGGCGGACACGGGCGGGCGCCGTGTCCACATGCTGGGGATCGATCCGCGTACGCAGCACGAGGCGTACAACGACATCGCCAACTCCGTGCTGTGGTTCGCCCACCACATGCTGTGGCAGACCCCCTTGGAGCCCGCCTTCGGCCCGGAGTTCCGCGCGCGCTGGGCCTCGTTCGAGTCGTACAACCGCGCCTTCGCGCAGGCGCTCGCGGCGCAGGCGGCGGAGGGCGCGGCGGTGCTCGTGCAGGACTACCACCTCGTGCTCGTGCCGGGGATGCTGCGCGCGCTGCGCCCCGATCTGCGCATCGCGCACTTCTCGCACACGCCGTGGGCGCCGCTCGACTACTACCGGCTGCTGCCCGACGACGTGGCGGAGCAGGTGCTGCGCGGGATTCTCGGCGCGGACCACGCGGGTTTCCTCACGCGCCGCTGGGCGGACGCCTTCACGGCCTGCGCGGACGCGCTCGTCGGGGGCACGGGCCGGACCGAGGTCGCGGTGCACGGGCTCGGCGCGGACGCCGACTTCCTGCGCGACCGCGCGCACCAGGAGGACGTCGACGAGCGGATCGCTGCGCTGCGCCGGGAGATCGGCGGCGAGGGGCGGCGCACGATCGTGCGGGTGGACCGTACGGAGCTGTCGAAGAACATCGTGCGCGGACTCCACGCGTATGGGCGCCTGCTGACGGACCGCCCGGACTGGCGCGGGCAGGTCGTGCACCTCGCCTTCGCGTACCCGTCCCGGCAGGACCTGGAGGTGTACCGGGCGTACACGGCGGAGGTGGAGCGGGTCGCGCAGGACATCAACGACGAGTTCGGCACGGCGGACTGGACGCCCGTCCTCCTCAAGGTCGACGACGACTTCCCGCGCTCGCTCGCGGCGTACCGTCTCGCGGACGTCGCGCTGGTCAACCCGATCCGCGACGGCATGAACCTCGTGGCGAAGGAGGTCCCGGTCGTCTCGGACGCGGGCGTGGCGCTCGTGCTGTCCCGGGAGGCGGGGGCGTACGAGGAGCTGGGCGCGGACGCGGTGGTGGTGAACCCGTACGACGTCTCGGCGACGGCCGAGGCGCTGCACACGGCGCTGACCCAGGACCCGGAGGCCCGGTCGGCGCGCACGAAGCGGCTGGCGGAGGCCGCGACGGCGCTGCCGCCGGCGAAGTGGTTCATGGAGCAACTGGAGGCGCTGGGCGGGGCGTAGGCCCGCCCAGGCCCCCCGGGGGTCAGGACAGCGTGTCGGCCAGAGCGGACAGGAAGGCGACGACCTCTTCCGGGCCGCCCGCGAGGGGGAGGTCGGCGCGGTCGGTGAGTTCGGGGACCTCGGTGCCGGAGGCGAGGAGGAGGCCGGGGCGGGCGGGGCGGCCCGCTTCGACGGCGGCGTAGGCGGCGAGGTCGCCGAGGTCGTCCCCGGCGTAGAGGACCGAGGCGGCGCCGACCTCGTCGAGGTAGGTCGTGAGGGCCTTGCCCTTGTCCATGCCGGGCGGGCGCAACTCCAGGACCATGCGGCCCGGTTCGACGATGAGGCCGTGGCGTGCGGCGAGCGCGGTGAGCGGGGCGAGCAGTGCGTCGTACGCGCCCTGCGGGTCCTCGGCGCGGCGGGTGTGCACGGCGACGGCCTGGCCCTTGTCCTCGGTCCACAGTCCGGGGAGGTTCCCGTGCTCGGCCAGGACGGCGGGGAGTTCGGCGCGCGCGGCGGTGAGTCCGGGGGGCGGGGGCGGGGCGGTGAGTTCGCCGCTCGCGGCGTCCCAGCGCTCGGCGCCGTACAGGCCGAGGACGACGAGGTGTTCGAGCCCGGGGACGTGCGCGAAGCCGCCGTAGCGGACGGCGGTCTCGGCGGGGCGGCCGGTGACGACGGCGAGGGAGCGGACGTGCGGCGCGAGGCGGGCGAGCGCGTCGACGGCGCCGGGGCGGGCGCGCGCGGAGTCGGGGTCCGGGACGATGTCGGCGAGCGTGCCGTCGAAGTCGAGCGCCACGACGGCGGCCGAGGGCTGGTCGAGAACGGCGCGCAGCCCCGCCCGCCCGGCCTCGGTCACGGGCTCGGGGAGCGGGGAACGGGAGGAGTGCGGGTCAGGCGCTGCGGTCATGCGCCGACTCTAGGCCGCCCGGCGGGCGTCCGCCTCACCGCTCCGCACGGCGTGCCTCCCGGACGCGGCGCAGGCGGTGGACCGTGACGGGGGCGTGCGCCTCGGCGGCGGGGTCGTCGAGCAGGGCGTTGAGGAGCTGGTAGTAGCGGGTCGGCGACATGCCGAGGCGCTCGCGGACGGCCCGCTCCTTGGCCCCGGGCCCGGTGAAGCTCTCGCCTTCGAGGGCGAGGACGTCGCGGTCGCGGGCGGAAAGGGGGGCGGGCTCGGGCGGGGCGGCGGACTCGGGCGGGGTGGCGACGGACTCGCGTCCGCGCTCCCCGTCCTCGGGTACGGGCTCCCCGCCGACCGCCTGCGGTGCGGACTCGCCGGAGACCGCCTGCCGTGCGGACTCCCCGGGGACCGCCTGCCGTTTGGGCTCCCCGGTTTCCAGTGGGGGCTCCCCTGTCTCCGGTGGGGGCTCCTCGGCCCCCGTTCCCCGGGCCGGTTCCTCGTGCGCGTCGTTCATTCCCCGCAGCCTAGAGCGCCGTTCCGACAGCCCCGCTCTCCCCTTCGGTCTCCCGTTCCGGCAACTTCGCCACGCGAATGGACTAGACCTCTCCCAGTTGAGACGCCAAACTGTTTCACGTGAAACATGTCATCGCCCTCGATGTGGGCGGCACCGGGATCAAGGCCGCCCTGGTAGGGGCGGCGGGTGAGCTGCTGCACGAGGAACGGCGGCGCACCGGGCGCGAACAGGGGCCCGGGGCGGTGGTCGAGGGCATCCTCGCCTTCGCCGCCGAGCTGTTCGCGTACGGCAGCGAGCAGTTCGGCGAGGGGGCGAGCGCGGTCGGCATAGCGATCCCCGGCGTGGTGGACACCGAGCGCGGGATCGCCGTCTTCTCGGCGAACCTCGGCTGGGAGAACGTGCCGCTGCGCGCCCTGCTGGGCGAACGGCTCGGCGGAGTCCCCGTCGCGCTCGGCCACGACGTGCGGACCGGCGGTATCGCCGAGGGGCGGCTCGGCGCGGGACACGGGGCCGACCGCTTCTTCTTCCTCGCCCTCGGTACCGGCATCGCGGGCGCGTACGGCATCAACGGCGTCATCGAGCCCGGCGCGCACGGTTCGGCCGGTGAGCTGGGGCACGTCGTGGTGCGTCCGGACGGGCCGCCGTGCGGCTGCGGGCAGCGCGGCTGCCTGGAACGGCTCGCCTCGGCCTCCGCCGTCACCGCCGCGTGGGCGGAGGCGAGCGGCGACCCGCGGGCGACCGCCGCGGACTGCGCGAAGGCCGTGGTCGCCGGGGACCCGCGCGCGCTCACCGTGTGGGAGGAGGCCGTCGCGGCGCTCGCGGACGGGCTGCTCATCGGCATCACCCTGCTCGACCCCCGGACGCTGATCATCGGTGGCGGGCTCGCCGAGGCCGGGGAAACCTTGTTCACACCGCTGCGCGCGGCCGTCGCCGAGCGCGTCACCTTCCAGGCGCTCCCCGAGATCGTGCCCGCCGCCCTCGGGGACACGGCGGGCTGCCTCGGCGCCGGCCTGCTCGCCTGGGACCTACTCGCCACGGAGGTAAGCGCCTGATGGCTGCCAGCACCGAGTACACCGTCCTGACCGGCGCCACCGTGGTCCTGCCCACGGGGCAGGTGCCGGACGGCAGGCTCGTCGTGGCCGGGGAGCGGATCGCGGAGCGCGCTCCCGAGGGCGCCCCGGAGATCGATCTGCGCGGGCACTGGCTCGTGCCCGGCTTCGTCGACATCCACAACCACGGGGGCGGCGGGGCCGCGTTCGGCGCCGGCGACGTCGAGGACGTACGGACCGCGCTGCGCACGCACCGCGCGCACGGCTCGACGACGGTCGTCGCCTCGACCGTGACGGGGGAGCTGGACGGGCTCGCGGAGCGCGCGGGGCTGCTGTCGGAGCTGGCGGAGGACGGTGAGCTGGCGGGCATCCACTTCGAGGGGCCGTTCATCTCGCCGTGCCGCAAGGGCGCGCACAGCGAGGCGCTGCTGCGCGACCCGGACCCGGCGGAGGTCGCGAAGCTGCTCGCGGCGGCGCGCGGGCAGGCGCGGATGGTGACGCTCGCGACGGAGCTGCCCGGTGGTCTGGACTCGGTGCGGCTGCTCGTGGAGCAGGGCGTGATCGCGGCGATCGGGCACACGGACGCGACGTACGAGCAGACCGTGGAGGCGATCGACGCGGGCGCGACCGTGGCGACGCACCTGTTCAACGCGATGCCGCCGCTCGGTCACCGCGAGCCGGGCCCGGTCGCGGCGCTCCTGGAGGACGAGCGGATCACCGTCGAGCTGATCAACGACGGCACGCACCTGCACCCGGCGGCGCTGCGGCTGGCCTTCCATCACAAGGGCGCGGACCGGGTGGCGTTCGTGACGGACGCGATGGACGCGGCGGGCTTCGGTGACGGGCGCTACCGGCTCGGGCCGCTGGAGGTCGATGTCGTGGACGGTGTCGCGCGGCTGACGGAGGGCGGTTCGATCGCGGGCTCGACGCTCACGATGGACCGCGCGCTCAAGCGGGCCGTGACGGTCGACGGGCTCGGCGTCGAGGCGGCGGTACGGGCGCTGAGCGCGAACCCGGCCCGCCTGCTCGGCCTCTCGGACCGCGTGGGCTCGCTGGAGCCGGGCAAGAACGCGGATGTCGTGGTGCTCGACGCGGGCTTCGACGTGGTGGGGGTGCTGCGCAAAGGCCGGTGGATCGTGACACCGGAACCGGCGGTCGCGGCGACACGGGGCTGAGGCGGGGCTGGCGGAGGCGACCGCGACACCGGGACGGCGGGGGCCGGGCCCGGCGAGGGCGGGGCGGTCCGGGCCGCGCGAAAGCCGACGGCTTCCGTTCCGGTGGCGCCACGGCCACCGTGCCGATCGGCCGAGGAGAGCCGCCCGCCCCCCGCGCGGGCGGCTCGTCCCCCTACCGCTCCCCCGTGCACGCCGTTGTGACGGAGTGAGGGCGGGAAACGTTCGGTCCCGTCCGGGGCGGTCCGCTCCGCTCCCGCCTCTGGGCGGGCGGGGTGCGGCTTTGGCATGATCGGACCTCGTGCCGGTGCCGGGTCGCACCGGACCGTGAGGGGGAGGGGGTGCGCGGATGCTGCTGACCGTCACGCTCAATACCGCGCTCGACCTGACGTACCGCGTCCCCGCGCTCGTGCCGGGGGCGAGCCACCAGGTCCGCGAGGTGAGTGAACGCGCGGGCGGCAAGGGCCTCAACGTGGCCCGGGTGCTCGGCGCGCTCGGGCGGCACGTCACGGTGACGGGGCTCTGCGGCGGGCCCACGGGGGAGCGCATACGGGAGCTGCTGGCCGGGGCCGACGGGGTCACGGACGCGCTCGTGGAGACGGCGGAGCCCGCGCGGCGCACGGTCACGGTGACGACGGAGCCGAGAGGGCGCGTCGTGTCGCGGGCGGCGGCGCGGGCCGCCGCGACGGTGCTGCGGGAGCCGGGACCGCTCGTCTCGGCGGCGGAGTGGGCCGCGTTCCGGCACACGTACGCGGCGCTGCTGCCCGCCGCGACGGCGGTCGCGCTCTGCGGGAGCCTGCCGCCCGGGGTGCCGGTGGGGGCGTACGCGACGCTCGTGCGGGAGGCGCGGGCGGCCGGGGTGCCCGTCGTCCTGGACACGAGCGGTGAGGCGCTGCGCCGGGGTGTCGCGGCGCGCCCCGACATCCTCAAGCCCAACGAGGACGAACTCGCCCAGCTCACCGGGTCCCGCGAACCGGCCCGCGCGGCCCGCGACGCCCGCCGCCGGGGGGCGGGCGCGGTCGTCGCCTCGCTCGGCGAGCGCGGTCTGCTCGCCGCGACCCCCCTGACCACCTGGCGCGCGGCCCTCCCCCGCCCCCTGCCCGGCAACCCGACGGGCGCGGGCGAC
The DNA here is from genome assembly GCF_000213055.1 of Streptomyces sp. Tu6071. Lineage (NCBI taxonomy): Bacteria > Bacillati > Actinomycetota > Actinomycetes > Kitasatosporales > Streptomycetaceae > Streptomyces > Streptomyces sp. Tu6071. The sequence goes on along the minus strand of NZ_CM001165.1, from coordinate 4,306,570 downwards.
GCGGTCGTCGCCGCCCTCCTCGCCGGTCTCGCCGACGCCGAGCCCTGGCCCGCGCGGCTCGCCCACGCGACCGCCCTCGCGGCGGCGGCGGTCGCCTCGCCGGTGGCGGGCGAGTTCGACGCGCGGGCGTACGCGCGGCTCCAGGGAGAGGTGAAGGTGGCGGAGGTGGGGTGAGGGAGCGGGGCACGTGCCAGGAAAGGCGTGCCGGGGCCCGGCCGGGAGGCGTACCCCCGGGTCCTCCTACTTCGTGACGTGACCCGCCTTCAGCCACACCCGGTCGAAGTTGGCGTCGCAGGTGTCTCCCTCGTCGCACGAGAAGGAGATCGCGTTGGTGCCCTTCGTCAGGTTGGTGAAGACGTAGGAGGTGGTCCAGCCCTTCTTCCAGTCGCCCTCCGGGGCCTGCGCCCAGTTCTTCAGGGAGAGGTCACGGCGGTCGCCGCCGTTGACGTAGAGGCTGGCCTGCTGGTCCTTGCCGGGGACGCCGTAGTCGAGGAAGACGGTGTACTCGCCGCCCTTGGGGACGCTGACGTTCCAGGTGAGCTTGGCGCCGGGCTTGTTGAACCCGGCGACGTAGCTGCCGCCGTCCGCCTTCGCGCCCTCGACGTCCGAGGCGACCGAGGGGCCGCCCGAGAGCTGGAGCGTCTTCGCGTCCGCCTTCGGGAGTTCCTCCTGCGGCTCCTTCGACGCGTCGTCGCCGGACTGCTTGCCGTCGTCCTCGCCGCCCTGGCCCTGCGAGGCCGTGGCGCTGGGCGCCGGGTCCTTCGCGGCCTGCTTGTCGTCGCCCGAACCGCCCGTGACCACGGCCACGGTGATGCCCACGGCGACGGCGCACACGACCGCGACCGCGCCGATGAGGAGCCCCTTGTTGTTCGGCCCGCGGCCCCGGCCACCGCCCTGGCCGCCCGCCGCGCGACGCCCGCCGCCCGCCGGGGGCCCGCCGGGAAGGTTCTCCGGCGCGGCGTAGTGGGCGTTCTGCTGCTGGGGGTACGCGGCCGTCGGGGCGCCCTGCTGCGGGGCGCTCTGCTGGCCCTCCTTGGGCGGGTACCCGTACCCGTACTGCCGCTCGCCGACCGCCCTGACCTGGTGGTACGAGCGCGGGCCGGGGTAGCCGTAGCCGCCGCCTCCCGGGGGCCTGGCCCCGGCGGACTGGCCGTCGGCGTACAGGTAGCCGAAGGGGTCGTCCTCCTCCGTGCCCGCTGCCCCCGGGTTCTCGCCCTCGGGCGGGTTCGCACCGTTGTTGCCGGGGGGACCGGGGGTCATCGCTGGCTCACTCCTTGACGTGCTGGAACGTGACGTGCTGGGACGTGCTGGTCGCGGTACGGACAGGCGTGCCGGGGGCGCGCGAGCGGCACCGGCCGGTCCCGGCGAGCCTACCCGCTCCGCACGAACCCACCGCGTGGCCGGGACCACAGGGCGCCCGGGGGCCCGCCCGGCGCCCGGCAGGGGCGGCACGGCGCCCGCGGGAGCGTGCGGGTCAGATCGCGCGCCGGTGCTGCCGCGACCGCGAGCGCTTCTCGACGTACATCCGCTGGTCCGCCGACTGGAGGACCTCCTCCGGGCTCTCGCCGCAGCGCGCCCAGCCGATGCCGAAGCTCGCCCCCACCCGTACGGAACGCCCGTCGGCCCTGATCGGTTGCGTGATCGCGGTCCGCAGTCGCACGGCGAGGTCCTCCGCGTCGCTGCGCCCGACGCCGTCCGCGAGCACGACGAACTCGTCCCCGCCCAGCCGCGCCACGGTGTCCCCGTCGCGCACGCCGCCGCTGAGCCGCCGCGCGACCTCGATGAGGACGGCGTCCCCGACGTGGTGGCCGTAGCGGTCGTTGATCGGCTTGAAGCCGTCGAGGTCGCAGAAGAGCACGGCGAGGCCCTTCACGCCGTTGTCGGGCAGCCCCTCGGGCGGCGGCGCGACGGCGTGGGTGTGCGTCTCGTAGCCCCCGGCCGGGGCGGCGGGGCGCCCGGCGGCGTCCGGGCCGAGGTCGTACGTGTGGCCGCCGGAGTCGGTCACGGGGTGCGGCGTGTACGGGCTCGGCGCCTCGTACGGCTGCCGCGCCTCGGTCCCGTACGGCGGCTCGCCCCCGTACGGCCCGTACGGCGCGACGGCGCCCGTCCCGTAGGGCTCGCCCGCGTAGTGCGCCGCCGCGTACTCCTCGTAGCTCTCGTAGTTCTCGTGGCGCGCGAAGGCGTCCGGGCGGTGGTCGCCGTAGGCCGCGTCGAGGCTCTCGACGGGGGTCGGGGGTCTCGACGAGGGGCGTTCGCACAGGCGGGCGGCGAGGCGGGAGCGGAGTTCGGCGCTGTTGGGGAGGCCGGTGAGGGCGTCGTGGCTGGCGCGGTGGGCGAGGTGGAGTTCGCGGCGCTTGCGGTCCTCTATGTCCTCGACGTGCGTGAGCAGGAAGCGCGGCCCGTCCGCCGCGTCGGCGACGACGGAGTTGCGCAGGTGCACCCACACGTAGCTCTCGCCGCTCTTCTCGCGGCGCCGCAGCCGCAGTTCGGTCCGCCCGCCCTCGGCGGAGGTGCGCAGCAGGACGCCGACGTCCTCGGGGTGGGCGAGGTCGACGAAGGACCAGCGGCGCAGCGCGGAGGCGGAGCGGCCGAGGAGGCGGCACAGGGCGTCGTTGGCGCGCAGGACGCGGCCGTGGTGCTCGCCGCCCAGTTCCGCGATGGCCATGCCGCTCGGCGCGTACTCGAACGCCTGCCGGAAGGATTCCTCGCTCGCGCGCAGCGCCTGCTGCTCGCGCTCCAGGCGGACGAGCGCGCGCTGCATGTTCGAGCGGAGGCGGGCGTTGGCGATGGCGGTGGCGGCCTGGGCGGCGTACATCTGGAGCGCCTCGCAGCCCCAGGCGCCGGGGCGGCGGCCGTCGCGGGGGCGGTCGACGGCGAGGACGCCGACGAGGTCCCCGGCCTGCCCGGACTCGTACATCGGGGCGAGGAGCTGGTCCTCGGGGTGCCACTCGTCGGCGAAGCGCGGTTCGGGGCCGGGGGTGTACCAGGCCGGTATGCCGTCGGTCTCCAGCTGGCGGGCGATGTCGTGGCGCAGGAAGCGCAGCGCGCCCCACTGCTCTCCGGCGGCGAGCCTGCGTTCCCAGGCGGTGCGGGAGCCGATACGGCCGGTCAGGAGGGAGTCGGCCGCGTCGCTGCCGGAGAGGGCGGCGACGACGAGGTCACCGTCGGGCTGGACGATGTTGACGGCGGCGAGTTCCCAGCCGATGCCGTTGACGACGCCGTCGACGACGGCCTGGAGGGTGTCGGCGAGGCTGCGGGCCGTCGCGAGGTCGGAGACCGCCTGGTGGAGCTGCCGCATGGTCGCAAGACGGACGTAGGGCTCCGACTCGGTCTCCATGCTCGTCTACTCCCCGAGACCTCGACAGCGACTCCAGGACGCGCGCCTCCCCCGGACCACCGGCGGCACGGATCATCACACCCGACAATCCGGCCGCTGATCATCCGATCACATCAGCACATTGGCCACTCCCCCACTGAATCACAGTGAGCTGTGCGCCCGGTACTCACGGTCAACTAAATGTGAGTGCTGTGACTCAAGTCACAGCGAAATCTGTGGCCTCATGCGCACTCTCTGTACGCCGACTGTGCGTTTTCGACCGCTTGAGCACCGCTTGGCGACACGTGGCGACACAGGGCGACTTCCGGCCACACCCGTCACCTTCCATCTCACCCCGCCGCTCGTCCCCTGCCCCCGTGCCGCCGGGGAACACCGGTGCGGTCTTAGGACCTCCGGTTCGGCCGCTGGTCCGATGCGGTGAGTGCTACCGGCGAGTTAGCGTGCATGACGTGTTCAGGACCGACGCCCCATCCCCCGCCGCCCCCGCCACCCCTCATGCTGTGGGGGTGAGTGACGAGGAGTTCAAGGCCGCGCTCGGCCGGCTCGCGGCCGGAGTCGTCCTGGTGACGGCCCACGAGCCGCAGACCGACCCGGACGCGCCGCGCGGCGAGGACGCGGGGATGACGGCGACGGCCTTCCTCTCCGTCTCGCTCGATCCGCCGCTCGTCATGGTGAGCCTGCGGGCCGGCTCCCGCATGGACGACCTCCTCGACGAACAACCCCTGTGGGGCGTCTCCCTGCTCGCCCGCAGCCAGCGCCACATCGCGGGCCGCTTCGCGATGCGCGGCCGGGTCAGCGACCGCCTCCTCTTCGAGGACCTCCCCTACCGCCGCGGCGCACACACCGGCGCCCCCCTGATGGGCGGCGCCCTCGCCACCCTGGAGTGCCGCACCGAGCAACGGGTCGAAGCGGGCGACCACATCCTCGTCATAGGCCGCGTACTGAGCGCGGACCTCCCGAGCGAGGACGGCGAACCACTGGTGTACTTCCGGGGGAAGTACCGGGCGCTGGGGTAGGGGGCGCGGGGACGGGGGGTGATCCGTCCGGGACGCGGCGGGCTCTCCGCCGGTCGTACGCGGGCTTCCACGTCCGTACGCGGTCTCCTGCGGCGGCACCCGGGCTCCTGCGGCGGGTACGGACCGGAGCGGCGTCGCGCCGACCGCTACCCCCAGTCCTTGCCCGACCTGCCCCGCTTGCGCTCGCCGTGTTGTTTCTTCTCGCGGAGACGGCGTTCGTTGATGCCCTTGGGGATCTTGCGCTTGCGGCGGGCCGCCGGGGGCGGGGCCGTGGCCTCGGCGAGGAGGGACGTGAGGCGGGTGGCCGCGAGTTCGCGGTTGCGCCACTGCGAGCGGTGCTCGGAGGCGCGGACGGCGAGGACCCCGCCGTCGCGCAGGCGCGGGGCGAGGCGTTCGAGGGCGCGGGCCTTCCAGACCTCGGGCAGCGCCTCGGTGGCGGCGAGGTCGAAGAGGACCTCGACCTGTGTGTCGGAGGTGTTGACGTGCTGGCCGCCGGGCCCGGAGGAGCGCGAGAAACGCCACTTCAGCTCCGCCTCGGGCAGGACGACCGAGCCACGGATGACATGGGGACCGGACATGCCTCCATGGTCGCGCGTCCCGGGGCGTGCGGCACGCGCTTTTCACGCCGGGGGTACCGACGGGGCGCGCGAGGCCCCTGCGCGCACCGGGTCCGCCGAGATTCGTAAAGAAAGCAAAGGAGCCAGGAACCTTGGCAGCGTGCCCCCGCGTTCATAGAAATGACGACGGTCCCGCCGAAGGCGCGGGGCCGTGATCGTTCGACGAAAGGGACACATCCCATGGCTGTAAGCCTGTCCAAGGGCGGCAACGTCTCGCTGACGAAGGAGGCCCCGGGCCTGACCGCCGTGACAGTCGGCCTCGGCTGGGACGTGCGCACCACGACCGGTACGGACTTCGACCTCGACGCCTCCGCGATCGCGGTCAACACGGAGGGCAAGGTCTACTCCGACGCCCACTTCGTGTTCTTCAACAACAAGCAGACCCCGGACCAGACGATCGTCCACACCGGCGACAACCGGACGGGCGAGGGCGCGGGCGACGACGAGGCGATCAACGTCAACCTGGCGGGCCTGCCCGCCGACGTCGACAAGATCGTCTTCCCCGTCTCGATCTACGACGCCGAGACCCGCAACCAGAACTTCGGCCAGGTCCGCAACGCCTACATCCGCATTGTCAACCAGGACGGCGGCACCGAGATCGCGCGCTACGACCTCTCCGAGGACGCGGCGACCGAGACCGCGATGGTCTTCGGCGAGCTGTACCGCAACGGCGCGGAGTGGAAGTTCCGGGCCGTGGGCCAGGGCTACGCCTCGGGCCTCGTCGGCATCGCGCAGGACTTCGGCGTCAACGTCTGACAGGACGCCTGAGGGCGGAGGCACGGGCCGGGCGGCGCCGGTACGGGGCGCGCCCGGCCCGTACCGCCCGCCCGGCCCCTCCTCGGGGCTCCGCCCCGGACCCCGCTCCTCACTCTCCCCCGGCCTCCGGCCGAACGGTCCCCGCAGAGGGGCCGGAAGGTGTTTCCGCGGGCCGGTGCAGTTCCTCGCGGAAGGTGTGGGCCGGGTACACGCCGAGTTCCCGCAGCTCGGCCGAGAAGAACGACAGCTCCTCCAGGGCCCGCACGAAGCCGGGGTCCTCGGGGTGCCCCTCGACGTCCACGTAGAACTGGCTGGCGTAGAAGCTGCCGCCGAGCTGGTAGGACTCGATCTTCGTGAGGTTGACGCCGTTGCTCGCGAAGGCGCCGAGCGCCTTGTAGAGCGAGGCGGGGATGTTGCGGGTGCGGAAGAGGAGGCTCGTGACGTACGCGACGCCCTCGACGCGCTCGGGGCGCGGGGTCTCGTCGGCGCGCGCGAGGGCGAGGAAGCGGGTCGTGTTGTGGTGCTCGTCCTCGACCTGCTCGGCGAGGACCCGCAGCCCGTAGAGGTCGGCGGCGGCCGGGGGCGCGAAGGCCGCGTGCGCCGGATCGCCCAGCTCGGCGACCTCGCGCGCCGCGCCCGCGGTGTCCTCGGCGACGCGCGCCGTCCAGCCGTGCTCGCGGGTGATCCTCCGGCACTGGCCGAGCGCGTGCACGTGGCTGCGGACGGTCTTGACGTCCTCGATCGTGGCGCCGCGCGGACCCACGAGGTCGAAGTGGATCGGCTGGAAGTACTCGGCGAACATCCGCAGCCCCGACGAGGCGAGGAGCTGGTGCACGTCGGCGACGCGGCCCGCCGAGGAGTTCTCGATCGGGATGAGCGCGACGCGCGCCTCGCCCTCGTTCACCGCGTGCAGCACGTCGGCGAAGGTCGCGCAGGGCAGTGTGGGCACGCCCGGAAACATGGCCGCGCTCACGGCGGCGGAGTTGGACCCTGGTTCACCTTGGTACGCGACGGCGGAAACGCTGCTCATGGTGCCAACGTACCGAAAGCGGGTGGGGCGACGCGGCGCTGTCCACGTGGTGAGGCACCGGGGGCGGGTACGGGACCTACGCTCCGCCCCATGCTCATCGAAACGCTTCTGCCCCCGGCCGACGACCCGCTCGCGCTCCCCGCCCCCGTCCTGCTCGAACTGACCGAGCTGTACGCCTCGGACAAGGAGTTCCAGCAGCTCAGCGGCGACTTCCCGGACCCGGAGCACATCCGCCCCGAGCAGGTCGCCGCCTCGCTCGCCGAAGAGCTCTCGCACCCCGACGCGGAAGTCCTGCTCGCCCGCTCGCGCGGCCGGCTCGTCGGCCTCGCCGCGACCCTGCGCCACCACCCCTCGCGCCCCGACGACCCGGACCCGTGGATCGGCCTGCTGATGATCGACGGCCGCGCCCGCCGCCAGGGCCACGGCCGCCGCCTGACCCGCGCCGTCGAGGACCGCTTCCGCGAGGAGGGCCGCACCGGCGTCCGCCTCGCGGTCCTGCGCGGCAACGCGACGGCGATGGCCTTCTGGACCGCGCTCGGCTACGAGGTCGTCGACGAACGCCCCGACCTGCGGCGGGGACGGCCGACGTACGTCCTGCGCAAGGACCTGCTGGGAGAGCCGGGAGTGGACGGGCAGGCGGGAGGGGCGGGGTCGGAGGGGAGCGGCGCGTAAGCGGAGGGCGGCGCGCAACTGGGCAGGGGCACCGGGCGGGGCAGGGGCGCCGTACCGGGCAGGGGCGCCGGGACCGGCGGGGGTCCGGTGGCGGAGGGGTGAGGGGCCCTCACTCCAGTACCGCGACCCCGACCGGCCGCGTCCCGCCGGGGAGCCACCGCGTCTTCCCCGTCCGCAGGTCCACCGCCGTGACCCCGTCGCGCCAGCCCTCGCGCGTGTAACCGGCGGTCACGTACGCCGTGCGGCCGTCCGGGGACGCGCTCACGTTCTCGTGCGGGCCGTCGAGCGGTACGACGCGTTCCGTGCCGTCCGGGGCGCGGATCGTCAGCGACGGGCCCTCGTCCTCGGCGGGGTCGATGGGGCCCGTACCGACGACGAGGAGGTGGCCGTCGTGCGTGAGCGCGGTGCCGTGCTGGTGCGTGTGCGCCGTCATGCGGCGGACCCGGGAGCGGCCCGTCGCGGGGTCGAGGTCCACGAGGCGTTCGCCCTCGAAGGGAAGCAGGAGGTGGCCGTCCGAGGGGCGCACCGCCGCGTAGTGCGGCTTGAGCCAGCTCCCGAGGCCGCCCTCGGTCCCGTACGGCGCGACCTCCACGCGCCGCTCGACGCGCGCCGCCCCGCCGTCCCCGGAACCGCCCGCACCCGAACCACGCTCACCGTCACCGGGGTCGATGACCGTCACCTCGAAGGAATCGTGCGCGGTCACGTACACCCGCCCGCCGTCCGGCGCCACGTCCACGTCGAAGGGCCGCCGGCCCACCGGCAGGACGGCCGTCACGCGCAGCGTCCGCGTGTCCACGACCTCCAGCGTGCCGCGCCCGTCCGGCACGTTCACGCCGACGTAGGCGTGCCGCCCGTCGGGCGCGAGCGCGACGCCCATGCCGCCGCCCCGGTACTCGCCGTGCGCGACGGGCCCGGTCCGCGTCCGGTACGGGACGCGGGCGACGCGCTCGCGGGTCCGCGTGTCCACGACGGCGAGCCCTTCCGCCGTCGCCACCCACGCCCTGCCGTCCGCGCCGACCGCGACGCCGTACGGGGCGACGCCCACCCGGACGGCATCCGGGCGGCCCCGCCCGTCCGCGGGCAGGAAGGTCACGGTGTCGGCGCCGAAGTCCGCGAGGAGGAGCGTCGCGGAGGAACGGGTGGGGGGCGTGCTGCCGGTCGGCGACGGCTTCGCCTCGCCCGTGCGGCCCGGCCGCGGCGCGGCGGTGTCCGTACGGCCCGGCCCCGCCGGGGCGGTACGGGGCGGGTCGCCGTCCTCGGCGGACGGCGGCCCCGCACACCCGGCGAGCGCCACGAGCACCGCCGCCGCGAGGAGGGCCCTCCGTCTCATCCGGCCGCTCCGTCCCCGGTCCGCCCGGCCTCCGCCGGACCCCCGGTCCCGGCCGGGGACCCGCTCTCCGCCGCCGCCAGCAGCGCCGCCATCCCGGCGAACCCGCGCCGCTCCGCGTGCTCCCGGGCCGTGACGCCCTCGCCGTCCGCGAGGTCGGGGCGCGCGCCCGCCGCGAGCAGGAGCCGCACGATCTCCTCGTGCGCGGCGCCGCCGTCGCCGAGGATCACGGCCTCCAGGAGCGCGGTCCAGCCGAGCCGGTTCACGTGGTTGACGTCCATACCCGTCTCGCGCAGCGCGGCCTCGACGTACGCGACGTTCCCGCGCTCGCTCGCCGGGATGAGCGCGATCCCGCCGAAACGATTGCGCAGCCGCACATCCGGTCCGGCGGGAAGCAGCGCGCGCATCATCGCGACGCTGCCCGTGACGCCGGTGGCGAGCCACGCGCTCTCCAGCCGCGTGTCCTGCGCGTTCGGGTCGGCGCCCGCGGCGACGAGCACCTGGGCCGCCGCGACGTGGTCGCCCTGCGCCGCGAGCAGCAGCGGCGTGCGCCGCGCCTCGTCCCGCACCTCCGGGTCCGCCCCGTCCGCGAGCGCGCGGCGGACGCTGTCCGCGTCGCCCGTGCGGGCCGCGGCGAGGAGGAGGGCGGCAGCGGGGGACTGGGTTCCTGACATGGGTGGCTCCTGCGGGTACGGGACGGGGACGGGTCCTACTTCATCTCACCTGCCCAGCGCGGCGACACCCGCCTTCGCGAACGTCTCGTCCTGGTCGCCGCTCGGCGCGCCCGCGACACCGACCGCCGCGACCGGCGCGCCCTTCGCGGTGACCGGGGCGCCGCCCGCGAGGAAGAGCGTGCCCGGGATGTCCTTGAGGGTCGGCGCGGAGTCGAGGCGCTTGACGAGCGCGGAGGTGGGGGCGTTCCACGACACGGCGGTGTACGCCTTCTTCACGGCCGACTCGTAGGACTGCGGGCCCGCGCCGTCGCCGCGCAGCGTGACGAGCGTGCGCCCGTCGCGGTCGACGACGGCGACCGAGACGTTCTGGTGGGCGCGGTGGGCGGCGTCGAGCGCGGCCTGCGCGGCGCGGGTCGCGGCGGCGGTCGTGAGGTGCGTCGTGGTGGTCGTGTCGCGGCCCGAGGCGTCGGCGGCCGGAGCCGCGGAGGCGGCGGGGCGGGACTGCGGGGACTCGGCGTTCGCGGAGACGGTGCCGAGCACGCCGGCGGTGCCGAGCGCGGCGACGAGGGTGCCACCGGCGAGAAGGCGGCTGCGGCGGGTGCGGAGGGTGAGGGACATGAGTGCGCTCCAGGGGTGTGCGTCGGGGGTACGAGGACCGGGCCGGCCCTCGCGGGTCGGAGGCCGGGCCTCACGGGTACGGGGCCGGTCCCGCGACCTCACGGGTGCGGGGCCGGTCCTGCGGCCTCACGGGTACGGGACCGGGTCCGGCCTCACGGGACCGCCGTTCCTCCGGCGGCTCCCGCTCCTCCAGCCTGGCCGCCCGCACCCGCCCGTCCCGTCGCCCGCCCGGCCACTCCCCGCGCCCCGACCGGCGGGCCCCCGGGTCGGCCGATCGGTTGATGCGCGGCCCCGCGCCCGGCGCGATGATCGAAGGGGGCCGCCCCGCCCCCGTACCGCCGACCCGCCACGTACCGCCGTCCCCCGTCCCGCACCGCCGACCCGTACCGCCACCCACCCGGCTCCCCGCTCCCCGCCCACCCGCTCCCCACAGGACCCCCGCCCATGCCCCCACCGCAGACCGCCGCCCCCTTTCCCGCCTCCCGGGCCGACGCGGCCGACGAGGCCGCCGAGGCCGATGAGCGGCGGCTCACCGCGCTCCTCACCGTCGCCTTCCTCGCGCTGCTCGCGGGCGCGCTGCTGCGCTACGTGCTGCGGCACGGCGACAGCGGGCGGCTGTCGTGGGTCGTGGCGCTGAGCGTCGTGCTCGCGGGGACGCAGCTCGTACGGGGCGGGTCCGCGCGGGCGCGGCGGGGGCGGCTCGGGGTGGTCGCGGTGTGCTGGGCGGTCGTCGTGCTGCTCGCGCCGAGCTTCGCGTGGTGCGCGATCCCGCTCGTGCACACGGCGCTGCGCGTGCTGCCCGTGCGGGCGGCGCTCGCGGCGATCACCGCGCTCACGGCGCTCGTCGTGCTCGCCGAACTGCGGCTCGCGGACGGCTTCGACCCCAACCTCGTGCTGCTCCCGCCGGTCGTCGCGGCGCTCGCGACCGGGGTGTTCCTGCACCTGAGCCGCGAGTCGGCGCGGCGCGGCGCGCTCATCGACGACCTCGTGCGCACGCGCAGGGAACTCGCCGCGACGGAACGCCGCGAGGGCACGCTCGCCGAACGGCAGCGGCTCTCGGGCGAGATTCACGACACGCTCGCGCAGGGCCTCTCCAGCCAGCGGATGCTGCTCCAGGCCGCCGAACGCCAGTGGGACCGCGACCCGGAGGCGGCCCGCGCCCACGTGCGCACGGCCGCCGGGATCGCGGCCGAGGGGCTCGCGGAGGCGCGGCGGCTCGTGCACGACCTCGGTCCGGCGGGGCTCGCGGGCGGTACGGACCTGGGGGCGGCACTCACCGCGCTCGCGGCGCGGTCCTCGCACGACGGGCTCGCGGTGCGGGCCGAGGTGCACGACGAGACGGGGGCGGGCCCGGCCGTCCTGCCGGACCGGGTGGCCTCGGCGCTGCTGCGGACGGCGCAGGGGGCGCTCGCGAACGTACGGGAGCACGCGCGCGCCCGTACGGCGACGCTCACGCTGACCCTGCTCGACGACCTCGCGTTCCTCGACGTCGCGGACGACGGCAGGGGCTTCGTGCCCGACCTGGCGGCGCGAGCGCGCGGGCCGCGCGGCCACGGGCTCCCCGCGACGCGGGCGCGCCTCCAGCAGCTCGGCGGGACGCTCGCCGTCGAGTCGGCGCCGGGTGAGGGCACGGTCCTGACGGCGCGGGTCCCGCTGCACGAGTGGCGGGACGGGGACGAGCCGGAACGAACGTTCTCCACCGGACCGACCGAAGGGCCCACCCCATGACGGACACCACCGCGACCGACCCCGCGACGCCCGGCACCCCCGTGCGGCTCCTCCTGTGCGACGACCACGCCGTCGTACGGGCCGGGCTGCGCGCCCTGCTCGCGAGCGCGGCGGGCATCGAGGTGAGCGGGGAGGCGGGGAGCGGCGAGGAGGCGGTGGCGCTGGCGGCGAAGCTCCGTCCCGACCTCGTGCTCATGGACCTCCAACTCGGTCCGGGCATCGACGGTGTCGAGGCGACCCGGCGGCTGCTCGCGCTGCCCGCTCCGCCGCGCGTCCTCGTCCTCACGACGTACGACACGGACGCGGACGTCACGCGCGCGGTGAACGCGGGCGCGACGGGCTACCTCCTCAAGGCGGAGCGCCCGGAGGAGCTGTTCGCGGCGATCCACGCGGCGGCGCAGGGGCGTACGGCGCTCTCGCCGCCCGTCGCCCACCGCGTCCTCGCCCACCTGCGCGCCCCGCGCCCCGAGCTGACCCCCCGCGAGCGCGACATCCTCGCGCAGCTCTCCCAGGGCCTCGGCAACCGCGACATCGCCCGCGCCCTGCACATCAGCGAGGCCACGGTGAAGACCCACCTGGGCCGCGTCTACCAGAAACTGGGCGTGGACACGCGAGCCGGAGCGGTGGCGGTGGCGAAGGAACAACGACTGCTGGAGTGAGCGGCCCGGGCGGGGCCGGGCGGAGTGGGCTCGGCTAAGCGGTCGGGACTCGGCCTGGCTGGTCTCGGCCCGGCCTCACAGCTGCCCCGAGTCGAGTGTGAAGCCGACCGGCTCGGGGAGTGGGACGGGGTCGCCCACCTTGTAGGTGGTCTTCTGGCGGTAGTCGTCACCGGAGGGACGGGTGCAGACGACGATGTGGGCCGCCTCGCGATCCACCACGAGGTAGACGGGGATACCCGCCCGTGCGTAGCCCCGGATCTTGCGCACGCGGTCATTGGCGGCTGTGGAGGGGGATGTCACCTCGGCGGCGAGCAGCACGGGCGAGGGGTCGTGCCATTCCTGCCGGTCGGCGAAGCTCCCGCGAGGGGCAAGGACGAGGTCGGGGATGACTCGCCCGCTGCCAGAGGCGCCGGGCACCCGGAGGCCGATCCCGGTGTAGCGGGCGAGATCACGGCGGTGGTCCCGGGCCTGACCGCTCAGTTCCGAGACCATCTCCTCGTGCTCGCCGTTCGCCGGTGGTGCCACGTGGATTTCCCCTTCGACCAGCTCCACGCGCCATCCCTTGGGGGCAGCGGCGCTGAATACCTCGAAGGCCGCGTCGACCGAGGGGGCCGGCAGGCTGGAGCCGGCCAGCTCGGCCAGGAGGGACGCACGATGCGCCCACTGGTCCGGCTCGGCCGACGTGGACTCGTACTCGGGGACTGGCTCTGCCACGGCGAACCTCCTTCGCTTCAGCGACAGTTTTCAGCGTATGCGGGAAACCCGCCCGCGAAGCCGAGGCTCTTCACCCGAACCGGGCACGCCCCGTCATGGAGTTGCCGTGCGGACCCCCTCCGAGCCTGCGGCGAGCCCGCCGCGAGCCTGCCGGGCGAGCGCGTCCAGGGCGGGGAACCCGCGCCCGTTCCTGCCCCTCGGCCGCCTCTCGCGGCTCCGTGACACCATTTCCTCCGTGCTCGACATCGGTTACGCCCTCTCCCGCCGCCATCCCGACTCGCCGCAGACCGACTACCGGCGCGCCGACCGGTACGCGCTGCGGCACGACCTTTTTCTCGGGGACGTGTATCTCGCGGACACGGAGGAGGACCGGGAGCTGGCGACGGCCTGGGGGTGGGTGCCGGTGCTCGACTTCGCGTGGGCGCTGTGCGACATCGCCGAGCTGCTCGACCAGGACCCGATGGGGAGCCGGGCGAGCAGGCCGCAGTACGCGGAGCTGGACTTCACCGAGTCGGCGGACCGGCTGCTCTTCGCGCGCCGCTTCGGCTGGGTCGACATCGAGGCCGAGTGGCGCCCCGAGAGCGAGCGCCCGCTGAGCTTCGCGCACGCCGAACTGCGCCGGGAGGCCCGGGACTTCCTCCACGACCTGCTCGCCGATCTCACCGAGATGCACGAGGAGCTGGACGAGAACCCGCTGGTGTGGGACCTGCGGGCCCGCTTCCCGCGCGTGTCCTGAGCCCTCACTCCCCCAGGTCCAGGACCCGCATCCCCAGCTCGGCGGCGAGTGCGGGCGCGAGGTCGATGAGCTGGTCCGGGCTGATCGCCGCGCCGCGCAGCCCGCCGATCCCGGCGGCGACGCCCAGTTCGGCGGCCCGGCGCAGGTCCACGTCCTTGAGCGTCACCTTGTTGAAGTCCGCGCCCTTCACGACGCAGTCCACGAACGCGACCCGCTCCAGGCTCGCCCCGCCGAAGTCGGGCTCGACGAGCACGCACGCCTCGAAGACGACGTCCTTGAGCTTCGCGCCGCGCAGATTGAGGTAGTCGAGTTTCCCGCCGCGCACCACGACCCGTTCGAGCACGGCCCCGTGCGCCTGCGTCCCGCCGAGTCGCGCGTCGATCACCTCGACGTCGCGCAGCGTGGCCTCGGCGAGCTGCGTCCCAACACCCCGTACGGCTTCGAGGCGCGAGTCCACGAACCGCGCGCGCGTCAGGCGTGTGCCGCCGAGGCCGCAGTCGCTCAGGAGGCAGTCGAGGAACGAGGCGCCGCCGCCGTCCCCGTCGTCGAGCGCGTCCCCCCGCCACTCGACGCCGTCGTAGTCCCCGTCAGGCACGAGCCCCCAGCCGGGCGGTTCGACGAGCGGGGGCAGCCGCAACTCCGGCCTGCGCGGCGGCCGTACGGCGGGCGTGCGCCGCGCGGGGCGCGGGGCGGTGGAGCGGGGACGGGTCGAGCGAGAGGTCATGGGGCCACTGTGCCGTAGGGGACTGACAGGGGGCGGGGGAGGCGGTCCACGAGGCCGATTCCGGAAGGCCGTCCTGGAACCCGTGAGGACCCGGCCCCGCCCGGAACCGTACGGCTTGCGGACCCGGCCCCGTCCGGAACCGTGCGGCCTGAAGGCCCCCATCCCGCCCGGAACCGTGCGGTCCGTGCAAGCGGAGGCGTATCTACCGGGCCCGTGGCCGGTTAATGTGCCCACATGACGGATTCCGCCCAGGAACTCCCCGCCCCGGCAGCCCCCGCGCCGGGCCCACCCTCCCAGGACACCCCCGCGCCGGACACCCCCGAGGACGGGGCGCCGGAGGCCGCCTTACCGGGCGGCTCCTCGCCCGGGGCGCCCGCCGATGCCGCCCCGGAAGTCCCGGCCCCCGTCCGCGCCGCGCTGCGGCTCACGCAGACGCCCTGCCAGCGCTGCGGCACCCTCGTCGCCGGGCTCAACGGCCGCTACGCCTGCCCCGTGTGCGACTGGGCGAACCCGTGGGAGGACGGCGCCCGCTGAGTGCCCGCCGGGCCCTCAGCTCCCCATCCGCCGCAGGCTTTCGCCGGTGAGCCGGTACTCGGTCCAACCCGTGTGCGGCAGGGCGCCCATGGACTCGTAGAAGGCCACGGTCGAGGTGTTCGAGTCGAGTACGGACCATTCGAGGCGTTCGTAGCCGCGCTCCACGCACGTCCGGGCGAGCGCGGCGAGCAGCGCCTTGCCGTGGCCGCCGCCCCGGGACGTGGGGCGCACGTAGAGGTCCTCCAGGTAGATGCCGGGACGCCCGCGCCAGGTGGAGAAGTTGCGGTACCAGAGCGCGAAGCCCGCCGTCGCGCCGTCCGGCGTCTGAGCGAGGTACGCGCACGCCATCGCGTCCTCGCCGAAGAGCGCCTCGCCGATCTCCTCCTCGGTGGCCCGCAGCTCGTGCAACGCCTCGTGGTAGGCGGCCAGTTCGGTCACCATCGCGTAGATCTCGACCAGGTCCTCGGGTTGCGCGGTCCTGATCCGGCCCTGGTACCCGCCACTCGCGCGCCCGCTCGTCTCACTCATCCGCGCAGGTTAACCGGCCGGTACGGGACATTCCGGCAAGGCGAGCGGGGACGCGGCGGTGGCGTGGCGAGGGCGGGGCGGGGGCTCGGGGGCGGTTCGGCCGGTGTCCCCCGAAAAGGGGTGGAGGAGGGCCGGTCACGGCTGATAGCTTGCGGCCGACCGTGACACCGCCCGAGGAGGTGAGGGACCCATGAACGCTGTTTCGACGTGGGTGCTCCCCCTTTCGCGTCACGGCCGGCGGCCGAGGTAGGTCCGCCGGGAGCGCCTGACCACCTGGCACTCCCGAAAGGCACCACCGTGCACTCTCTCGCCTTCACCGCCGAGTCCGCCGCGAACGGCGTGCTCACCCGCTGCTTCGCCCTCGGCGACATCCCCGGCGTCCTCTGGTCCCCCGCCCCGCCCGCCGCGACCGCCCCGTCCGCCTCGCGAGCCTCATCCCCCTCGCCCGCCCCCTCGCCCGCCCCGCTCGTCCTCCTGGGCCACGGCGGCGGCACGCACAAGAAGCACCGCGCGATGACGGGCCGCGCCCACCGTCTCGTCACCGGTTTCGGTTTCCACGTCGCCGTGCTCGACGCGCCCGGCCACGGCGACCGGCCGCGCGGGGAGCGGGACGAGCGGGACATCGCCGCGCTGCGCGAGGCGCAGGCGGCGGGCGCGCCCGAGGGCCCCGTCGTCGTCCCGTACAACGCCCGGCTCGCGGAGATCGCCGTGCCGGAGTACCGCGCGCTCCTCGACGCCCTCCTCGAACTCCCGGGAATCGGCGGGCCCGTGGGGTACGCGGGCGTCGGTCTCGGTACCGCGATCGGCGTCCCGCTCGTGGCCGCCGAGCCCCGGATCAGGGCCGCCGTCCTCGGCCTCCACTGGCCCGACGCGCTGACGGAGGCCGCGCGGCGGATCACCGTGCCGGTCGAGTACGCGGTGCAGTGGGACGACGAGCGCATCCCGCGCGAGGCGTGCCTCGCCCTCTTCGACGCCTTCGGCTCACGCGAGAAGAGCCTGCACGCCAACGCGGGCAGGCACGTCGACTTCCCGCGCCACGTCGAGGCGGACAGCGCGGCCCGCTTCCTGGGCCGGCACCTGAGGCCGCAGGCGGACACGACGGCGGCCACGGCGGCCTGACGGGGACGGGCGCGGCGTCCGCACCTCGTACGGGTACGGGCCCCGCGCCCCACCCCGCCCCGCCTCATTCCCCGTGCCGTCCTCGCCTCACCCCCCTAGCGCTCTGCCACCTCGCCCCACATCCCCGCCACCTCGCGCCCCGCCTCGACCTCCCACAGCACCGCCTGGAGCACGCGGCCCCGTGTCCACGCCGCCGCCCGCTCGCGGTCCGCTCCGACCGCCTCGGCGAGGGCGGCGAAGCGGCGGGGGGTGTCGGTGGGGTCGTAGCGGTTGGTGAGGGCGGGGAGCAGGTCGAAGGCGGGGGCGCCCGCGAGCGGTTTGGGGTCGATCGCGAGCCAGGGGGCGCGGCGGGCGGCGAGGACGTTCCCGTAGTGGAGGTCCCAGTGCAACAGCCTTTCGCCGCTGGGCCCTTCGCTCCGTACGGCCCGGAGCGCGGCGGCGCAGTCGGCGATCAGGGCGCGGGTCGCCGCGTCGCCCGGGGCGGCCTTCGCGGCGCGGGCGAGGAGGTCGTCGGCCACGTCGTCGAGGCGGCGCAGCCCGGCGGGGGCGCGGACGGCGGTCAGGCGCGCGAGGAGCGCGGCGAGCGGGCGCAGCGCGGCGCGCACGTCCGGGACGGTGTTCAAGTCCCGTACCGCGTCGAGTCGTTCGAGCAGCAGCCACGAGACCTCGGGGCCGCTCCCCACGTCTTCTCTGTCCTCCGCGAGGACGCGTACCGCCCCGTCCCCGTCCCACGCGCGCAGCGCCGCTCCCTCGCCCGCCGTCTCGTCGGTCCGCAACTGCGCTTTGAGCACCGCCTGTTCGCCGTCACTCGTCCGTACGGGCAGGACGAGGGCCGCGACGCCGTGCCGCACGCGCCCCTCGGGGCGCAGTGACCACCGTTCCAGGCGCCGCGCGGCCATCGCGGGCGCGGCGGCCACGAAGGCGGCGCCCGCCTCGCCCTCGTACCGCCGCTGGCCCTCGGCGAAGCGGGCGGGGACGGTGAAGGGGACGGTGAAGGGGACGGAAGGGGCCATACGGGAAGGGTACGGGCGCCGCCCTACCCCCGTCCTCCGGGACCGGATACCGTCCCCCACCTGCGCGGCGCCGTGACGCCGTGCCGCACCGAGGAGGCGGTCGGGGATGGACGGCAGGGACGTCGTGAACGGCGGGATCTCGTACTGGTGGGCGCGCGAGGGGCTGCCCGCGCCGCGCGAGCCGCTCGCCGGGGACACGCGGGCCGATGTGTGCGTGGTGGGGGGCGGGTACACGGGGCTGTGGACCGCGTACTACCTCAAGCGCGCGCTCCCGTACCTCGATGTCGCCGTGCTGGAACGCTCCTTCTGCGGCTACGGGGCCTCGGGCCGCAACGGCGGCTGGCTCTACAACGGCATCGCGGGCCGCGAGCGGTACGCGCGGCTGCACGGCAAGGACGCCGCCGTCCGGCTCCAGCGGGCGATGAACGAGACGGTCGCGGAGGTCGTGCGGGCGACCGAGGCGGAGGGCATCGACGCCGACCTCGTCCGGGGCGGGGTGCTCGAAGTCGCGACGACGCCCGCGCAGGCGGGGCGCCTGCGGGCCTTCCACGCCGAGGAGTTGGCGTACGGGGAGAGCGACAGGGAGCTGTACGGGGCGCGGGGGACGGCGGCCCGCATACGGGTCGCGGGAGCCGTCGCCTCGACGTGGACGCCGCACGGGGCCCGGCTGCAACCGGCCAAGCTGGTGCGCGGGTTGGCGGCGAAGGCGGAGGAAATCGGCGTACGGATATACGAGTCGACGCCGGTCACGGAGATCCGGCCGCAGCACGCGGTGACGCCGTACGGGACGGTGCACGCCCCGTACGTGCTGCGCTGCACGGAGGGCTTCACGGCGGGGCTGAAGGGGCAGCGGCGCACGTGGCTGCCGATGAACTCCTCGATGATCGTGACGGAGCCGCTGCCCGCCGGGTTCTGGGAGCAGGCGGGGTGGGAGGGCCGCGAGACGCTGGGGGACTTCGCGCACGCGTATCTGTACGCGCAGCGGACGGCGGACGACCGGATCGCGCTGGGCGGCAGGGGCGTCCCGTACCGCTTCGGCTCGCGGACGGACAACGACGGGCGTACGCGGCCGTCGACCGTCGCGGAGCTGCGGGAACTCCTCGTGAAGCTCTTCCCGCAGCTCGCGGGGGCGCGCGTGGCGCACGCGTGGTCGGGGGTGCTCGGGGTGCCGCGCGACTGGTGCGCGACGGTGTGCCTGGACCGGTCGACGGGGCTCGGCTGGGCGGGCGGCTACGTGGGCTCGGGCGTCGCGACGAGCAACCTGGCGGCGCGCACGCTGCGCGATCTGGTGCGCCAGGACTCGGGTCAGGGCGGCCCGACGGAACTCACGGCGCTCCCCTGGGTCGACCACCGCGTCCGCAAGTGGGAGCCGGAGCCGCTGCGCTGGCTCGGCGTCCACGGCATGTACGCGGCCTACCGCGCGGCGGACCGCACCGAATCCCGCACGTACGCGGCGGGGACGGCACGGCTGGCGCGGTGGGCGGACCGGGTGGCGGGACGGTAGCCCCGCGCGAGGCCGAAGGGCGCGCCCGGCCCGGCGCTCAGGGCTCCGCCCCGTCCGTCGCCCAGAGCCCCGCCCCCTCCTGCCGCCCCGCAAATCGCCTTGCGCGTCCCACGCCTCCCGCCCGACCCTTGCCCCATGCACCCGGAGTCCCAGCCCGTCGCGCCGTCCCCCGCCCCCGCCGCCACCGGGGTCCGTCTGCCGTGGGGCGAGGTCCCGGCGGGCGTGCGGGCGTGTGCCGAGGAGCGGTGGGGCGGGGCGGTCGTGGCGGCCGTGTCGCAGGCCGGGGGGTTCTCGCCCGGTGTCGCCGCGCGGGTCCGACTGGCCGGTGGGCGGCCGCTGTTCGTCAAGGCCGTGGGGCCGGAACCCAACCCGCGGTCGCCCGCCTTCCACCGCCGGGAGGCCGCGATCGCGGCCGTGCTCCCCGCCTCCGTACCCGTCCCGCGGCTCCTGGACCGTGTCGAGACGGAGGGGTGGGTCGTGCTCGCGTACGAGGAGATCGCGGGCCGGCAGCCGCGCGAGCCGTGGGCGGCGCGGGACCTCGCACGCGTCCTGGACGCGACGGAGGCGCTCGCCGCGCGGCTCACGCCCGCGCCGCCCATCGGCGCGCCCTCGCTGGCCGAGGACGACAGCTTCCGGCACTGGCGGCTCCTCCTGGAGGGGTACGAGGCGGGTGAGGCGGAGGCGGGGGACACCGTCGCCGGGCTCCCCGCCTGGGCCGGTGAGCGGCTCGCGGATCTCGCGGAGCGCGAGGCCGGGTGGCCGGAGGCGGTGGCCGGTACGACGCTGCTCCACTGCGACCTGCGCGCGGACAACCTCCTCCTCACGCCCGACCCGGAGCGGGCCGTCGTCTTCGTCGACTGGCCGCACGCGGCGACGGGGGCCGCGTGGGTCGACGTCGTCGGGATGGGCCCGAGCGTCCTCATGGGTGCCCCCGGGCTGCGGCCCCTCCTCGACGCACACCTCACCGCGCGCGGCGCGGACCCGGCCGCCGTCGCCACGGCCCTCGTCGGCTTGGCGGGCCTCTTCCTGACGAGCGCGGCCCGCCCCGCGCCGCCGGGCCTCCCGACACTGCGCCCCTTCCAGCGCGCCCAGGGCGAGGCGGCGCTCGCGTGGCTGCGGGCGAGCTGGGGCGGCGTGTGAACGAGGAGGAGTACCGCGCGTATCTCCGCGAGGAGCGCGCCGCCTTCGCCCGGGTCCTCGAACGGTACGGCTCCCGCACCCCGGACCGGGCCCGCGCGGAGGCCCTGGCGGCGTACCCGTACGAGCCCCCGGAGGCCCCGTACCGCGGCCTGGTCTTCCACGACGAGGCGTGGCACTGGGCGATGCTGCACCTCCACGGCGAGCGCTACTGGCACGACCACCCCGAACTCCTGCACGCGCCAAGGGAGTACGAGAAGCCGTACGAGCAGCAGGCCGACCGGCCGAACCCGCCGCCGCCCACCCCGTGACCCGGCTGAGGGCGCCCGGCCGGAGCCCGAGGACATCGCGACCGTGCGACGCGGTGCCGCCGCGCGCTGAGGGGCTCACCCCTCGCCGGTCAGTACCCGTCCCACGAAATCGTCCAGGTTCGCCATCATCCGCGCGACCTTCTGCTCGACCGTCAGCGACTCGTGCATCCGGTCCGAGCCCACGTCCTTCTTGCCGCGCACGTAGAGCGGGCAGGCGAGGTCCTCGCACAGGTACGTGCCGACGGAGTTGCCCGCCTTGCCGGCCTTGCCCGCGCGCGGCGCGACCATCAGGGCCACGCCGCCGGAGTGCGGTGTGAGGCAGATCGAGCACATGCCGCGCCGCGTCTGCCACGCCGCCGTCGCCGGGCGGCGCAGCGTGAGGGCGAGCGTGCGGCCGTCGACGACCGTCGCGAGGTAGGCCCGGTCCGGGGCCTGCGGGTCGCGCCAGCCGAAGTAGTCCAGGTCCTCCCAGGGGCGTTCGGCCAGGTCACGGGGGATGTGGAGGCGCTTGGCCTCGCCCTTCGAGCAGTTCACGAAGGCGGCCCGGATCTCGGGGTCAGTCAAGGGCTTCATACACGCCAGGCTAAATTGCCTATACCCTGTAGGCAAATGCTTTATAGGCACAGGCGCAGGCAGCAGCAGGGCGAGCGAGAGGACCGGGCGGCGCGATGGGACGAGTGGGACTGAGTACGCGGCGGCTCGTACGGGCCGGGGCGGAGCTGGCTGACGAGGAGGGCTTCGCGCAGGTCACGCTCTCGGCGCTGGCCCGCCGTTTCGGCGTGAAGCCCGCGAGCCTGTACGCGCACGTGCGGAGCTCGGACGACCTCCGCACCGGCATCGCGCTGCTCGCGCTCGACGAGCTGGCCGACCGGGCCGCCGACGCCCTCGCGGGCCGGGCGGGCAAGGACGCGCTGTCCGCCTTCGCGGAGGCGTACCGCTCGTACGCGCGCGAGCACCCGGGCCGGTACGCGGCGACCCGCCACCCGCTGGACCACGAGACGGCTCTCGCGAGCGCGGGCCCCCGGCATGCCCGGATGTCCCGCGCGCTCCTGCGCGGCTACGCGCTCGACGAACCCGACGCCACGCACGCCGTACGGCTGCTCGGCAGCGTCTTCCACGGCTTCGTCGACCTGGAGCTGAGCGGCAACTTCGCGCACAGCGCGCCCCCCGCCGAGGAGAGCTGGCACCGCACCCTCGACGCGCTCGACCACCTCCTGCGCACCTGGCCCCCGGCCCCCGCGACCACCCCGGCCCCCGGTCCGGACGACCCGGCACCCGCGACCACCCCGGCCCCCGGTCCGGGCAGCATCGCACCCGCGGCCACCTGACCCCCCGGCCCCGTACCGCCCGGCCCCTCGCCGACCCGACCCGCCTCGCCCCTCACCGATCCGCCTCCCACCAGGAATCCCGGTCCCACCATGCTCACCACCATCCCCCTCACCCCCGCCCTGATCCGTGGCGCGCTCGAACTGGAGCCGACCGCGCACGGGCTGCTCCCGCACCGACTCCCCGCCGCCGCGCGCGCCCAGAACACGGACCCCCAGCTCGCGATGGCCGAGAGCCAGCCCTCCGGGGTGCGGCTCGCGCTGCGGACCGCCGCGACCGTCGTCGAGCTGGACACCCTCCCCACCAAGCGCCTCTACCCGGGCGCGCCCCAGCGCCCCGACGGCGTCTACGACCTGCTCGTGGACGGCGAGCTGACCGCGCGCGGCACGGTCCCGGGCGGGCGCACCCTCGTCATCGACCTCGCCACCGGGCGCGGCGAGGCCCGGCCGGGCGCCGAGCCGGGCACGCTGCGCTTCGACGGGCTCGACGCGCGCGAGAAGGACGTCGAGATCTGGCTGCCGCACCAGGAGACGACGGAACTCGTCGCCCTGCGCGCGGACGCCCCCGTGGAGCCGCTGCCCGCGCGGGGCCGCAGGGTGTGGGTGCACCACGGGAGTTCGGTGAGCCACGGTTCCGACGCGGCGAGCCCGAGCACGACGTGGCCCGCGCGGGCCGCCGCGCTCGGGGGCGTGGACCTCGTCAACCTCGGTTTCGGCGGCTCGGCCCTGCTCGACCCGTTCACCGCGCGTGCGCTCAGGGACACCCCCGCCGACCTCCTCAGCCTCAAGTTCGGCATCAACCTCGTCAACGCGGACCTCATGCGGCTGCGCGCGCTCGGGCCCGCCCTCCACGGCTTCCTCGACACGGTCCGCGAGGGCCACCCCGAGACGCCGCTCCTCGTGGTCTCGGCGCTCTACTGCCGCATCCACGAGGAGACCCCGGGCCCCGCCGCCTTCGACACGAGCGCCCTCGGCGAGGGCCGCCTCTCCTTCGTCGCCACCGGCGACCCGGCCGAGGTCCCGGCCGGGCGCCTGACCCTGCGGACCGTCCGCGAGGAGATGGCCCGCGTGGTCGCGAGCCGCGCCGCGAGCGACCCGCACCTGTACTACCTCGACGGCACGGAGCTGTACGGGGCGGAGGACTACACGGCCCACCCCCTCCCCGACGAACTCCACCCGGACCCGGAGACCCACCTCCGCATCGCCGAACGCTTCGCGGCGAAAGCCTTCGGCACGACGGGAGCCTTCGCGGCACGGGCCTGAGACGCCACGGGCCTGAACCGGGACGGGCCCGAGCCGGTACGGGCCCGAGCCCTGCCGCACCGCCCGCCCCGGCCCCCCGAGCCCTGCGCCCGCCTCCGCCGCGCCGAGCCTGGGGGGTGGCCGGCGAAGCGGGAGGGCGGACGGTGGAGGAGAGCGGGCTCGGGGACGGGACGGACGGTACGCGGTGCGGGGAGCAGGGGGACGGTAGTAACTCCCCGCACCCACATGACTACCGCGTGTACGTCGTGATGAACCCCACGCGTACGAGTGGTTTGAACGACGCCCCGGCGGGCCATAGGCCGTCTTTTCGCACGCGGTGCGACAGCGGACCGAAGCTGTCCGCCTTCCGGCCTACCGTCCCGGGTGTCGCGCGTCGCCGCTCAGCGTCGGCGGGGCGCGGCCCGCACACGTACCGCCCGAGGACCTAAGGACCGTCATGGACTTCGTCTCGCTCCGCATCGTCACCACCGACGTGGCTCGCCTCGCCGCCTTCTACGAGAAGGCCACCGGCGCGCGGGCCGCGTGGGCCACCGAGGACTTCGCCGAGGTGCACACCCCGCACGGGAGCCTCGCCCTCGCCCACTCCCGCACCCTCGCGTCCTTCGCGCCCGGCGCCTGCCGCCCCGGCGCGAACGAGAGCGTGATCATCGAGTTCCGCGTCCCCGACGTGGACCGGCTCCGCACCTGCCTGTCCGGCACGGAGATCGTCGCCGAGCCCACCACGATGCCGTGGGGGAACCGCTCCTGCCTGGTGCGCGACCCCGACGGCAACCTCGTCAACTTCTTCACGCCGGTCTCGGAGGCCGCCAAGGCCAAGTACGGCATCGCCACCACCGCCTGACCCGCGGAAAGCCCGAGGGGCCCGAGGAACTTTCCCCTCGGGCCCCCTCGGGCCCTCTCGCGCGGTGCGCCGGTCTCAGGCCCTCCGCCTCGGCTCCCTCGCCACCCGCTGGTGCGTCTCCCCCGTCATGTCCTCCAGCTCGCGGTTCTTCGTCTCCGGGACCTTCCCCAGGACGAAGAAGAAGCTCACGATCGCGAAGAAGGCGAAGGCCCCGTACAGCCACGACAGGCCCACGTTCCGCGTCAGCGGCTCGAACGAGAACGTCACGATGAAGTTGAAGATCCAGTTCGCCGCCGTCGACAGCGCGAGCGCCATCGCCCGCATCCGGTTCGGGAACATCTCGCCGAGCATGACCCACATGACCGGCCCCCACGACAGCGCGAAGAAGACCACGAACGCGTTGGCGCCGATGAGGGCGAGCGGCCCGTACGGGTCGGGGAGGCTGACGTCCTTGCCGGAACCCTGCTGCTGCGAGAACGCGATCGAGGTCAGGAGCAGCGCGCAGAACATGCCGATCGAGCCGATCAGGAGCAGCCTGCGGCGGCCGACCTTGTCGACGAAGAACATCGAGACGATCGTCATGACGACGTTGATCCCGGCCGTGATGACCGAGGTCGTGAAGGAACTGGACTCCGAGAAGCCGACCGATTTCCACAGCGTCGTCGAGTAGTAGAAGATCGCGTTGATGCCGACGAGCTGCTGGAACGCGGCGAGCGCGATGCCGACCCAGACGAGCGACTGGAGGCCGAAGTGCGGGCCGCGCACGTCCTTGAAGGTCGCCTTCGGCTCCTTGCGGAGCGTGTCGCGGATCTCCTGGACTTTCGTCCGCCCGTTCGCCGCCCCCGAGACCCGTTCCAGGACGCCCGCCGCTTCCTTGTCCTTGCCCTTGAGCACGAGGTAGCGGGGTGATTCGGGGATGCTCAGCGCGAGAATCCCGTACACCGCCGCGGGGATCACGCCGACGAGGAACATCCACCGCCACGCCTGGAGCCCGAGCCACAGGTCCTGCGAGGAGCCACCGGCCGCGCCCGCGAGCCCCTTGTTCGAGCTGAGCACGACGAGCTGACCGATCGTGATCGCGAGTTGCTGGAGCGAGCCGAGGATGCCGCGCTGGGCCGCCGGGGCGACCTCCGCGATGTACGCGGGCGCGATGACGGAGGCGATCCCGATGCCGAGCCCGCCGATCACGCGCCACACCAGCAGGTCCGGTACGGAGAACGCGAGACCGGAACCGACCGAGCTGATGATGAACATGACCGAGCCGAGCAGCATGACCCGCCGCCGTCCCCAGCTGTCCGCGAGCCGCCCGGCGTACCAGGCGCCCACCGCACAGCCGAGCAGCGCGATCGACACGACGAAACCGCTCAGGAAGTCCCCGAGGTGGAAGTGGTCACCGAGGGCGTCGACCGCGCCGTTGATGACCGAGGAGTCGAAGCCGAAGAGGAAGCCGCCGACCGCCGCCGCGATCGAGACCCCGAGCGCCTTCCCCTTGTGACCACCTGCCGCCGTCGCCGGTTCGGGGCTCGTCGCCATCCGCACGCACCTTCCACTCGGACCACGGGATGCCGCCGGCGCGCACCACTGCCGTGGCGGCGCACGGACGTCCCCTTCCGAGGAGTACATCCACTTCTGATCACTTCCGCCTGTACGGGTGCGCCGAATGGCGGAGTTCATGCCTGACACGGGTCACTCCCCCTCCCGCAGACAACGAGAAGTAAGGGGTGCTACCGTGCACTGGCCGTTACCAACGAGGTGACGGGCCAACGTCGGGAGGGGTCTCATGACGAGCACGAGCACGGCGGGACACGTGAGGGCGGCGGGTCACGGGGGCGGAGCCGAGGCCGGTGGTCCGACCGGCGAGGCATACGTACGGGAGTGGGTCCACGGCTGGGTCGTCTCCCGGGCCGCCGCCCCGCCCGAGCCGCGCCCCTGGGGCTGGTGGGTCACGGTCGGGCTGCCGCAGCACGTCGGCCGGTACGTTTTCGGCGGGATCGGCGAAGGGGTCCGCGAGGAGGACGTACGGGCCGTGACGGCGGCCCCGGCGGGGCGCGGCACCCAGCTCAAGATCGTCGCCGACCCGGCGCGCGTCACGCCCTGGTTCGCACCGGGCTGGGAGTGCTTCGACGGGGACGACTGGTTCATGGCCAGGGACCTGGGCCCCGCTGACACCGCCCCCGGTTCCGTCCCGGACGGCTACCGCCTCGCCTCGTGGACCCGCGCCGACGTCACACGCGTCGTCCTCACGACCGCGACGGGCGATTTCGCCGCGCACGGCCAGGTCGGCGTGTGCGGCCCCTCGGCCGCGGTCGACCAGATCGAGACCGCCGAGGCGCACCAGCGGCGCGGCCTCGGCGCCTACGTCATGCGCCACCTGCACGCGGCGGCCCGCGCGGCCGGGGCCGAGCGCGCCGTCCTCGCCTGCACCCCCGCCGGTCGCAAGCTCTACACGACGGTCGGCTGGCACGATGTCTCCCCGTTCACGCACGCGCGGTACGTGGGCACGCGGGACTGACCCGCGAAGCCCCCGGCTCCGCCGCGAGCGGCCCGTCAGCCCACGTCCCGAGGCGTCACGTCCACCAGCCCCAGCTCCCCCTCCAGCACCGCCGCCACCTCCGCCCAGCCGGTGAGCGTCCGGCGCTCGCTCCGTCCGTCGGCGTACGTCGTCGTCAGCTCGGCGCGTTCCGTCGTGCCGTTCACGGGCGGGTCGCCGAGCAGCGCGCGGTGGGCGTCGGGGCTGGTGCGATTGACGACGAGGCGGCGCGTGAAGGGGGAACGGGGGTGGGTCGCGACGTACCAGTTGGCGACCTCGCGGTCGATGGGCGGCGCGGGCGCCGTGGACAGGACGTACTGCGTCTCCCAGCCGTCCGGCGTCCGGGCCGCGAGGCTCCAGCGGTCCTCGTGCCGGTCGAGCCGGTGACGGCGGCCGTGCGCCGCGTGCTCGGCGCCGTCGCGCAGCGGGAGGGGTCCGGGCAGGGCGGCGAGCGCGCCGAAACCGGCGTCGGCGAGGTGGGTGCCCTCCTCCGTGTCGACGGCGAGCGCGAGGTGGGTCGCGGGGCGGCTCGCCCAGCCCTCGTCGCCGACCCCGAGGACGACGCGCCCGGCGAGCGGGCGCACCGTGAAGCCGAGCGCGGTGAGCGCGGCCGAGAGCAGCCCGTTCAGCTCGAAGCAGTACCCGCCGCGCCGCCGCCGCACCAACTTGTCCTCCAGCGCGGGCACTTCGAGCGCGGGCACGATCCCGCGCACGGGATCGAGGTTCTCGAAGGGGATCGCGAGGAGCTGGGCCCGCTGCACGGTGCGCAGGGTCGCGAGCGTGGGCGGCAGCGCGGAGGGCGCGGCGCCGATCCCGAGGCGGCCGAGATAGGCGGCGAGGTCGGGACCGGACTCCGGGGACTGACTGCTGATGCTCATGCGGCCGACCCTATGGGGAGGCCCGTACGGGCCCGGGTCCCCGGTCCAGGGCCCTAGTCCCCCCCCGGCCCCCCGTACGGAGCCGCCCCCGCCCTCCCCCGTACGGCCGATAGGCTCGTTCCCATGACGGACTCCACCCCCACCGGCACGGCCCTGACCAGCACCGCTCCCTCGCCCGCCGCCTACCTCCACGCGTTCCACTCCGCCTTCGGTCTGCACATGCGGGAGACGCCCGGCGTGGTGGACGAGCCGACGGCGGCGTTGCGGCGGGCGCTGCTCGCGGAGGAGTTCGCCGAGGTGGACGAGGCGGCCGGGGAGGTCGCGGCGGACCCGGGGGCGCTCGCGCACTTCGCACAGGAGCTCGCCGACCTCGTCTACGTCACGTACGGCACGGCCCTGACCCACGGCATCGACCTCGACGCCGTGCTCGCCGAGGTGCACCGCGCGAACATGTCGAAGCTCGGCCCCGACGGCTCCCCCGTGCGCCGCGCGGACGGCAAGGTCATGAAGGGCCCGCACTACCGCGCGCCCGACATCGCGGCGGTGCTGCGCGCGCGGGGCTGGGAGCCGGGCGAGGCGGGGCAGTGACACCCGCCGCGACCGGCTCCCCCGCCCCGCGCCGACTGACTACTCCACGAAGTACGTGGGGTTCGGCAGCTTGTAGCCCTTGTCCGCGTAGCCGCCCGTGAGGTCGGACTGCTGGTCGCCGAAGTTGCCGACGAGGCGGTAGCCCCGGGACTCGATGTACTTGCGGGTGCCCGCCTTGTACTCGACGGTCGTGCAGGTCCAACTCGTCGCCGTGGCACAGTTCTTGAGGTAGGACGGCGGGTTGGTCTTGTTCTTGAGGAAGAGGTGCTTCGCGTCGAGCGGCACGTCGTAGCCGGTCTTCGTGAGGTTCTTCTCGGCGCCCGCGCGCTGCGGCTCGCTCAGGCCGGTGAGGAAGAAGACCTCGACGCCCTGCTTGCGGGCGTAGTTGACGAGGTCGGGCATCCCGAAGACGGCGGGGCGGTTCGCCTGGTCGACGTAGGCGTTCCAGGTGGCGTCGTTGTAGACGTAGTTGGTGCGGCGCTCGTAGTCGAAGCTGAGGAGCGCGGTGTCGTCGATGTCGAGGACGATCGCGGGCTTGGCCCCGTGGTGGCCGTGGCCGTGGCCGTAGCGCTGCGCGGCCTTGCGGATGTCGGCCTTGGCGCCCTTCTCGACGCGCGCGAGGTCCTTGGCGTAGTCGCTGTCGGCCGAGGCGGTCCAGGTGCCGTCGGCCTGCTTCTCGGCGCCGTAGTAGGCGTCGATCTGCTGGGTGAGGAGGCCGATGTTCTGCGGCTCGTGACCGGCGTGCGGGGCGTTGCCCTGCGCGCCGGCCGCGCCGACCCCGTAGACGAGGGTGCCGGCGAGGGCGCAGGCGGCGGTGAGGCCGGCCGCTTTGAGGGACTTCCGCATGGAGGCGCCTTTCGCG
Source organism: Streptomyces sp. Tu6071 (assembly GCF_000213055.1). Lineage (NCBI taxonomy): Bacteria > Bacillati > Actinomycetota > Actinomycetes > Kitasatosporales > Streptomycetaceae > Streptomyces > Streptomyces sp. Tu6071. Next base: position 4,277,529 of record NZ_CM001165.1, on the reverse strand, counting down.
AGAGCGATGGTATCGGCCGCTTGTCTACGCGCATTGCGCCCCGTGCCACAAGCTCTTCCGCGAATCGATATCTGACGTATACACACACCGGCCCGGCCGGTACCCGGCCGCCGGGGGTGCCCCCTGCTCCACCGGTACCGGGTGGGCCGGGCTCCGGTGCGGCACGGCTCCCCTTCAAAGAACCGGGGGAAAGAACTCCCACCCACCCACCCTCCGCGCGAGCGGAGCGGAGCGGAGGCGGCGAGCACGGGGGGCGGCTCGGGCGGGACGGCGACGGGGCGGCGCGGGCGGCGGGCGCGGGGCGGACGGCGAGCGCGGGACGGCGCGGCGCGGACGGGGGGCGCGGACGGTGGGCGCGGGGCGGACGGTGGGCGCGGCGCGGACGGTGGGCGCGGCGCGGGCAGCCGAAGCCGCCCGCCGACCCGCGACGTCAACCGCCCGCCGCTCGCCACTCGTCCGAGTGAGCCGCTTGCACGCTCTGTGCGCGGGCGGCTACGTTCGCCGCCACAAGCACCCACATAGTTCGGCCCCCGGCCGGGACTGGCATCCCGATCGAGGGCCTGACCAATCAGGAAGAAGAAACCTTCCCGATGGATGACAGGCAGTCTAACGCGCGCGCATGCGCCGATTCCGGCCCTTCTCCCGACACTTCGCCGCCCGCCGGAGTGGTCCACGTCCGCACCCGGCTGACGTCCGACTTCACGGTCCTGGCGAACGCCCTCGCCCAACGGCGGGGCAGCGCGGTCACGGTGGGCGTGGCCGCCTACATCCTCTCGCTGCCGGACGGCGCCCGCGTCTCGATCGCCGCGCTGTGCGCGCACTTCACGGAGGGCGAGATCCTGATCTCGCGCGCGCTGCGGGAGTTGGAGGCGGAGGGGTACGTGGAGCGCCGCCGCGTGCGCCTCCCGTCGGGCCGCTTCCGCACCTGCACGTACGTGCACGACGTCCCGCACGGCACCGTACGGAAGCGGCCCCGCCGCCCCCGCACGGAACGCCCGCCAACCCCCCACCCCACACCCGGCCCCCCGAAACCCCCGGCCCCAGGACGCCCCCCGCGCGAGCCGCGAATCCACCCGGCCCCACGGGAACCCGCACCCTCCCGTGGCCTGCCAACCCCACCCCAGCGAGCCCGGACCCAGTCGGCCCCACCCCCGCCGCTCCCGCAGCCCCCGACCCACGAGACCCCTGACCCGCCAACCCCGGCCGAGCAGACCCCGAACCCGCCAACCTCGACCCACCCAACCCCGAACCCGCCACCCCCGACCCAGCAGACCCCCAGCCCGCCGCCCCCGCCCCCACCGTCCACCCGCCTCCGCGCCCCCGCCCCGCTCGCGGACATCGCCCCCGAGGCCCTCGCCGTCCTCACCTCGCTCCGCCGACTGGACCCGAGGCTGGTCGTGTCGGAGCGCGAGGCCGTGGCGCTGGCCCCGGCCATCAGCCGCTGGCTGGCGACGGGCATGGACCGCTCACGGCTCGCGGACACCCTCACCACCGGCCTGCCTGCCCGCTTCCTCACCCGCCCGGCCGCCCTCCTGGCCTTCCGCCTCCAGGACACCCCCCTCCCCGCCCCACTCCATCGCACCCCGGCGCCTCACCCCCCGCGCCCCCACCCCTTCCAGACCTGCGACACCTGCGACCGCGTCTTCCGCGCCCCCACCCCGGGCCTCTGCCGCGACTGCCACGACTCCCCCCGCCTGGACGCGACGGCGTGACCCGAGTGCGGTGAGGGGGAGACGGCGCGGCGCCGCCGGGCCCCGTTCGCGCGGTCAGGGCAGCCTCACGAGTCCGAGTTCGGTGGCCATGGCCGCACGGAGTCGCTTGAATGCCGTGGGACGCGCGGGCTGTTCGACGGTGGCGAGGACGTGCTCGGCGCACTCCGCCGGGGTCAAGCGGCTCGTGTCCACCTCCACGTCGTACACGCCGTGGGCGTGCACCTTCGGGTACTGGGCCGCCGCCGTGCCCACCACCCGGTCCCCCCGCTCGCGTTCGCGCCGGACGACCACGTCCAGCGGACACCGCACGCCGACGAACACCACGGCCTCCGCGGGGAGGAGGACGAGCAGTTCGCGCAACCGGGTGCGGTTGCTCAGGACATGGTCGACGACGAGCGTGTGCCCGGCCGCCGCCGGCCCCGCGATCACACGGTGGAATCCGGCGGCGGTGCGGGCGATCTCACCCGGCAGGCTCGCCGCCGTGATGTCCGGGCCCCTGCGCATCCGGCGGAATTCATCGACCGCGAGCAAGTACGAGGGGCGCCCGAGTCCCGCGCAGATCTCCTGCGCGAGGCTCGATTTTCCGGCGCTGCTGGTGCCGTTGAGGAGAATCACCTGTGCGTCCACAGGAGTGCACGGTAGCGGCCGGGTACCGGGGCGGGACGCCGGACGGTACGGGGCGGGGCCCGCGTCCCCCTCTCGCGGTGCCCCGCCCCGTACCCGTCCCTCACGTACTCCGTGGAACGCCCCGGGCCTCAGCCCGTGTACGCCGCCAGTGCCTTCGTGAACTCCCAGTCACTCTGCGGGACTCCCGAGCACGTGTCGGCTCCGCCGCCCGTGCAGGGGCGGTCGCGGTTGACCGACCAGAAGGTGAGGCGGGCGAGGTGGTGCTGCTGCGCGTACGCCGTCATGGTGCGGAAATCCGCGACCGTGATCGTCTCGCCGACGTCCGTCGTACCGTTCATGGAGGAGATGCCCATGAGGCGGTACGCCTGGTCGTCGCTGTAACCGTAGGCGCTCTTCAGCGAGTTCTTCAGGCCCTCCGCCGCGCGCGTGGTCAGCGTGCCCATGTTCTGGCCGTTGCCGCCGAAGTTGAACGGCATGATCGTCCAGGCGTCGACCGTGAGACCGGACTGCGCGGCCTTCGTGATGAGGCTCGTGTCGGGGCCGTTCTGGCCCGTCCCCATCGTGACGAAGACCTTCAGGCCCGGGTTGTTGGCCTTGACGGTCTTGAGCGCGTCGACCGTGCGCTGCTGGACGGTCGCGCTGTCGTACGCCTCCGCCTCGATGTCGATGTCGATCGCCTTCAGGCCGTACGCGCTGATGACCTTCTGGTACGCCCCGGCGAGCGCGCTCGCACTCGTGCAGGACTGTTCCAGCTTGTTGCCGCTCCATCCGCCGAAGGACGGCACGACGTCACCGCCGTTCGCGCGGACCGTCGTGATCGTTTGCTGGTCCACGCCGCCCGTGAGCGGACGACCGCCGTCCCACTGCGGGTTGCACGTGCCGTTGGAGAGGACGAAGGCGAGCGTGAACCACTTCACGCCGGTCGCGTTCATGACCGTCGTCGGGCTCGGCGGGTTGCCCCAGCCGTTGTAGAGGTACGGGGCGACCGCGGCCGGCGCTCCCCCGGTGGGCGGATTCGTCCCCCCTCCGGCAGAGGGCGCGTTCCACTTCTGGTTGGAGGTGCCCGTACACGTCCACAGCTGGACCCGCGCGCCGTTCGCCGTGCTCTTGTCCTGCACGTCGGCGCACTTGTCCGCCTGCGGGTTGACGAGGTCCTTCGCGGCGGTGACGGTCCACTTCTGGGCGCCGGAGCCGTTGCAGTCCCACAGCTGGAGCTTCGCCCCGTTCGCCGTGCTGCCGCTCGCGACGTCGAGACACTTGCCGAGCGCGCGGACCGTGCCGTCCGCGCCGACGTTCCACTGCTGCGCGGACGTCCCGTTGCAGTCGTACATCTGCACGGCCGTCCCGTTCGCGCTGCTCGCCGCCGCGACGTCGAGGCACTTGCCGCCGAGCCCCGTGATGGTGCCGGTGTCGGCCGCCGCCTCGGGGGCCTGGACGACGCCGAGGGCGAGGAGCGGGGCGAGGAGCACCGGGAGGAGGCGGGCGCGGCGCGAGGTGAGGGCGCCGCGCAGGGAGGTCGCGGTCATGAGACGGTCCACTTCTGGTTGGCGGTGCCCGAGCAGGTCCACAGCTGTGCGCGGGTCCCGTTGGCCGAGGAGTTGTCGGTGGCGTCCACGCACTTGTCCGCCTGCGGGTTGACGATGTCCTTCGCCCCGGTGACGACCCACTGCTGGGCTCCCGAGCCGTTGCAGTCCCAGAGCTGGAGCTTCGCGCCGTTCGCGGTCGAACCGCTCGGTACGTCGAGGCACTTGCCGAGGACGCGGAGGGTGCCGTCGCCGCCGACCGACCACGCCTGCGCGCTCGTGCCGTTGCAGTCGTAGAGCTGGACCGCGGTGCCGTTGGCGTTGCTCGCCGCGGCGGCGTCGAGGCACTTGCCGCCGATGCCCTTGATCGTCTTCGTGCCGGTGGGCGGCGGGGTCGTGCCGCCGCCGTCGCTCACGTGCACGTAGTCGACGACGAGTTGCTGCGGGAACTGCGTGGAGGAGTTCGGGTCGCCGGGCCAGTAGCCGCCGACCGCGAGGTTGAGGATGATGAAGAACGGCTTGTTGAAGGCCCACTGCTTGCCGCCGAGGTCGGCGGGCGTACGGGTCTGGTAGACGTTGCCGTCCACGGACCACTTGATCGCGTTCGGGCTCCAGTCGATCGCGAACGTGTGGAAGGCGTCCGCGAAGGCGGCGCCGCCGGGCAGCGAGTAGCCCGCGCCGATCCCGCCCGAACCGGAGTAGCCGGGCCCGTGGATCGTGCCGTGCACGGTGTTGGGCTCGAAGCCGACGTTCTCCATGATGTCGATCTCGCCCGAGTTGGGCCATCCGACCGAGCCGATGTCGTTGCCGAGCATCCAGAACGCGGGCCATATCCCCTGCCCGCGCGGCAGCTTCATGCGCGCCTCGACGTGCCCGTACTGCGAGGTGAACCGGCCCGAGGTATTGAGCCGCGCGGAGGTGTACTCGCACCGCCCGTACCAGCAGTTGTAGTTCCCCGGGTTCTCCTTCTTCGCGGTGATGACCAGGTGGCCCTGGCCGTCGAGAGCCGCGTTGTTGGTGCCCGAGGTGTAGTACTGGCGCTCGTGGTTGTTGACGTTGTCGCCGGTCTCCGTGAGCCACTTCGAGCCGTCGACCCCGGCCCCGGCGGGCCCGTCGAAGTCGTCGGTGAAGGTCGCCGCCGCCGCGGCGGGTACGGGAGCGGGGACGGGCGCGGCGGCCTGCGCGGCGGCGGGCGTCAGGGCGGCGAAGCCGAGACACGCGGCGGCGGCGAGCAGGGCGAGGGAGCGGGGGCGCCGGGAGGGGGATCTGCGGCGCCGGGCGGGGGTGCGCGAAACGCGCATGGGGCATCACATCGCTTCCGTGGGGGCGGTCGGGGTGGGGGTCGCGCGATGGTGCGGGTGGAGCGGGTGGAGCGGGTGGAGCGGATGAAGCCGATGGTGCGGGTGGAGCGGGTGGAGCGGGTGGAGCGGCACCGTGTGCCCGTTCCGGGGCGGGAATGTGTCGCGTTCATGTCAGTGAACACAACATGAACTCGCCCCGCTCAGAAAGGGCTTGCTCCGTTCACCTGTTGACGCTGTTGATTTAAGAAGCGCCCCGGGAGTCCGTCAATACATTCGTCTGGACCAATTCCCGGCCCCAGGTCCCGGCACGGCCGGCAGCCGCCCGGCCCGGCTACTCGGGGTCCCGGTGCGCGGCCTCACCGCGCAAGGGGTCAGTACGTCTCGCAAGCGGTCAGTACGTCTCCCAGGGCCCCCGCAGCTTCTCGTGCACCGACCGGAGCCAGGGTTCGCGGACGGCCGGGAGGCGGGTGAGGGCGGTGCGCGGGGTGAACCGGCAGGGCTCGGGTGGGAAGAACTCGTACGAGCGCGGCGAGCGCTCCGGCGCCTCCGGCAGGAAGCGGCCGCGTGCCGGGGCGCGGAGCGGAGGTCGCGGGCGGACGAGGTACCGCCAGGCGGGCTCGTCGAGGGGGACGAGGGTGCCGGTGGCCGCCGTCGGCCACAGCTCCCCGGTCACCTCGTGCGACGGTACGAGGACGACGTCCGCGTCCGGCACGGGGAGCCCGGGACCGGCGAGGCCCAGCGTGCGGTGGGCGGCGGGGCGGGCGGCAGCGCCGCGAGGACGGGGCCGAGGCTGTCGGTGACGGGGCCAGGGGGCAGCGCGAGGGGTGCGCCGCCCGAGGCGGCCAGGACGTGGGCGAGCGCGTCCCCGAGCCCGACCTCCACCCGCGCCCGCCAGGCCAGGCCGTTCTCCTCGCGGGTGCACGGCGGGCGGTCCCACTCCGTCGGCGCGTCCCCGACGCCCAGGGTCGTCACGCTCCGTACCGCCTCCGGCGCGAACCGTACGGCCTGCCACAGGTTCGGCCCCCGGCTGCCATCGATCCCGCAGCAGCTCCCGCCGTGGCGGCCGGGGAGGAAGGCGGTGCAGCGCACGTCCCCGGGGGCGAGGACGAGGTGGCCGGGGGACCCGTACGAGAGCGCCTCGTCCGGCGCGTACGCGCCGCCATGGCCACCGGCAGCCCGTGCGCGCCGTTGCCCCACGCCGCCCGCGCGTGCGGGGGCAGCGCGACCCGCGTGAGCGGCACGCTCAGCGCCGCCCCGCACCGGACGCACTCGCATCGCGTCGACCGCCGCTCCCCCGGAAGGTCTCGAAATGATCACAGACCGAATATGTGGTGTGCATGACCGAAGGCAGGGCACCCGGAGCGTCGGAGGTTGATAATCATGGTTCCCCTGCTGCTCGTTCTTCTTCTCGCGCTGATCCTGTTCGGCGCCGGTTTCGCGGTCAAGATCCTCTGGTGGATCGCGATCGCCGTGCTCGTCATCTGGCTGCTCGGCTTCCTGTTCCGGTCCGCCGGGACCGGTGGCAAGCGTGGCCGCTGGTATCGATGGTGAGCTGATCACCGCACCCCTCAAGGGGGAAGGGGCGGATCACGGCCTGCACGCCGTGGCCCGCCCCTTCTGTATGCCCGCATGGCGGGCGTGGGTGCCCGGTCCGCCGGGCGGGGCGGTACGGGGCGGTCGCCGATGGAGGTCGCACATGGTTCCGGTGCGGGCGATCACCCCGTACGCACCACTTCCCCTACCCTGCCACGCACCGCCCACCGCCGTGTTGACCGGTGGGGTCCGTCTCGCCCGGCGGGGTCCGCCCCGCCGCTCGGCTCACCAGTCGTGGACCGTCCCGTCCTGCAGGCGGTTCACCGGCAGGTACGCCGGGTCGTACGGGTGTGCGGCGGCGAGTTCCTCGTCGAGTTCGACGCCGAGTCCGGGGGCCTCGCCCGGGTGCAGGTGGCCGTCCGTGAAGGTGTACGCGTGGCGGAAGACGCGGTGGGTCGTCTCCGTGTAGCCGCTGTACTCCTGGATGCCGAAGTTGTGGATGGCCAGGTCGAGATGGATGCCCGCCGCCATGCCGACGGGGGAGATGTCCTCGGGGCCGTGGATGGCCGACTTGATCTGGTACTGGCCCGCGAGGTCGAACAGGCGACGCAGCGGGGTCACGCCGCCGAAGTGCGTGACGGCCGAACGCACGTAGTCGATGAGCTGGTTGGTCAAGAGGTACTGGTAGTCGTGGAGCGAGTTGAAGACCTCGCCGATCGCGAGCGGCGTCGTCGTGTGCTGCCGTACGAGCTTCAGCGCCTCCTGGTTCTCGGCCGGGGTGCAGTCCTCCAGCCAGAACATCCGGTACGGCTCCAGGTCCTTGCCGAGGCGCGCGGCCTGGAGGGGCGTGAGCCGGTGGTGCGCGTCGTGCAGGAGCGGCAACTCCGCGCCGAACTCGGCCCGTACGGCCTCGACGACGCCGGGCAGGTGGCGCAGGTACGCGGCCGTGTCCCAGTCCTCGACGAGCGGACGCGGGTGCCCGTCCGGGCCCGTGCCCGCCTCGGCGCCGCCGACGCCGTACACCGCCTTGAGCCCCGGGACGCCGGTCTGCACCCGGATCGCCGGGTAGCCGAGAGCGAGCTTCTCCCGTACGGAATCGAGGAGTTCGGGGATGTCGCGCCCGCTCGCGTGCCCGTACGTCGCGACCTTCTCGCGGCTCGCGCCGCCCAGGAGCTGGTAGAGCGGCAGTCCGGCCGCCTTGCCCTTGATGTCCCACAGGGCCATGTCGACGGCGGCGATCGCGGCCATCGTGACGGGCCCGCGCCGCCAGTACGCGCCCCGGTAGAGGTACTGCCACGTGTCCTCGATGCGGTGCGGGTCGCGGCCGAGCAGGAGCGGGGCGACGTGGTCGCGCAGGTACGAGACCACGGCCAGCTCACGGCCGTTGAGGGTCGCGTCGCCGAGTCCCGTCAGCCCCTCGTCGGTGGTGATCTTCAGGGTGACGAAGTTGCGGCCGGGCGAGGTGACGACGACCTCGGCGGAGACGATCTTCATGGGTGCTTCTCTTTCTCGTGGTACCGGCTCCGCGCGGAACCGGGACGGGCCGTGTCAGCCCTTCGTGGCGCCGGAGGTCAGCCCCGCGACGAGGTATTTCTGGCCGAGTACCGCGGCGAGCAGCACGGGGACGGTGATGAGGGTCGCCGCAGCCATGAGCCCGCCCCAGTCGGTGCTGGCGTAGGAGATGAAGTTGTAGAGGGTCACGGGCACGGTCTGCGTGTTCTCGTCGGCGAAGACCAGCGAGAACATGAAGTTGTTCCAGCTGAAGACGAAGGCGAGCAGGCAGGCCGTCGCGGTGCCGGGGGCGGCGAGCGGGAGGCTGATGCGCCAGAACGCGCCGAAGGCCGAGAGCCCGTCCGTACGCGCCGCTTCCTCCAGCTCGACGGGCAGACCGGCGAAGAAGCCGGTCATGATCCACAGGATGAGCGGCACGGCGGCGAACATGTGGCTGAGGATGAGCACGGTGTAGCTGCCGACGAGTCCGGCCCGCGCGAAGAGGTAGTACCAGGGGACGAGGAGCGAGACGGCGGGCACGATCCGCGCGATGAGCACGAGCGAGCCCGTACGCCGCATGTCGAACCGCCCCACGGCCCACGCGGCGGGCACGGCGAGGAGCGCCGAGAGCAGCGTGGACACGACGCCGATGAGGACCGAGTTGCCCATCGAGCGCAGCAGCGTCCCGGCTTCGAGGACGCTGCGGAAGTTCTCCAGCGTCGGCTTGAACCACAGCCCCACGGAGGGGTCGGTGACCTGCACGTTCGTCTTGAAGGCCGCGGCGAACATCCACACCATGGGCAGCAGGAAGACGAGCATGACGACGACGATCGCGACGGCCTTGAGCACCTTGCCGGTGCGGGCGCGGCGCAGTCGCCGGGCGAGGACGGGGTCGACGGGCGGGGCGGCGGCCGGCGCCGGGGCGGTCGTGGGGGCCGTGGTGGGGGCGCTCATGCGGCGGACTCCTTCCCGGAGCGGCGCAGCAGCACGACGACGCCGATGATGAAGAGCGTGAACAGGACGAGCACGGCGGCGGCGAGCCCGTACTCCTGGTAGTCGAAGGTCAGTCCGTAGGCGTAGACGTTGAGGGTCTCGGCCTCGAAGTCGGAGCCGCCGCCGGGGCCCTTCGCCGCGTAGAGCAGGTCGAAGGTCTTGAGCGCGTCCACGGCGCGCAGGACGAGTGCCGTTCCGAGCGTGGGCAGCAGCATCGGCAGGATGACGAGCCGGAAGCGCTGCCAGCCCGTCGCGCCGTCCACGAGCGCGGCCTCCTCGGGCTCCTCGGGCAGCGTGCTGAGCCCGGCGAGGAGGAGCAGCGTCATCATCGGCGTCCACTGCCACACGTCGATGAGCATGAGCGTCGGCAGCGACTGCCCCACGGACCCGAGGAACTCCTGCCGGGGGATGCCGACTTGGGTGAGCAGGTGGTTCGCTATGCCGTTGGTCGGGTCGAGGATGAGCAACCAGAGGATGCCGATCGCGACGGGGGTCGTGAGCAGCGGGATCAACAGGACGGTACGGAACCAGCGTTGGCCCCGGAACGGCTTGCGCAGCAGCATCGCGACCGCGAGCCCGAAGACGGTCTCCAGGACGACGGCACCGATGGTGAAGACGGCGGTGCGTCCGGCGGCCGGCCAGAAGCGCCGGGTGTCGCCGAGCGCGTCGGCGAAGTTCTGCCAACCGACGTGCTTGCTGGGCGCGTTGACCGCCCCGAAGGCGTCGGTGAAGCTCAGGTCGAGCGTGTACAGCAGCGGGAAGATGATCATCGCGGCGACGAAGAGGAGCGCCGGGGCGAGCATCATCCAGCGCAGCCGCCGGTTGGTCTGCTCGAACGTCCGCTGCTTGCGCGGCCGTTCGGCCTTCGTCGGACGGGCAGGGGCCATGACGTCGGCGGCCATCACGCCTCCTTGTGGCGGTTGTCGCGGACGAGGAAGTCGGCGAACTCGGCGTCCGCGTCCCGTACGACGGAATCGACGGGGCGGCCGAGAATCCCGGCCACGAGGGGCCGGCCGACGATGTCGCGGGCGCGGCTCACCTGGAGCACGCGCGGGCGGTCGTAGCCGATGCCGCGTTCGGCGTTGAGGCGCATGGCCTCGGCGAGGTCGTCGGGGAAGGCGGCGAGGGTACGGGCGTCCCGCCAGGCGGAGTCACGGGCTCCCGGTATGCCGCCCTTCTGCACCTCGGCGACCATCTCCTTGCTCGCCGCCCAGAGGATGAACTCCCAGGCGTCGTCCTGGAGCCGGGAGAAGGCGTTGATGCCGAGGCTCCAGGAGGGGATGTTGTGCGGGCGCGCGCCCGCGGGTCCCGCGGGGAAGGGCGCGAAGCCGACCTTGTCGCGGACGGTCGAGACCTTCGGATCGAGGAAGCTGCTGTAGATCGCGTCGGCGTCGATGTAGAAGGCGGCCTTGCCCTGCGCGAAGATCGGCATGGCCTGCTCCAGGCTCATGTTCGTCGCGCCGGGCGGGCCCGCGTCGTGGAGCAGCTTGCCGTAGAAGCGGTACGCGGCGAGCGCCTGCGGCGAACCGATCGCGGACCGGCCGCCCTTGAGGAAGTCGCCGCCGTGCGAGTAGAGAAAACTCGACCACTGCGACACGGCCCCGTTGCGCTGCCCGCGCCCGACGTACCCGAAGAAGTTCTTGTCCTTGCGGGTGAGTTCGCGGGCGGTGGCGTAGAGGTCGTCGAGGGTGGCCGGGGGCCGTCCGCCGACGAGATCCTTGCGGTAGTAGAGCGCGGGCCGCTCGGTGACGACGGGAACGCTGAGGATCTTGCCGTCGGTGAGCGACACGTCCCGCGCGGACCGCTGGAAGTCCTGCCACGCGAACCCGCGCTCGCCCTCGACGCGTTCGGTGAGATCGACGAGCCACCGGTTGTGCCCGAAGACGAGCTGCTCCTGCAGCGCGCGGACCATCATGACGTCGACGTCGGTGCCGGAGGCGTTGAGCTTGACGTTGTAACTGGACGCGAGCTGGTCGGCGGTGAGCATCTGCATGCTCACCTTGCGCCCGATGCGCTCCTCGAACTCCGGGAGCTTCTTCTTGATGGCCTGGGACCAGACGTGGTTGATGGCCATGATGCGGAGAGGCGTGCTCTGGGAGGGCGGCCCGGAGGGGGCGCCGCAAGCGGCGAGCGCGGGGGCGGCGAGAGCGGCGGCGGGGGCGGCGAGGGCGAGGCGGGCGAGGGAGCGACGGGAGAGGTGGCGTGCCGCTGGGGGGCGGCTCGTGGCGGGCTCGGGGTGGGGGTGGCGTGTCGCTTGGGGGTGGTTTGTGGCGGGCTCGTGGTGGGGGTGGCGCTCGGCTGGGGGGCGGCGGGATGCGGGCTCGTCGAGCGGGGGGCGGTGCGTGGAAGGGGGCGGGGTGGGGGGTGCGTTGCGTGCGGCGTGGGGGGCTGGGGGTTCGGGGCGCGCGGGCGTGCTGCTTGCCGGGCGGGAGGCCGGGGCCTCGGGGCCTGGAGGGTTGGCAGGGTTGCCGGTCGGGGGCCGGTGGCTTGCGGGGCGGCCGACCGGGGGCCGGGGGGTGGACATCGTTGTGCCACCTCTCTGGGGCGGGGGACGGGGTAGGACGGGGGCGTGGGGGCGGATGCGGGGGCTTCCTCGGGGGCGGGTGGTTCGGCGGTCCGACTGGTAGGACCAGTTGGGCCGGGCGAGAGGGAGGCTAGCAGGAGGCGAGGGGGGAGGCTAGGGGGCGGGAGGGATTGATGGGGCGGGAGGGGAGCCGTCAGATACCGGGGGCGCTCGCCGTTGATGCTCACCCATCCCGCTGGAGCGGGACATGACCGGAGGCTCGGGAAGCAGTCCCCCAGGATCGAGACCGGCGCTGCCGTCGGGGCTCCATCTCTGCACGCGCGGGGAGCAGTGTTCGCTCAGTCCCAGCCGATGTCGCCGGCCGGGTCCATCCCCGCACGCGCGGGGAGCAGAGCCACTCGTACCCGACTCCGCAGCCCACGTCGGGTCCATCCCCGCACGCGCGGGGAGCAGACCGGCCTCGAAGTCGAGGCGACCGCGTCCTTGGGTCCATCCCCGCACGCGCGGGGAGCAGTCTCGTCCCGAAACACCTGGCGCGATCGAGTGAGGTCCATCCCCGCACGCGCGGGAAGCAGACGTGTCCCGGGGCGCCGGTGATGTACGCCTCGGGTCCATCCCCGCACGCGCGGGGAGCAGACCCGCCACGGCCGCCAGACGGACGACCCGAAGTCTCCATCCCCGCACGCGCGGGGAGCAGGGGTCGTCCTTCCAGCCCAGGCGCCGAGAGACGGGTCCATCCCCGCACGCGCGGGGAGCAGGCCGTCGCCGATCCGCCCGACGCTGCCGCCGAGGGTCCATCCCCGCACGCGCGGGGAGCAGAGTCGTCCGGCGTAACGATCCACTCGTGGACTGGGTCCATCCCCGCACGCGCGGGGAGCAGACATGGGGCACGAGCTTGAAGGGCTCACCGCAGGGTCCATCCCCGCACGCGCGGGGAGCAGGCCCTCGTCGACCTCGATCACGAGACCGCCCAGGGTCCATCCCCGCACGCGCGGGGAGCAGGTCCGCGACGCCATCGCGCTCGACCGCGCCGAGGGTCCATCCCCGCACGCGCGGGGAGCAGGCAGCGACGGCACCCGCATGGGAGACCTCCTCGGGTCCATCCCCGCACGCGCGGGGAGCAGCGGTCGATGACCACCCGAGCGATGAAGGCGGAGGGTCCATCCCCGCACGCGCGGGGAGCAGAGTCCATGTGTTGGGCGGCACGCTGGGTGACTGGGTCCATCCCCGCACGCGCGGGGAGCAGAGGCGCTGGGCTGGGGCGCCACCGACCGGCCCGGGTCCATCCCCGCACGCGCGGGGAGCAGCCCGTGCGCTCGACGATGCGGAGGAGCTGGTCGGGTCCATCCCCGCACGCGCGGGGAGCAGAAGGGCGACAGGGCCGGACCTCGCGACCCTGGGTCCATCCCCGCACGCGCGGGGAGCAGGCTTTCCGACCTGGGGGTTTACCCCCGCCCCGGAGCCGTGCGCGCAACAATTGCAAATTCCGGCATATCTACAACATCCGACATACAACCCATGGCGGCCCGACCTCCGTCCCCCCTCACCCCCGCCCCTCCCCCAACAACATCTCAATGTGCTGCTTCGCCATCACATCCACCTGCACGTCCAGGTCCCGCCCGTACGTCCGCAGTCCCAACCGCAGGTGCGCCCGCATCCGTTCGACCGCCAGCTCCGCATCGCGGCGCTCGATGGCCTCGAAGATCTCCGGGTGGTGCGGGACGCCCGGCTCGGCGATGCTCGGGTCCGAATTCGAGCGCAGCATCATCTCGAACATCATCCCGCTGATGGACGAGAGCATGATCCGCAGTACGGGATTTCCGGCCGCGACGGCGATGGCCTCGTGGAACTCCAGGTCCGCCCGCGCCTTGCTCACCGGCTCGTCCGCGCACTCCAGGGCGACGACGGCGGCCCGCATGACCGCGATGTCGCGCTCCGTCGCCAGCTCAGTCGCGAGGCGGACCATCTCCGTCTCCAGGGGGAGCCGCGCCTCGATGAGCTGCCGCACGGTCGGCCGCCCGGCCCGGTAGAGCGCGTCGTACCCCCGCGCCTGCGCGGAATTCTGCTCCCGTACGAAGGAACCGCGCCCCGGCGCCACCTCGATGAGCTGCTGGGCCTCAAGCCGCCGCAGGACCTCCCGCACGACGTTCCGGCTCGCCCCGAACCGTACGGAAAGCTCCCGCTCCGAGGGCAGTTTGTCCCCCGGCGCGTACTCCCCCGTCCGAATCCCGTGCTCTAGTTCGCGTGCGATGCGCTCGGTGAGGAGACCGCGCCGCGCGGGCTCGGGGGTGCTGGTGGACATGCGGTGGAGCATAGCGGGACGGATCGCGAGGACGGACGGGCGCGCACCCCCCGGACAGCGCCGGGGCGCGGCGTACGTATCCGACCGGCATCCCACTCGCCGAAGCGACCCAGGCCGAGTCACGCAAGATCGACGAGCGGCTCACCCGCACCACTGAGCCGCCGGGCGAGCTGCGCCCCGATCCCCCGGCCTGCGTGACCCCGCAGGCTTCGTGGTCGTACGTGGGTGACCTGTTCGTGGTGGTGACATGGGAGGAAGGCGGCGCCGAGCGCTTCCGCGCGGGGGACGAACTGCTGCTGAAACGGCCCGGATCGGCGTAGGCCGATCCTGCGGCGCCGTCCCGCAGCGGAAAATTCCTCGCACGCGGGGAGCAGCCCATCCACTTCAGCGACTCCGCGCCGTTCCCGGACCATCCCCGCACGCGCGGGAAGCAGACCCACGCCGAAGTCGCCGAGCCAGAAAGCCTGGGACCATCCCCGCACGCGCGGGGAGCAGGAGTACGACCCGAAGTGTGAAGCCTCCGGGTGGGGACCATCCCCGCACGCGCGGGGAGCAGCTGTCGCCCCACTTGGGGCCGATCGCGGAGTCGGGACCATCCCCGCACGCGCGGGGAGCAGACTGCGTGACCAGCAGGTTTAGCGGGCCAATGGCGGCAGTTGCGCAAGGATCGAGGAATCCGACCTTTCGGGCGTAGCGGACCGCCGTCGCAAGGCGCGATCCGCTCGAAGCCTAGCCCTGCGGCACCTCGCTCCGACTTGCCACGCTCCCCCTAGCCGGCCAGCGGCACTCCCCGCCGCATCACCACCTCACCTCGCGCCCCCCCTCAGCCTTCCGACTCGCCCCTCCCACAACGACACCGCCCCGGCTCCCCCACCTCCCGGGCCACCACCAAGTACTGCGTCTCTGCCACGCGATAACTGGCATGGCCGGTCGTCCGGTTGTGCTCCAGGCACCACATCCGCGCCGAGTCCGCGTTCACGACCTCCGGCGAGTACCTCCCACACATCAGACACCAGCTCCGTACGCGAAAGCCGGGGACCGCCGTGTCCTCGTACAGCAGCCGTTCCGCGTCACGCGCCAGGGGTCGCACGGGCCGCCACCTCCCGCCCGTTGGCGGATACGTTCGAGGCATCCGGCTCCAGGGCGAGCAGGGCCCACACCGTCTTACCCACGACCTCGTCCCGCACGCCCCAGTCAGCCGCCACCGCGTCCACGACCGCGAGCCCCCGCCCGCTCTCCTCCGTGAACGGAACGGCCGCACGCGGCACCGGCATCCCCCGCCCGCTGTCCCGCACCTCGACCCGCACGGCGCCATTCCCTCGTACGAGCGTGAGCGCCACCTGTCGGCCCGCACCACAACGGGCATGCACCACCGCGTTCGTGACCAACTCGGAGACAACGAGCGCAAGCGCGTCCGCGAGCTCGCGGTACCCCCAGGCTCCCGCTACCTCGCGGGCGAAGTCCCGCGCTTTCCGCACGCTGGCCCGTCGTCGCGGGAGCCGCGTACGGCGCACCGTCCCGCCCTGGTTTTCGGACATACGAACGCCCTCATCTCCGTTGTTGCGAGCGCGAGTTGAGCAACCTCGCCATGAGTACCATGCACGAGAGCGCCTCCATATTGTCAATAACCCAAAATGGTGAGTCACCATTTTCGTTGCCGCTGTTCGCCCCACCAGGCACACTGTCTTCCGTCGCCTGGAGGTGGAGGAATGTCAAGCACGAACGCGGGTCCGTCGATCCGTCAGCGCCGCTTGGCGCGCCTGCTCAAGGACCTGCGCATCGCGGCCGGGCTGAAGCACGCGGACGCCGCGCGCGTACTCGATTCGGCCGAGTCGAAGATGACGCGTATCGAGAACGCCAAGTCCGGCATTCGCCTCGTGGACCTGCGAACCCTTCTCGACGCGTACGGCGTGACGGACCCCGCCGAGCGGGCGCAGATCGAGCAGCTTGCGAAGGACGCGCGGAAGAAGGGGTGGTGGGCGCAGTACGCGGGCAGCGTCAGCCCGTCGTACGCGGCGTACATAGCGGTGGAGTGGGACGCCGTCGAGATGTATGACGTGGAGCCCATCCTCATCCCCGGGCTGCTGCAAGTCCCTGCGTACACCAAGGCGCTCGCTCGAATTCACGTTCCCAGCGCGGACGAGGACCTGCTTGAGACACGCGCCCAGATCCGCCAGGACCGGCGCAAGACCCTCACGCGCGATGACCCGTTGCAGCTATGGGTGATTGTGTCCGAATCCGCCTTGTACCACGCGGTAGGTGGTGCCGACGTGATGCGGGAGCAGCTCGAATCGCTCCTGACGGACAGCGACCTGCCCAACGTCGAGTTGCAGATCCTGCCGAAGGAGAGCCCGATGAACGCGGCACTCTTCGGACCCTTCGTCATCATGAGCTTCTCGCCGTCCTCGGCAGAGGATCTCGTGTACGGGGAGCTGAACAACGGCACGGTCTACTACGAGGAGCCGGGCGACACGGAGCGATTCGCCGCCCTCTTCCGGCGCCTCAACATGGCCGCGCTCGACCCCCCGAAATCGCGGGCTCTCATCCGCAGAGTCCTGAACGAAATGGCAGGCGAGTGAACCACCAGCACGACGATCCACAGCATCCCACGTGGATCAGGTCCCCTTACTCCGGCACCGAGGGCAACTGCGTCGAGGTCGCCACCTCCCGGGGCCGGCTAGCCGTTCGCGACTCCAAGGATCTCGCTTCCCCGCACCTTGGATTCAGCCCGACAGCGTGGCAGCACTTCCTCGACGGCGCGCACATCTGACGTTCACCACCAGTCGCCGCCAGAGCCGCACCGGACCTCGCAAACGCCGCAGGTCCGCGTGTGCTGGGGCTGCGGCTTGTCGTAGCTTCCGTAGCGCGGCGCCCGCCGCACCTGACCACGATGCGCATTCCGCACACCGCAACCCCCAGTCGGTCTCGTGGTGACCGCGGGGAGCAAGGGTGATTCTCGGCGTGCCCGGCGTCCACCACGGGGCCATCCCCGCACACGCGGGGAGCAGGCCGTATCCCCACTGGGTGACGCGGGTGACCAGGGGCCATCCCCGCACGCGCGGGGAGCAGTGAGCTGCGCCACGGCTCAGCGCTCGAAACCGTGGGCCATCCCCGCACGCGCGGGGAGCAGCACCCCCGCGCGCAGTACCACCTGGCCCGCGAGGGGCCATCCCCGCACGCGCGGGGAGCAGCCCTTTTGGCTTCGAGATGGCGTCGATTCGGCAAGAAGTGGAGAGTCCGGCTTTTCGGACAAGACGGTTCGGCGCCCGAGCTCTTCGGACCGTCCGCAGCCTAACGCCCGTTCCCGCGTGGCCACGCCCATCCACACCCATCCACGCCCGCCCCCCCACGGCCACCCCGCCCGCAGCCGGCTCGCCCCCCGGGGCCGCCACGCAGCGGATCGCACCCCGAGGCGCCGGAACCTCTTGGCCCCACGACGCGCCCCCCGCATTCCCCGTACGGTGATCCCCACCGCCACCTCCCCCGCCCCCAACCCCCCTCCCCCGCCCCGGAATCCCGGCACAGGGGGCGCTCGGTGCGCATCCCCGGGAGCACGGTGGGGCAGAGGCCGGGGTACGGGGGGTCGGTGGGCCCCGCCGCGCGCCTCGCAGAGCCCCGTCCGCGCCCCCCGTACCGTACGGCCCGGAGGGTATTTCCCGGGCGAAGGCCGTACGGCCGAGGCGGGAACCGCAGCGGAGCGGGTCCGCCACCCCTCGCCACCGAACGCCACCGCCGCGCCGCCCGAAATCCCGTCCTCGCGAGGGTGAACGCCGCTTCTCCCCGCGCGCCGCGCCGCCAAGCCCCACTACCGTGCTCACGCCGCGCCGCCCCTCCCACCGGAGCACCCCATGCAAGAAATCGCGCCCGTCGACGACCGTCTCAGCACTCCCACCGGTATCCGCATCAAGCGGCTGCGGCAGGAGCGGCACCTCACGCAGAAGGCCCTCGCCGACCTCGCCGGGCTCTCGTACTCGACCGTCACGAAGACGGAGAAGGCCCTCATCCCGCTCACCCCGCACGTCACCGCGTGCATCGCGCGGGCGCTGCGGGTCGACGTCGCGGCGATCACGGGGCAGCCGTACTACACGGAGCTGCGGCAGGACGAGCTGGACGTGCTCATCCGGCCGATCCGCGAGGCGCTCGACGTGTACGACCTCGGGGCCGACCCGGACGTGCACCCGAGGCCGTACGAACAACTCGACGGCGAGACGGAGGAGTTGCTGGGGCTGGTACGGGCCGGGGAGATCAAGCGGGTGGCGGGGCGCGTCGCCGCGCTCGTGCAGGAGGTGACGACGCTCGCGCACCGCATCGGCTCGACGGAGGGGTGGTCGCTGCTCGCCCGTACGTACCGGACCGCGTACGACGTCAGCTCCAAGCTCGGCTTCGGCGATCTCGCCGCGCTCTCGCTCGCCCGCATGGACTGGGCCGCGCAGCGCGCGAGTTGTGCCGTCGTCAGCTCCATGCACCGCTACATGCGCGCCCTCACCTACCTCCGCGAGGGCCAGTACCGCACCGGCGAACGCCTCATGCGGCTCGGTCTCGACACGCTCGGACAGGCCGATCCCGGACGCGAACGGGACGTGGTGACGGGGCAGTTGCACCTCGGTTCCGCCGTCATGGCGGGGCGCGCGCGGGACGCCGAGGCGGCCGGTACGCACCTCGACGAAGCCGAGCGGATCGCGCGCGGGACGGGCGAGGCGACCCGTGTGCACTGGCTCTCCTTCGGGCCGACGAACGTCGCCGTGCACCGTGTCTCGGTCGCCGCCGAGCTGGACGACTACGGGCGTGCCGCGCGCGACGGCGCGCGGATCACCTTCCCCGCGGACTGGCCCGCCTCGCGCCGCAGCCACCACTACGCCGAACTCGCCCGTGCGCAGGTGTGGACCGGGGACCTCTCGGGGGCCTTCACGCACCTCCTCGCCGCGCGCAAGGCCGCCCCGCAGCAGGCGCGTTACCACGCGACGGTGCGGGAGACGTACGCGGCGCTGGAGGCGGCGAAGCGGCAGCTCCCGGACTCGTTCCTGTCGTACGGGTCGTGGCTGGGGGCTTGAGGGGGCGGGGTACGGGAGTGGCGGCCGACGGGACGGGGTCCGGTCCGGGGGGTGGCGGTACGGGACGGGTGCGCGCGGGACGGCCGTCCCTCCTCGCCCGCACAGCCCCGCCGCCCGCCCGTACCGCCTCGTACCGTGAATCCATGGCCCCGGCTGTCAGTAAACAACTGACAGTCGGGGCCTTGCGCTTGTCCCAAGATGTCATGACGAGGACGCGTATCGGACATGGAGCCCGCCATGAGGACGACACAGGGTGACGACACCGCACTCCCCCACCCCGCCACACTCACCCCCGACCAGGTCCGCGGCGCCCACTGCGTGTGGTGCGGCTCCCTCCTCCGCCCCGAAACCGTCGTGGACCTCGGCCCACGCCAGGACCCCCGCGCCACCCACATCGCCACCTGGTGGCCCCGCGCGTGCGGGGACTGCGCGCGGCGCCGGGCGCGGGAAGCGGACGACGGGGGGACGGCGAGCGAGGGAACGGCGGGTGCGGGGGCGCCGGGTACGGGGACGGCAGGCGCCGGGGTTGGAGGCGCGAGGGGCAGCAGGGGAGCGGGCCACGACGGGGCGCTGAGCGCGTAAAAACGCCGGGGGACGCCGGGCGGGGCGGCGCAAGCAAGCACGCCCGCACCCACGCCCGCACACCCCCACCCCCACGCCCCCACGCCCCCACGCCCCCACGCCCCCACGCCCGAGCAGTAATGCCGGATCGGGGCGGCGCGCGCAAGGCGGGGATGCCGGGCCTCGGGCGCCGCCCCCGCCGCCTTTGCCTGTTCTTTACAACCCGCCCCTCCCTCCCTCCGTCTCTGTTGCCGTCCGCGTGGTCATCGCGTGCGACACCGTCCGCGCGCACGCCGCGTGCGACACCGTCCGCGCGCACGCCGCGCGCGGCACCTCCGCCCGTGCGCACCGCGCGGGCCTCCCCAGAGACGAAGGACCCCACCTTGCGCCGCAAGTCGTTCCTGGCCGCCGCCGTACTCGCCGCCGCCCTCACCACGACCGCCGCCCCCGCCTTCGCGGACGGCGCCGCGCCCGCCCAGTCGGCCGAGGCCGCGAGCCCCGCCGCCCAGTCCGCCGAGGCCGCGAGCCCCGCCCCCTCCGCCAAGGAGGGCAAGCCCTCGCAGGACTCCACTCCCCCGCCGAGCGCCGTCCCGTCCGCGCCGGGGAAGGAAGCGGCCACCCCCGTCCCCTCCGAGGCCAGGAAGGGCGCCACTCCCGCCCCCGCTCCCGCCCGCGGGCAGGTCGGCACCGTCCCGGCCGGCGCCCCCGACACGGGCTCCGGCACCGGCTCCTCGGGCGGCGACACCGCCCTCATCGGCGGGGTCGCCGCGGCCTCCGTCCTGCTCGCCGGGGGCGTCGTGGTGCTGCGCCGGCGCCGTCAGGGCGCGGGGGCGTGAGGCGCGGCTCCGGGTTGTTCGTGGCCGGGCTCGCACTGGTGTCGCTTCTCGGCACCGGCTGCGGGCCCGGCCCCGGGCGTACGGGCGACGCGGGCGCCGCACCCGGCGCGGCACGTACCACCGCCTCGCCCGCCCCCTCCCGTACCACGGCGGCCCCCGAACCGGGCCCTTCGCGGCCGTCCACCGCCCGCCCCACGCGCCTGCTCGTCCCCGCGGCGGGCGTCGACACCTCGCTCACCCCGCTGGGCCTCGCGCCCGACCGGACCGTCGAGGTGCCGCCGCTCGTCGCGCACGACGTCGCGGGCTGGTACCGGTACGGGCCGCTGCCGGGCGAGCGCGGGCCGGCCGTCGTGCTCGGGCACGTGACGACGGGGCCGCACCGCGACGGGGTGTTCCGGCGGCTCGGGCGCGTGCGGGCCGGGGACCGGGTGGTGGTCCGGCGGGCGGACGGGGCCTCGGTGCGCTTCGTCGTGGACCGGGTGCGTACCGTGGCGAAGACCGAGTTCCCCACGCAGGAGGTGTACGGGGACGTGAAGCGCGCCGAGCTGCGGCTCATCACCTGCGGCGGGCAGCGCAGCGCGGCCGGTTACTCGGCCAACGTCATCGTCTTCGCCCACCGCACGGGGGCCTCGTGAGGCGCCGCGAGCGCGAGGCCGCCGAGCTGTTCGCCGCGCTGTACCCCCGGCTCGCCGGGTGGGTGCGGCGGCTCGTCGACGACGACGGGACGGCGCACGAAGTCGCCTCGGAAGCCTTCACCCGCCTCTGGGCGCGCTGGAGTTCGGTCGACGAGCCGCGCGGCTTCCTCTACGTGACGGCCGCGAACCTCGTACGGGACCACTGGCGCGCCCTCGACCGCGAACGCACCGCCCTGCGCCGCGCCGGCACGGAGACGGCGCTCCGCGAGCCCGAGCAACTCCCCGACCCGACCGTCAGATTGCTCGTCCAGTCGCTCCCGGAGCGGCTGCGCGTGCCGATCCTGCTCCACTACTACGCCGATATGCCGGTCCGCGAGGTCGCCGCGTTCACCGGACGCAAGGAGGGCACAGTGAAGGCCGACCTGCACGCCGCCCGCGAACTGCTGCGAGCCCACTTGAGGAGGACCGTTGACCACCCGGTTCGATGACGAGGACCCCTCGGACGACCCGCTCTTCGTGCTCCTGCGCGGCGACGAGGGTACGGATCATCTCGCCGCGCCCGCCGGGCAGTTC
Organism: Streptomyces sp. Tu6071; assembly: GCF_000213055.1. Classification (NCBI taxonomy): domain Bacteria; kingdom Bacillati; phylum Actinomycetota; class Actinomycetes; order Kitasatosporales; family Streptomycetaceae; genus Streptomyces; species Streptomyces sp. Tu6071. The sequence goes on along the minus strand of NZ_CM001165.1, from coordinate 4,255,867 downwards.
TCGACGGTCCGCCGTCGCGCGCGGCGCCGCAGGGCGGTCCGGACGGGAGCGGGCGCCGCCCTCGCGACGGCAGCGGCCTGCGCGGCCCTGTTCACCCTGACGCCGCACTCGGCCGACCAGCGGGAACGACACGAACTCCCGCTCGGCCCCGGCCCTTCGGCGAGCGGCGAACCCGCCACGCCACCGCACCCGAGCGAGTCCGTGGAGCAGACCCCCGCCCCCGCCCCTTCGGGGCCGAGCGCCGTGCCCTCGGGACGCTCGACGGTCACGGGAGCGCCGCCGAGCGCACGACCGGACGGAGCCAGGCGGCCGGACGGGCCGACGGAGGCCCGGCAGCGTCCGACCGGGGCGATCCCGTCACCGGAGAGGTCGACGCCGGGGATGTCGTCTCCGGGGTCGTCGAAGTCGTCGGAGTCGTCGGAGCCATCAGGGGGTCCGGCGGCGGCGACGGAGGCGACGAGGGGGAGCGGGGCGGACGCGGAGTGACGGCCGGGGCGGCTGAGAGCGGCAGCGGCTGAAAGCGTGGCCCGCACCCCGGCTCAGGCGGCTGGGTAGACGTGCGGGAGCGCGAGGCCCGGCAGGGTGCCGGGGAAGGCCACTTCGATGACGTGGGCGGAGGGCGTGAAGATCGCCCCGACCGTGGCGAGTTGAGCGCGCTCGTGCCACTCCCAGCGGGTGAAGAGGTGGGGCTCGGTGACGTGCGGGGTGCCGTGCCAGGCCGTGGCGCGCACGGCGGCGGTGACGCGGCGGAGGTCCCGGCTGTCGTCGTGGAGGAGGGCGAGGAGACGGGTCGCCGTGGCGGTGAGGCCGGTCTCCTCGGCGAGTTCCCGCACGGCCGCCTCGGTCACGGACTCCCCGGCGTCCACCTTGCCACCGGGCAGACTCCACATCCCCTGGACCGAACGACCCAGCAGCACACGCCCGTTGGGGTCGGTGACGACGACTCCGGCCCCGAGCATCGCCTGCGCGACCGGCTCGCGCGCCATCTCGGCGGCGGAGTACGAGCCACCGGGCCGCCGCAGCACGAGCGCGGCGAGCCCGTCCACGTCGTACCGCTCGCACTCCTCGAACCCGTCGGCGAGCACGCGCAGTTCGTCCTCGTCGAGGGCGATGTGCCGCATCGGCTCCGAGATGCGTCCCGGTACGGGGCTGAGCACGACGAGCGCGCCGCCCTCGCGCAGGAGCGCCCCCAACTCCCTTACGATCCGTGCCCGGTCCGCCCAGAAGGCGGCAGCCCTTCGCACCGTCACCAGCGCGTAGCCCCCGCTCTCCCCCGCGCGCTCCCGCTCCACGTCGCACACCCGCACGGCGACCGCGTCCCCGCACCGCTGCCGGGCTCGCGCGACGGCTCCTTCGGCGAAGTCGACCGCTTCGGTCTCGTACCCGAGTTCGCCGTGCAGGAAGGCGGCTAGCTCCCCGGTCCCGCAGCACACGTCCAGGGCCCGCCCCGCCCCGACCGCTCCGGCGACCCTCCGCAGCAGAGCCCGCTCCTCGTCCCCCAACGGACGGAAGTCCTTCCCGGCCTCGTAGTGCGCGGTCCAACGGGCGGGAGGGATGAGGGAGGCGGAGGAAGAGGAGGCCATGGGGCAATTCTGCGCCCCGACCGCCCGGGGCGTCGGGCGGACGGGGCGGGTACGGCGGGCGCGCGGAGGTGGGGGAGGGCGCGCGTCACGCGGACGGGGGCGGCACGAACTCCCCCAGCAGTTCCCTCCCCTCCCCCCCACTCCCCCACCCCGCCGGCCGTGTTGAGGTGGCCCCGGCTTCCCACGAGGCGCAGTCGCGCGCCCCAGGCCGTTGCCAGGTCCGCCGACTTCCGCGGTGCGCAGTACGGGTCGTCCGTGCTCGCCACGAGCAGCGCCGGGCACGGGAGCGGGGCGGGGCGCAGGGGGACGAAGGCGGGAGCCGCCTCGGCCGGGAAGGCGGGGCCGTGGGGGTCCGGGGGCGCGACGAGGAAGGCCGCCGCGCCCTCGGGGCGGGCGCGGCGCAACCACTCGGCGACCGCCCAGCACCCCAGGCTGTGCGCCACGAGCACGACCGGGCCCCGCCCCGCCACCGCCTCGTACGCCTTGCCCACCGCCGCCACCCAGTCCTCCAGGTCCGGCGCCGACCAGGACCCGGGCGCGATCCGGACCGCCTCCGCGCCCCATCCCGCCTCCCACCGGCTCTGCCAGTGCGCCTCGTCGGACCCGTCGATCCCCGGCACGACCACGTACGACACCCCTGCTCCCTCCTCAGCCGTCCGCCAGCAACTCCGCGACCAGCGCCGACACTTGTTCCGTCTCCGTGAGGAAGCCATCATGCCCGTGCGCCGACTCGATCACACGGACCGTATCGGCGCCCGGGATCAGCGCCGCCAACTCCCGCTGCTGCGCGAGCGGGTAGAGCCGGTCGGAGTCGACGCCCGCCACGAGCGCGGGCGCCGTGACGCGGGTCAGGGCCGCGCGGAGGCCGCCCCGCTCGCGGCCCACGTCGTGGGCGTTCATGGACTCGCTCAGGACGACGTAACTGCCCGCGTCGAAGCGGCGGACGAGCTTCGCGGCGTGGTGGTCGAGGTACGCGTCGACCTCGAACCGGCCCCCGGCGCCCGTCGTCCGCCCGAAGCGGTCCTGGAGTTCGGCGGCCGTACGGTACGTGACGTGCGCGAGCCGCCGGGCCTGTGCGAGACCGCCCACCGGCCCCCGGCCCGTGCCGTGGTAGTCGCCGGCGTGCCAGTGCGGGTCGGCGCGGATCGCCGCGATCTGGAGCCCCGACCAGGCGATCTGTTCGGCGCTCGCCGCCGCCGCGGTCGCGAGCAGGAGAAGCGCCCCGGTGCGGGCGGGGTGGGCGACGGCCCACTCGACGGCCCGCATTCCGCCCATCGAGCCGCCCACGACGAGCGCCCAGCGGCCGATGCCGAGCGCGTCCGCGAGCCCCGCCTCGGCGGCGACCTGGTCGCGCGGCGTGAGGAAGGGGAAGGCACCGCCGAAGGCCCGGCCCCCGCCGGGTCGTACGGACGACGGGCCCGTACTGCCCTGGCAGCCGCCGAGCACGTTCGGCGCGACGACGAACCACCGGTCCGTGTCGAGCGCGCGTCCCGGCCCGACGAGCCCGTCCCACCACCCGGGCGTCGGGTGCCCCGGGCCCGCGGCTCCGTGCACGTGGCTGTCCCCGGTGAGCGCGTGGAGGACGAGCACGGCGTTCGAGGCGTCGGGCGCGAGCGTGCCCCAGGTCTCGAACGCGAGTCGCATGGAGGGGAGTTCGCCGCCCGCCTCCAGCGCGAGCGGCTTGTCCGCCGCGTACCAGCGCCTGCGGCCCGGCGGGTCCCCCGCCCGCCAGGCCCCGGAGACCCGCCACGGCTCCTCGCGCCCCGTCTCCCGTACGGCGGCGGCCTCCCGCACCTACGCGGCACCCTTCGCCGCGCGGAAGCCCGCCTCCAGGTCCGCTTTCAGGTCGGCCAGGTTCTCGATGCCGACCGACAGCCGGACGAGCCCGGGAGCGGTGCCCGTCGCGCGCAGCTCCTCCTCGCCGAGCTGGCTGTGGGTCGTGGAGGCGGGGTGGATGATGAGGCTGCGGACGTCGCCGATGTTGGCGAGGTGGCTGAACAACTCCACGGCGTCCACGAAGCGTTTGCCCGCCTCCACGCCGCCGCGCAGCTCGAAGGACACGATCGCCCCGGCCCCGCGCGGCAGATACGTGCGCCCCTTCTCGTACCAGGGGCTGGACTCAAGTCCCGCGTAGTGGACGGCACTCACCTCGTCGCGCCCTTCGAGCCAGGTGGCGAGCGCGGCGGCGTTCGCCGTGTGGCGCTCGATGCGCAGGCTCAACGTCTCGACGCCCTGGAGCAGCAGGAAGGCGGAGTGCGGCGAGAGCGCGGGGCCGAGGTCGCGCAGGAGCTGGACGCGGAGCTTGACCGCGTACGCCCCCGGGCCGAGCGCGGGCCAGTACTGGAGGCCGTGGTAGCTCGGATCGGGCTCGCTGAAGTCCGGGAAACGCGCGGCGTGCGCGCCGAAGTCGAACGTGCCGCCGTCCACGACGACACCCGCGATCGCGGTGCCGTGCCCGCCGAGGAACTTCGTCGCGGAGTGCACGACGATGTCCGCCCCGTGCTCAAGTGGCCGCAGGAGATAAGGAGTCGGGACGGTGTTGTCGACGACGAGCGGGACGCCGACCGCGTGCGCGACGTCGGAGACGGCGCGGATGTCGAGGACGTTGCCGCGCGGATTGCCCAGCGTCTCGGCGAAGAACGCCTTCGTGTGCGGCCGGGCGGCGGCGCGCCACGCCTCGGGGTCGTCGGGGTCGTCCACGAAGGACACCTCGATGCCGAGGCGCGGCAGGGTGTGGCGGAAGAGGTTGTACGTACCGCCGTAGAGCGAGGCGCTGGAGACGACGTGGTCGCCCGCGCGCGCGAGGGTGAGCAGCGCGAGCGTCTCGGCCGCCTGCCCCGAGGCGACCGCGACGGCGCCGACTCCCCCCTCCAACGCGGCGATCCGCTGTTCGAAGACGTCCTGCGTCGGGTTGTGGATGCGCGTGTAGATGTTGCCGGGCTCGGCGAGCGAGAAGAGGTCGGCGGCGTGCCGCGTGTCCCGGAAGACGAAGGAGGACGTCTGGTAGATCGGCGTGGCACGCGCCCCCGTGGCGGGATCGGGCACGGCACCCGCGTGCACCTGCTTCGTCTCGAAGGACCAGGACTCGGCGGCGGACTCGGCGGGCTGCGTGCTCATGGCGCTCCTCGTACGGGACGGCGGGCGGACGTCCGGCCGGTCGTACGGGGACGACGGCGGACGTCCGACGAGCGAAGCACGCGGGGGCCGCGCGGGGCCCGGCATGTCACGCGACCGCCATGCGAACGCCACGGGACGACACGCGCCGTTCGCAACGCGGGCAGGGAAGGCGTCGACCGGCGGGGAGCGCGTCAACCCGGGCGGGCGGCGCGTCACCCGGCCCGGCAGCCCGGCGCCCTCACCCCGGCGCGCGGCATGAGCAGACCGCCCCGGCCCGGCAGGAGCAGACACCCCGGCCCGGCAGCACGTCACCGGGGCGCGCAGCCCCTCACCCCGCCCGGTAGCGCAACCCGTCCATGAGCAGCCCGACGACCCGCCCCGTGTAGGCGGGGTCGTCCGGGTCGACGACGTTGGCGAGCGTGACGAGGAGGTCGAACGGGGAGAGCCCCGCGCGGATCTCGCCGGTCGCGGCGGCGGCGTCCATGAGGCCCTCGATGACGGGCACGAAGCGGCTCTCGAAGTACTCGCGCAGCCCCTCGTACGCCGGATCGCCCGAGTGCAGCGCGCCGCTCAGCCCGCGCTTGGTCGCGACGAACCCGGCGAGCCGTTCGAGCCAGCGGACGAGCGCCTCGACGGGCGGGTGCGCGGCGGAGAGCGGCGCGGCGGCGGCCATGAGCGCGTCGACCTCGTGCCGGAAGACCGCGACGATGAGGTCCGAGCGGAGCGGGAAGTGGCGGTAGAGGGTGCCGACCCCGACCCCGGCCCGCTCCGTGATGTGCCGCACGGGCGCGTCCACGCCCTCGGCCCGGAACACCTCGGCGGCGGCGGCGAGCAGCGCGTCGAGGTTGCGCCGCACGTCCCGCCGCATGGCCCGGGGCGCCTGCGGCGCGGCGCCGGGAGTCTCGTCGGTGGCCACGGCGGCTCCTCCCTCGAATCGGATCGTCGTTCCACATTGTACGAGACCGCGCGCGGCCCCCACCTGCGGGCGACCACCCTCACCCCCGCGAGCGCCCCGGCCCCGGCCCCGTACCCGCACCACCACCCGCCCCGCCCTCGCCCGTCAGCCGCTCCAGCGCCCGCCAGGCCGCCGCATGCAGCCCCGAGGCCACCCCCCGGCGGCGCGACACCCTTGACCGCCCAGCGCGCGGTGCGAGGGGTGCCGAAGGCCGCATTGCCGCTGCCGTTGAACTTGCCCTCCAGCGGCTGCGCCGCGGTGATGCGCTGCTGAACCAGCTCGCCGTTGTTGTCACTGGAGCCGCCTGCGCCCTTGACGAGCGAGGCCAACGCCGGCCAACCCATGCCGAACGTCACGCTTCCCCCTGTCCAGGCGCCCCCGCCCCCGGCCACGTCACGGAGTCTCACGCTCACGCCCGCCACCCCGCGCCCCGCTTCGTCGCCCACTCCCGGACACCCTCCATCCCCTCCCTCCGTTACACTGCTGGCACCCGCCTCCTTAGCTCAGATGGCCAGAGCAACGCTCTTGTAAAGCGTGGGTCGTCGGTTCGAATCCGACAGGGGGCTCCCAGAAAGGCCCAGGGCAGACGCCCTGCCTCGACGAGTCGGCCGGGCGGCTCGGCACGCGCGCACACCGGCCCGTTGGCGGGCGTGGCTCCAACGGCCGCACCTTCTGCAGTTCCTCGCCCGCGACGGCGGGGACTTACGATTTCCTACGCGGCGGCGTCACCTGCCGTCGCACCAGGAGGCCCTTGTCCGCTTGGGCGAGGACGCAGCGGCCGCCCCCTCGCCCGCTTGGCCTCTCTCCTCGCCGACGAGAGCAAGAAGTTTCCCGCTTCCGGTTACGAATTCGGCGAGCGCGGGTGGCTCGCCGGCTTCCTCCGGGACGTCCTCTCCACGCGTCTCGCTGTCATGCCCGAGCCATACGACGCAGACGACGAGGAGAGCGGCAGGGCCTGGCGCACCTACCACGAGGCCGGATTCACCATCCGCTCGGCGAAGGAATGGCTCGACGACTTCGACGAGTTGCTGCGCCTGCTGTCCGACCACGCCGCCTGTACGTTTCCTGGCGCGGCAGGCCCGCCCGGTTCCCGCCTGCGTAGCCCGGCGTACACGGTTCCGGTCCGCCGAAGCAGGGGAAAGCCGCGCCGCAGGGCCTTGTAAAGCCCGGGTCGTCGTTTGGAATCCAACAGGAGGCGTAGCGGAAAGCCTAGGTCAGCATCCAGCTCATCTGGGCTTTGGCGATTTCAAAGATCACTCGACCGCTGCGGCCTCAACCGCAGAACCGCCGTCCACATCATTACCGGGCTCAAGGTGCACGCACACCCAATGGGCGGCTGGGGTATCGGTGCTGTTCCCCGACGCCCCAGCCGCGCATAGTCCACGGAGTCTTTTACGTGGAGGAGCTGTGGCGGGAATGCCTCACGAGGGACGCTGCGCGATCTTCGCCGCGTCCAGCAGCGCCTTTTTCACCCGGTCAGCGCGCGTGACACGCCCCATCCAGGCCGCATAATTCGGTTTTTCCACAGCGAAGGCTCGGACCTTGGCGCCGTCCCGGCCGAAAAGAGATGTCCCTCCGTAGCCGACATCCACGCGCACGACGTCCGTCAGCATTACCTCTTCCGTCAGGCCGAAATTCCTGACGATGACGCGGTCGTCGGTCAGTGTGATGCTGGTAGCGAAGCCGTACAGCAGGCCAGCAACTCCTGCGGCTGCGAGGAAGAGTACGAAAACCGGCCCCGCCTTGGCCACCCCGGCAATCACCCCGAAAACCGCGAGTGCGAGAAATCCTACGCCCAGGCTCACGGATGCAATCCGATTCGGCCAGGCAACTTCCCATCTGGCCACGACAGTCTCGCTCCTCAGCACCATTGTGGCGCATTCATTTTTGTGCCGCATCCGGCCCATCCAAGGACGACGTTGTTGGCGTAGCTGCCCCACTGGAAAAGCCTGCCGACCTGAGGAGCATCTTTTGACCCTTACATGAAACGTCGCGGGCGTGGCGGCTAGTAGGGAGGAATTTCCGCACCCCGTTTATAGCGCCAAGACGCCCTAGCCAATACCTCACGGTCACGATTTTTCATTCTATACTGCTTCAAATTCATTAGGAATTCCTCGGATACGGGCACGCTTCACGCCCCCACCCGAGGCTCAGAGGTCAGCAGATGGCGAAGCGCGCATCCCCGCTTTATCGTCTGGCTTCGATGGGGGGCGGGTAACGAAAGTTCTTCAGATCCAGTTGCCCCAGCCGAACGTGGCCAATGTAGGCGCGTCGAACATAATCCCAGTCGGCGGGCCCGGCCTGGTTCGAGGATCCGCACCGCCTCCCAGCCGGTCGGCGGCGACGCCTCGGCATGGGGCGCGAAGATCCACCGAAAGGCGGACAACTCGGCCGGGTCGCAGGTTTCCGTGTTCGCCGCTCATCATGCAGAAGCCGAATGAAACCGCTGCACCCGCCTCAGAATCCGCGAAATGTTTCCTTTTTCTGCCGGTATGACTTCCCTGCCGACAATCCGATTCCCATAGCTACCGCACCGACAGCAATCACCCAATACCAATTCAGGACAATTGCCGCAACAATAAGGCAGAAACCGATAGGCATTAGCCATCGATACCAAGCGCCCGCAGGGAGCCTGAGGGAGTCCCAAACGAGGAGGGCGCACAGCACCAGAATAACGATCCCCCCTCCAACAGGAATGCCCGCAGGAGTAACAGTCAGGCCAAGCTTCATTGATTTCATACCCTTCTCCCTGCGATCGGGACGGCCGGCGGGTACTCTTCGGCCAGATTTCCCGCCGACCGTATCCGAATTCTACCAGCCCAAGGTTCCCCACGTGAGCGCAGCGGTCTGTTGGTAAAGTCTCGCCTGCCCCGCCCGCGTCGATATACTGGGCAGGAATTTCAGTCCACCCTTTACGAAGAGGGCAGGCTCGCGAACTGCGTTAACACGCCACCCCACGGTGTCGAAAGCAACGCCTGAGCCGAAGGCCAGCCAGTCCTTCGTGGACCTTCTACTGGTTGCGAGGCTATATGACCGGTTGCCAACAGAAAGGGCGAAAGCACCCCCAGCGATCGGTGCACAAATTCCTGCAGTGCCAACGGTACAGGCCACAAAGGCGGCTCCGCCCGCGACCTTTACGATGGTGCCCCTGTTTTTCCATGTCCATTTCGCCGCGTCAGCGGCCGCCTGTGTGCTGTCTTCTTTCAGGTTTGTCAACGCGTTCCCCCAGTTCCCCTTCTTGAGGGACCCCCATATACCGTCTTTTTTGCGGCGTTCAGCGTCGGCTTTCTTTTTCTCTTCCGCTCTTCTCTTGTCTGCGCGCTTCTTCGCCTGGGCCTTTGCTGCGGCCGCCTTCTTGGCGTCGTAGTGGAAGACCTTGTAGGTGCTGGGGCTGGCCTTGTAGGCGGCGTATTTCTTCTGGGATGCCTTGTCCTTCTTGGGGGTCTGGTTCCAGACCCATTTGCCGTTCTTCTTGGTGTAGCCGGCGGTCATGCCGCGGTCGGCTGCCCAGCGGTCGTCGTTGTAGGTGGCGCCGCCCGCGGGGCCGTCGGGGCGGAGACCGTCGGGGTCGGCCTGGGTGATGGGGTTGTTGTGGGCGTAGGAGTAGGCGTTCATCTGGGCCGGGTCGGTTTCGTCGATGACGGGGTCGACGGAGAGGAAGCGGCCGAGGGTGGGGTCGTATTCGCGGGCGCCCAGGTGGACGAGTCCGGTGGGGTCGTCGGTGCCGCCGACGAAGCCTCGGGTGCCGGGGATGGTTTCGGAGTCCTCCGAGCGGGACTGGCCGAAGGGGAGTTGGCGGCGGCGGGTGATGAGGAGGGTTCCGGCGGTGACGGCGGTCAGCGCCGTGCCCTGGTGGTCGTTGATGAGGTAGCTGAATCCCTTCCCTGTGCGCACGGCCACGGTCTCGTCGCCGTGGGTGTAGTAGCGGGTGGCGTCCTTGGCCCCCGCTGCGGTGACGGTGAGTTCGTTGCCGCCTGGCAGGCTCAGGGTCGTGCTGCCGTCCGCTTGGTGGGCGACGAGGCGTGAGCCATCCGCGTCGTAGACGTAATCGGTGCTCTTGCCGTTCTCGGTGAGCGACTTCAGGTGCTGCTCGTCGTCCCAGACCAGAGACTGCGCACGGGTGCCGAGCGCGCGCGTGGTGGTGTTGCCCGCCTTGTCGTAGCCGAAGGTGTCCTTGCGGCCGTCGTCCGCGCCTCCTTTGACCGTCGCGGTCTGGACCGCGTGCGGCAACGTCTTGCCGGGCTCGGGCTGCGTGTAGGTGGTGGTCGCTCCGCTCTGGTGATCGACCTGCTCGGTGCGGTTGCCGACCGCGTCGTAGGTGAAGGACTGCCAGTACGCGGCGGGGCCGCCGACCGTGGCCGAGGAGGGCTTGGCCGTGCAGTCCTTCGTGGCCGTCCAGGCCTCGGTTAGCTGGCCGAGTGCGTCCTGGGTGTAGCACTGCGTGTCGACCGTGCGGGCCGTGTCCTGCCCGGACGCGGTCGTGAGCGAGGTGATGTTCCCCGCGTCGTCGTACGTCCACGACGAGTCGTCCACACGCTGCGGGGCGAGGTCCCGGTCGGTGATCTGCCGGGTGAGGCGACCGGTCTGCTCGTCGTAGATCCGGCTGCGATAGAGCCTCTTGCCGAGCGGCCCGAATTCGAGCCGGGTCGGGCGGGCCCAGGCGTCACGCGTGGTGTTGTTGACCAGGACGAGGGCTCCCGCGGTCGTCTTGAAGGGCAGGTTTCCCTCGCCGTAGACGCTGGTGACGCGTTCGCTGGGCAGGTTGCCGACAGCGGGCTGCTTCACCCATTCCCGTTGTCCGGTGTACTTGTTGTACCCGAACGTCCAGTCGTACGTGCCCGCGACCGGTCCGGCCTGGTCGGGGATGGTGACGGTGCTGGCGGTGGGCTGGTAATCGTCGTTGTACGCGGTCGTCGCGCTCGTGTACTCCTTGCCGTCCACCACTCGGGTGCTCGAAGTGGGCTGGCCCTTGGCGACCGTGTCCCACACGCGGCTGGTCAGGGTCGTGGACCCCTTCTTGACCGATGTCTCACGGCCGAGCGCGTCGTAGGTGGTGGTCAGCGTGATGCCTCGCGCGTCGGTGACCGCCGTGGCGCGCCCGAGCTTGTCGTAGCCGGTCGTCGTCGTGCCCTTGTCGGGGTCGTCGGTGCGGACCTCCTGGCCGCGCGCGTCGAAGGTGTGGGTCCAGGTGTTGCCGGCCGGGTCGGTGACCTTCACCGGCTCGTCCCACTTGCCGTACGTGTACGAGGTCTTCTGCGAGGCCGTGCGGGCCGCGTTCGTGTACTCGTACAGCTCACTCGTGCGCCCGAGGGCGTCGGTGACCGTCGTGGTCGCCTTGCCGCCCGCCGGCGGGATGACCGTGGTGCGGTCTCCCGCGTACTGGGTGCGGGTGCGCCAGGTCTCGTCGCCGAACTTGCGGGAGATGGAATCGGTGACGCGGTTCTGCCCGTCGTACAGGTTCTCCGTCATGGACGGGACCTTGTTGTCCGGTGTACTGGTCAGCGCGGCCGCGGGGGCACCGTCCGCGTAGTAGGAGTCGTAGCTCTTGTACGCGTTGCCGCGGGTGTCGTAGAGCGTCTCGGTGATCAGACGGTTCTTCGTACCGTACGCGGGCGCCTGGGTCTCGCGGCTACGGAGCAGGCCGTCGAGGATGTCGTAGGTGGTGACATAGGAGCCGTCGTACTGGAGCGACTTGGTCGCGACGGCGTTCGCCGCCGTGGTGGAGACGGTGTACGCGAACTCCTGGACCGGCTGTGTGGCATGGGCGCTCTTGGGCCAGGCCGGTGTCCAGGCGCGCAGGGTGCGGCCGAGGCCGTCGTACTCGGCGTCGGCGCGCTTGCCGTTGGGGTCCACGACACCGGTCGCCAGGTTGCGGGCGGGATCGTACTCGGTGGTGGTGACGTGGCCGAGCGCGTTCGTCTCGGTGACCTTGGTCGGCGCGGCGAGCGTGGCCGGGGTGTAGGCGGTCTTGCTCGTCTTGCCGTCCGCGTCCGTTTCGCTCAGCTCACGGCCGTGCTGGTCGTAGGTGTGGGTGGCAGTGGTGAGGTAGCCGGTGCCCTTGTCGTCCTGTTCGTCCAGGCGTGTCACGTCACCCGTGGCGGGTGCGGTGTCGAGGCTGGTGGCGCCGTCGTAGTAGTGCCGCTCGACGGATATGAGGTCGTCGGGCAGGGAGGTGGACTCGCCGCAGGCCTTGGCGGTGGTCTTGACCTCCTTGACGAGGGTGAGGATGTTCTTGTCCACGTTCTTGGCGTACGAGGTGGTGGTGCACTCCTCGTCGCCGCCCCTCGCGGTGTCGCCCAGCTCCGACTCCGTGAGCGGCTGGCCGTTGTCGTCGAAGGTGCGCTCGGTACGCGTCGTACGCCACTTGCCCTCGCCCAGCGACGTGCGGGAGACGTCGGTGGCGCCGCCGGTCGCGTACGCGTACTGCGTGGGCAGCCCCTCGCGCTTGTGGGTGGCGGTAGCTGCCGAGTGCCACGGGGTGTAGCTCGTGGTGGATTCGAGGGTGCCGCCGTCCTGGCTGTACGTGGCTTCCTCACGGGTCATACCGGCGAAGGCCGGGTGGTCGGTGACCGCGGTGCCCTCGTGATCGGTGACTTTGGCGTCCTTGATGCCGCGGAAGTAGCGGTACTCGGTCAGGGTCTGCTTGCCCTCGGCGGGGGCGCCGGTACGGACCTGGACACGGCCGTAGCCCTTGCGGTCGCCGTAGGTGAGGTACTTGGCCTTCGTGAACTCGTCGGCCTCCTCCTTCGCCCAGCCCATCCCGTCCAGGTAGCTGTAGTCCGTCTCCTTGACCGGAGCGCCGCCGGTGTTGTCGCTCTCCAGGACCTGAGTGACGACGTAGGAGTGGAACCAGTCCAGGTACGGCTCGTACTCCGCGCCCGGGGAGTCGGGCGGGGACCAGATCACCGGGTAGCAACGCCGGTTGTTGGACTCCGGCTTGGGCATGACGCCCGGCTTGCAGTCCGGGGCCGAGTACGTGACACCGAGCGTCGAACCCGACTCGGTGTTCACCGCGTAGACGCGGTAGCGGACCAGTGGCGGTACGGGATCGGGGCGGCCACCGGTCGTGGCCCCCTCCACACGGTTGGCGAGCTGCTGACCCTTGAACGTCACCTTCGGCAGCGTCACATCGCCCGTGCCGGTGTGACCTGTCCGCTCGATCGAAGCGAGCCACAGTGCGGGAGAGGAACCGTCCCCCGTGGACGGGAACTGATGCGCCAGCGCCCAGGAGTCGACCGGCTTGTAGGCGTCGCCGACGAGAACCGAGGTGTCGATCTTCGTGAGCCGCTTACGCGTCCAGAACGACGGCGAGTAGCGGTCCTTGCACTCCTCGCCGCTCTTGCAGTACCGGTCGAAGGGGACATCCGGCCAGTTCTTCGCGTGCGCGGAGTCGAAGGTGCCGCAGTCGCTCAGGCACCGCTCCGAGGTCGTGAACGCGACCTTGGCGGCGGCCTTCTCGCTGTAAACGGAGTCGGCGCGCAGCCCGTAGTCGACGTGGTCGAGCCAGCCGCCACGGTCGTAGGTGGTCGCCGTCGACGCACCCGTGTCCGGGTTGACGTTGCGGCCGTAGAAGTTGGACTCCTTCTGCCAGTAGTAGGCCATCGCGTCGTCGTGCGGGTCCACGACGTAGTCGAGGTTCCACCGCCACCCCTGCTGGCACCACGAGTCCTTGTACGCGTCCGCGTGGCAGGGCTCGCCCTTCTGGTTGCCGAACACCGGCGCGTTCCACGTCGAGTTCGTCTCCGGCTTGCCGCTGCTCCAGCCGGGCAGGCGGTTGTAGCCGAAGTAGTAGCGCGTGCCGTCCGGCGTGGTCACCCGCCAGTACTCGCCGTCGTTGTCGCCGTTGCCCCGGTCCGTGCTGCTGAGCTTGGCGACCTTCGTGCCGTCGTCGCTCTCCAGGTGCCACTGACCGCTCGTGTCGTCCTTGACGAGCACATTCGACTGGCCACCGAGGTTCAGGACCGCGTTGTCCGACTTCCAGCACTGGTCACCGCTCTTGTCGGTGCCATTGCCGTCCTTCACGTCGTCCGAACAGGAGATGTACCGGCGCTCGATGTAGCCCGGCTCCATCGACCAGCCGTCACCGATCCAGTTGGCCTGATTGTTCGTCGCCGCCGTACGGCCGTCCACCGACTGCGAGTTGTAGCCGAGCGATAGTTCGGGCTCGACACCGCCCGGGACCTCAGGGGTGTCGAGATCGTACGACCACGTGAAACCACCGTTGGAGCCACCGGCCGACCAGTTCGACGAAGGAGCCAGCGACGTGGCACCGAAGTCACCGGCAGCACCCGACGCGGACGCCGTCGCGGCCAGCAGGACCGTACCGCGCGCAGCCGAAAGACCCGTCGCCGAGCGGGTCGTGGACGGCGCGGTCGTTACCGGGTCGGCCTGTGTTTCCCTCTCAGCCTTGCCGAGGGAGACGTTTCCGGAGACGGTACCGGCGGCAGTGTCGTTCACGACCGAGGCGAGTGGTTCGCCCGTGCCGCAGTGGGCGGAACCCGGTGCGTCGAGCGCGCAGTCGGGCAGCCGCTTCAGCGTCAGCCGCGAGGCCCAGTCGGCTCCGTACGCTCCACGGATCGCCCGGTAATCCACCCGCACGTTGGCCTTGCCCGCCATGCCCGCGGTCGGGCGCACGGCGAGGACCATCCCCTCGATGCCCATGCGCCGCGACGTCTCGCGGTCCAGGAGCTGGACGTCAGCCTTGCTCGGTCCCTCCTGTGCCTTCGCGCGACGTATCTCGACGGGCAAGCCATCGGCCTTCACCCGCGTCCGCCCCGTCCCGGGCAGCGTCACGGCGGTGGCGCCGGCCTTCGGCCAGGCAACTTCGGGGGCTTTCCACGCACGCCCCTGCGTCTCGTCCTTGATCTGGAGACCATGTGTCTTCGCGTCAGAGGTCGGCACGGGTTTCTGCCGCACAAGGTCCACCAGGTTCAGCCCGGCCGCCTCAGCCACAGGCCCTCCGATGAGCCCCGCGCCCAGCAGACCGGCGAGGCCACCGGCCACCCACCTGATCCGTCGTCGGCCTCTCCCCGGGCCCGTCTCACGACGGCGTCCTCCACCCCGCGAGGCTCTTCGCTTTTCGAGCACAACACACCCTTCCTCTTCACAATATGCAGTCGGAAAATTTAGCAACAGTAAAGGACTTCGCGAAAGATGCCACCAGACTCTCATCTAATTTCGACCCGCACACACTTAGAATGTCGCAAATGTTGTTATTCCTCATGGAATAGCAACACGGGAAGCCCATCTGGCATTTTGGGCTGACATGCACCGCGAAAATCTCCATAAAGTGGACAGAAGCGAGCGCTAAGCTGCCGCCGCGCAGCGGGCCAGGCCACGCACCCCTGGCACCGGGGAGGTAAAGTCCGCCGCGATCGCATTCGTGAAGGTCACGTATAGGAGAAGTAATGAAGAGAATTCTTTGGAGGCGGAAGAGATTTACAACTCGCCTTCTTCTGCCTCTTGTTGCCGCATCGGCGCTCACAGCCGCGGCCGTGCCGGCCACCGCAGCAGGGGCCTCTCAGGGGCAGGGCCTCGCGGACAGTCCGGAGGCCGAGGCAGCTCAACAGGCGGCCGACAACGGTGACTCCGTAGAGGTGCTCGCGCGCAGGACCGAGACATCACAGGTGTTCGCCAACCCTGACGGGACGTTCACCGAGGACCGGTACGCCGTCGCCCAGTGGACGCGGCAGAATGGCGCGTTCGTCGACATCGACACCCGGCTCCACCGGGAGCCGGACGGCGCGCTCCGGCCGCAGGCCACGAGCGTCGGCATGCGCTTCGGGGGCGGTGGCGACCGTACGCTCGCCTCGATCACGCGGGACGGCCGCACACTGACCTTCACGTGGCCCATGCCTCTGCCGTCACCGACGATCGCCGACGACACCGCCACATACCCCGACGTGCTTCCCGATGTCGACCTCAAGCTTCGGGCAGGAGCGACCGGCTTCGCCCAGCTACTCGTCATCAAGAGTCCCGAAGCGGCCTCCGACCCCGCCCTGAAGACCCTCACCTACGCCCTCGAGTCCGACGGCGTGTCACTCCAGGCCGATGAGCACGGCAACATGAGCGCGCTCAACCCCACCGGTCAGCTCGTCTTCACCGCGCCCACGCCCCGCATGTGGGACAGCACCACCACCTCGAACCCCGTCGTTGCCCGCACCGCCCAGGAGGCGGGCACCGCCGCGGACACAAGCGAGTTCGAACCACCGCACGGCGCCAACGAGGCGGCCATGCCCGTGAGCATCGACGGCGACAACTTGCGGCTTCACCCGGACCAGGACCTGCTGAACGGCGAGAAGACCCAGTACCCGGTCTACATCGACCCCTATGTCGACGGCTCCCGCTACTCCTGGACCATCGCCTACAAGAAGTACCCCAACAGCTCGTTCTTCAACGGCGCCGGCTGGGGCGGCTCGGGCAAGACGACCAACGAGGCGCGCGCGGGCTACGAGGACGAGACCAACGGCCTGGCCCGCTCGTACTTCCGGATGAACACCAAGAACCTGTGGAACACGGACAAGCAGGTCACCAAGTCCACGTTCCGGATCAAGAACACCTGGTCCTGGTCGTGCACCAAGCGCAAGGTCAACCTGTGGCGCACCGCCGTCATCGGCGCCTCCACGACCTGGAACAAGCGCCCCACGCGCCGCGAGAAGATGGACGACGTCACGGACGCCAAGGGCTGGGGCTCCGGATGCCCGGGCGGCAACCTCGCGTTCGACATCACCAAGGGCGCCAAGGACGCGGCCTCCAGCAAGTGGAACACGATCACCCTGGAGCTGTCGGCGGACAACGAGAGCGACGTCTACGGCTGGAAGAAGTTCGACGCCAAGTCCGCCGTCATGTCCACCACCTACAACACACCGCCGAGCGCCCCCACCGGGCTGGACACCATTCCGTCGACCAAGAACAGCAAGGGCTGCGGTGACACGGCGCCCTACGGCCTCATCGGCAACACCGACGTCACCCTGACCGCCAAGGTCAGCGACAAGGACGGCGGCACCGTCACCGCCCGCTTCCACCTCTGGGCCACCGGCCACCACGACGACAAGGCCAAGGTCTTCTTCGACCAGACCGTCTCGGTGACCTCCGGGACCATCGCGAAGGTCAAGGTCCCCAAGGCCACGCTCAGCAAGTACCTGAACGACGCGAACGGCAACTTCTCCTGGAAGGCCCAGGCGAGCGACGCCACCGCCAAGTCCGACTGGACACCCACCCTCGGGGCCGCGGGCTGCCGCTTCGTCTTCGACCCCAACCGACCCAGCACACCGCCCACGGTCACCTCGAAGGACTTCCCCGACAGCTCGGACGGCGTACCGACCACCACCGGCCGCGTCCGCGCCCCCGGGACCTTCACGATCGCCAGCGGAGGCGTGAAGGACGTGGCCAAGTACCAGTACTGGACCGACTCCGACACCACGAAGCACGCCCTGACACCCTCGGCCGCAGGGGGCTCGGTCAGCGCCAAGCTCACCCCCACAGCCGCAGGGACGCACACGCTGTACGCCCAGAGCATCGACAAGGCCGGCAATGTCTCGGACGCGGCCACGTACATCTTCTTCGTCCTCGGCCTCGAACAGGCGGACCAGCCCGGCGACATCAACGGCGACGGCAACCCCGACCTCTGGGCCATCGACAAGGACGAGGTCCTGCACCGCATGTACGGAGCCGGTGACGGGACGGTGGCGGACGTCGCCAACGAAGCCTCCCACTCCAACTGGAAGGGCGTGCGCGTCACCCACCGTGGTGACTGGACCGGCGACGGCTACGAGGACCTCATCGCCGCCCGGCACGACGACACCGCCGACGCCGACCGTCTGTGGATCCACCCGAACAACGGCTACGGCTTCGCCTGCACCGACTGCACCGAAGAGGACGGCGGAGCCCGCCAGGAACTCACCGTCTACGAAGACAGCAACAACCACTGGCAGAACGCCGACCAGATCCTCGCCATCGGTGACGTCGACGGTGCCCTCGACTACGACGGCGACGGAACCCCTGACACCCCGGGGCACCCTGATCTCCTCGTCAAGCAGGGCGAGCAGCTCTGGCTCTACTACGCCACTGAAGACAACCGCCTCGACACCGAGCACGATCCCGTCCTGCTCGGTGACAACGCCTGGGCGAGCATGGATCTCTTCGCGCCCGGCGACACCGATGGCGACGGACACGTGGACCTCGGCGCCCGCGACCGGAGCACCGGCGACGTGTACATCTATCCCGGCACGGACGACGACGGACTGCCCGACCTCGCGCACGGGGTGAAGATGACCACCACCCTCACCACCACCGCCAACCCCCTCCTCACCTCCCCCGGGGACGCCGACCACAGCGGCGCCTTCGACCTCTGGTACACCCAGGTGGGCGCCTCCGGCACGAAGCTCATCGGACACCGGGACCCAGCCACCGGCAAGGCGACCAAGGTCGACATGCCCGCTGACTTCGCTCCCTTCCGCGCAATCAGCTGAACCCGCAACAGCAATGCCGATGCGGCAGAAGGCCCGGCTGTCCCTTGCCCAGCGAGAGCAGCCGGGCCGCGTCGCACACGGACGCCCGGCGCAAGGGCCACTGCGGATGTGCACTCTGGGCTTGCCCGACTCCGTCGAGACGGGATTCGCCCCCCACATCCGAAGGACCACGGTGTTCGCCGGAGCAATCGAGGTGTCCGGCCACGGAATAGCCGACCGCGGGCCGCACTGCCGCAAGGCGTGCGGCGGCGCCCCACACCCCTTGTGGACCTTCGGCGATCGGCGTGAGACGTAGCTGTCCCGCGACAGCTGCGCTGAGGTTCCGTGCATGCGCCGCGCACGAACTCGACGGTCTGAAGCCGCTGCTCGGACCGCCTCTGATCTGGGCTTTCGCTGTTCGCGTCGGCCCGCTTCCTACGGGGTCGGTTGCCCGTGGCGGACCGGAAGCGACTCCGGGCCGCGGACCGGGCGGGTCCGGCGCCAGCGGACGTGTTCGGGCGGGACGGCGAGGCGGATATCGGGGAAGCGGCGCGGTACCGCCCCCAGGGCGATCTCGGCCTCCGCCTTTGCCAGGGCGCCGAGGCAGCGGTGGATGCCGTGGCCGAAGGCGAGGTGTCCCGCGGCGTCGAGGGTGTCCGGGGCCGCGAAGCGGGCGGGGTCACGGTTGGCGGCGCCGAGCGCGATGTGGACGGGGTGGCCTGCGGGGATCTCCGTGCCGCCGAGCGTGACGGGCTCGGTCGTGAAGCGGAAGGTGGCCGTGCTGACCGGGGAGTCGTAGCGGAGCAGTTCGTCGAGCGCGGCCGGGACGGCGTCGGGGTGCGCGCGGAGGCGGTCGCGCTCGGCGGCGTACAGGAGGAGAGCCAGGAGGGCGTTGCCGAGGTGGTTGGTGGTCGTCTCGTGGCCTGCGACGAGGAGCAGCGCGGCGAGGGCGACGGGGAGAGGGGCCGCGGGCCCGGCGACGAAGTCGAAGGGCTCGCCCGGGGGCCACTGGTCGAGCAGCGTGTCCGTGATCCGGGCGATCGCGGGGCGGAGCGCGGCGACGGCCCCCGTGGTGAAGGTCCCGGTCACGAATTTCCGCACCCGGGTGTGCCCGGGGGGGCCGCTGGCCAGCATGTGGTGTGCCAAGGCGGGGCGCGGGTCACGCGTCGATTCCCTGCCCGCGAAGAAGGCGGCCGTGTCCTTCGAGAGCCGGACGTCGCCGAGGGCCTGCCGGGCCTCGGCGTAGCCGGTGACCAGATAACCGTCCCGTCGTCCGGGCCCGTTGGGGACGGGCCGTACGGGGCACGCGGAACGCGCCGCCGCACGGGACGGGGACGTGTCGTCGCGCGCGGGCTCGCTCATGTCCCCAGCCTCCCACCGCCGGGCCCGGCACCGGGCGGGAGGACCGGGCCCGCCGCTCGGAGCGCCCGGCGGCCCCTCGCAGCTCCTCCGACGCCCCCGTCACACCGCCCCCCTCACAGTTCCTCCGACACCCCCGTCACACCGCCCCTCACAGCTCCTCCCCCCGCGCCAGCCTCCGCGCCCCCGGCAAGTGCCGGTCCAGCTCGCCCGGGGCGAACCTCGTCATGCCGACGACGTGCCAGAACTCGCCGCCCACCTCGCCCTCCGCCTTGTAGCCGCCGTCCGGTGTGAAGGCCGCCCAGCCGCCCTGGACGCCGACGAGCGTCGCCTTCGGCGTGACGGCGTCCCCAGTCACCCGCCACAGCCGCACCGTTCCGTCGTCGCCCGCGCTCGCCAGGTGTCCGCCGTCGGGGCTGAACGAGAGGGAGTAGACGCGTCCGCTGTGGCCGGTGAGGGCGCCCACGCGCGCGCCCGTCGCCGGGTCCCACAGGCGGATGACGCGGTCGTCGCCCGCTGTCGCGAGGAGGGGGAGCGTGGGGTGCGCGGCGGCCGTCCACAGTTTGCCCGTGTGCTCGCGCAGTACGTGCCGCGCGGCGCCGTCGCGCCAGATGACAGCCGTGCCGTCCCACGAGGCGCTCGCGAGCCAGGAGAGGTCCGGGCCGAAGGCCACCGCGTAGACGCGGTCGGTGTGGGCGCTCAGGGTCGCGGCGAGGGCGCCGCCCCTGGTGTGCCACAGCCGTACGCGCCCGTCGTCGCAGCCCGTCGCGATCGTCGCGCCGTCCTTCGCGAAGGCGACGGACCGCACCCGGCCCTGGTGGCCGTCGAGCTGGAGGCCGTGGGAGCCGGTCGCGCGGCGCCACAGGCGCACCGAGTCGTCGTCGTTGGCGGTGGCGATCTCCTCGCCGTCCGCGCTGAACGCCTCCGCCCAGGTGCGGTCGGTCTCGACGTCCAGCTCGCGCAGGAACGCGCCGCCGTCCGCGTCCCACAGGTAGACGTGCCCCGTGCTGCCCGCCGTGGCGAGGACGGTGCCGACGGGGCTGAACGCCGCCGAGATCAACCGGTCCCCGCGGCCGACGAGTTCGTGCAGCCGCCGCCCGGTGGCCACGTCCCACAGGCGTACGGTCCCGTCGCTGCCCGCGCTCGCGAGCCGCGTGCCCGTCGCGTCGAAGGCGACCGCGTTGACGCGCCGCCCGTGCCCGCGCAGGATCGGCTTGCCCTGGCCCGTCGCCGCGTCCCAGATCTGCACGACGCCGTCGTCCCCCGCCGTCACGAGCTGGGTGTCGTCGGGGCGGAAGCGGCAGGCCCAGGCGGAGCCCTGGTGCGGGGTGGGCTGGAAGCGCTCGGGGGCGGCCTCGTAGCCCTCGTGGCCCGCCGAGAGCTGCCAGAGCCGGACCGCGCCGTTGGAGTGGCACGCGGCGAGGTGGCGTCCGTCGTCGGCGAAGACGACCTGGTAGACGCCGCCCGCGCCCTTGTCGAGCGCCGGG
The DNA here is from genome assembly GCF_000213055.1 of Streptomyces sp. Tu6071. Taxonomy (NCBI): domain Bacteria; kingdom Bacillati; phylum Actinomycetota; class Actinomycetes; order Kitasatosporales; family Streptomycetaceae; genus Streptomyces; species Streptomyces sp. Tu6071. Next base: position 4,234,917 of record NZ_CM001165.1, on the reverse strand, counting down.
CCCGGCAGCCCCGTGCGCGGGTCCCACAGGCGTACGCCGCCGTCGGTGTCACCGCTCGCGAGGAGGTCGCCGTCCGGGTGGAAGTCGAGGGTGTAGACGCGTCCCGTGTGGCCGTGCATCTCGTGCAGGAGCCGCTGGTCGGAGGCGCGCCAGATCCGTACGGTGCCGTGGTCGTCGATGCCCTCGTCCGCGGTCGCGAACAGGGTGCCGTCGGGGCTGAACCGGACGCGGAAAACCGGACCTTGGTGCGGCCCGAGGCTCGCGACGAGCGCTCCCGTCGCCGTGTCCCACAGGCGTACGGTGCCGCTCCTGTCGCCCGTCGCGAGCGTGCGCCCGTCGGGGCTGAAGACGGTCGTGTAGACGAGGACGGTGTGCCCGGGGAAGGCGTGCGTCTGCTCGCCGCTCGCGGTGTCCCACAGGCGTACGACCCCGTCGCCGTCGCCCGTGGCGAGGACCGTGCCGGTCGCGTTGAGCGTGATGGGCCACACGCCGTCGGGGTGCACGGAGAGCGTGGCGCGGCAGCGGCCGGAGACGGGGTCCCACAGGCGTACGGTGCCGTCCGCGCTGCCCGTCGCGAGGACCGAGTCCCGGAACTTGATCGCGTAGACGCGGTCGGTGTGGCCGTGCAGGACGCGCAGCGCCTCGCCGTTCTCGGGCGCGCAGATCAGGACGGAGCCGTCCTGGCTGCCCGCCGCGAGGAGTTCCCCGTCCGGGCTGTACGCGACGGGCTCGGGGAGCCGCCCCTGCTGCCTGCTGAAGCCGTACGGGACGCTCACGGCGGCCGGGCGCAGGACCGTCTCCAGGGGCATCCCCGGAGCGATCGTCGCGGTGGCCAACTCCGCTGAACGGGCTGCTTGTTCGTCGATCTCGGTACGGATGAGGACGGCCCTGCGCCAGCGGCTCCCGGCGAGCCGCGCGCCGCGCAGATCGGCGCCGATGAGGCGGGCGCGGCGCAGGTCGGCGTGGCGGAGGTCGGCCTCGCGCAGGTCGGTGCCGTCGAGCCGGGCGCCGCCGAGGCGCGCGCCGTGCAGGACGGCGTGGGAGAGGTTGGCGCCGGTGAGCTGGGCGTCCGTGAGGTTGGCGCCGGTGAGGTCGAGGCCGGACAGGTCGCGCCCGGAGAGGTCCTCGCCGGGGAAGTGCACGCCCCGCAGGTCGACGTCGGCGGGCACGCGGAGGCGGCGGGTGATGCGGTAGGCGTTGGTACGGGCGGCGTCGGTGGCGCCCTGCGCGGCGCGGCTCCCCGCGCCCGCCCCGCCGGTACCGGCCCCCGCCTCGCCCGCTCCCTGCCCCGGGCTCTCCAGCGTCTGCCGCGCCCACGCGGTGACGCGTTCCCCGTCGGCCAGGTCGCAGAAGAACTCGACCGCGAGCGGGGAGAGTTCGCGTCGGGCGAGGAGCGCGTCGTCGTCCTCGCCGAGGCGCCGCGCGGCCTCCCTCGCCACGAGCCACTCGATGACCGATTCGTGGATGAAGTGGAAGATGCCGTCGTCGACGCGGATGAGGAGCGTGCCCGCGCCCACCGCCTGCGCCTCCTGCGCGAAGAGCATCCCGTCGCTGCCGCGCCCGAAGGTCTCGGCGACGATCTCGGTCAGCTCGTCGAGCCGCAGGCTCCCGCGCCCGCTCTCCCAGAGCCTGAGCGCCATCGCCGTCACGGCCCGCCAGAGCTGGTCCAGCTCCAGTCCGGGCGCCGCGCCGGGGCCGCCCTGCCCGCGCCGCTCCTCGAAGCGCAGCCATGTGCTGAAGACGTCCTCGTAGAGCCGGGCCGCGCTGAGCGTGCCCTCGGAGCGCGCCACGGCCCGTACCTGGTCCTCGTCGAGCGCGGCGACGAAGCTGAGCAGCCGGGGGTTGCCGCACAGGTCGAGCAACTGCGGGATACCGAGGAGGAGTTCGTAGCGGCGGGCGGCGGTCGGCTCGTCGCCGTAGTAGTTGGTGAGGTAGCGGCGGATCTGGTGGGGGGTGAAGCCCTCGACGGAGAGGAGCCGGCGCTGCGGGAGGAGTCCGACCTGCTCGCCGAGCGGGGTGAGGACCTGCTCGCGGGAGCGGAAGTGCTGGGTACGGCCGCTGATGACGATCTTGGCGCGGTCCACGGCGGCGTTGAGGAGGGTGTGCAGGTGGTCGGCGGCGCGCTCGTAGCTGACGCGGTTGACCAGTTCGTCGAAGCCGTCGAAGAGGAGGACGACACGGCCCTGGCGGAGCATGTAGCGCAGGGCCCGCAGGTCGATGACGTCGACGCCGTGGTTGGCGAGGTGGGCGGCGACGAGCCCGTCGAGGCTGTGCGAGCGGTCCAGGGAGCGGAGCGGGATGAGCAACGGGGCGAGGTGCGGCAGGCGTTCGGGGATGCGGCGGGCCAGTTCCCGCAGCGCGAAGGTCTTGCCGTGGCCGAAGTTGCCGAGGAGGAGGAGCACGCGGCCCTGGTCGGTCTCCAGGAGGCGGAGCATCTCCTCGACGAGGTCCTCGCCCTCCTCGTCGCCGGGGTGGATCTCGTCGCGGTAGCGCTGCGGCAGGTACAACTCGGGTGCGTAGGCACCGTCGCCCGCGAGTTCGGCGGTCTGCGCGGCGACGTACTCGCGCAGGTCGATGAGCCCTTGCAGCTCCAGGAAGCTGCGCACCCGCACCCCGCCGCGCGCGGCCCGCTCGCGCAGCCCCGGCTCGGGGCGCTCGCCCGCGTACACCAGCTCGGCCTCGGTGCCCGCGTCGTCGGCGTGCGCCTGGGCGAGGAAGCGGTCGAGGTCGGCGTCGGTGAGGGTGCCGGGCTGGACGGCGACGCGCAGGAGCCGTACGACGCCGTCCTCGTCCCACGCGGCGACGACCTGCGTCAGGTCCTCGGGCAGGGCGGGGCGTACGTCACGCAGGCGCACCCCGGGGCGCCGCGCGCGCAGCACGTCCTTGACGCGCTCGGCGAGCTGGGCGCCGGGGTCGTTGACGGCGCGGTTGTCGGAGTGCGCGGCGTCCCGCGCGGGGCCCTCCTCGTCCTCCGCGCCGCCGGGGAAGCGGGGCGCCGCGCGCCAGTCGACGGGGAAGACGGCGGCGCCCTCCGTGGCCCCCTCCGTCCGCGGTGACCAGCGCTCGACCCCTTGCGCGCCGATGCGCAGGAGGCTGAATCGCGCCGGTCCGGCGGCACCGAAGAGCGGCAAGGTGCCGGTGGCGGAGGGGAGTTCGCCGTGCGTGGGCACGGCGCCCTGGCCCCGGCCGTCCCCGCCGGGGCCGTGCAGGAGCACGTGGAGCCGGGGCGCGAGGAGGCGCTGGAAGACCTCGGTGTCCCGGAGCGGGCCGGGGCCCTCGCCCCCGTTCCCGCCGGTCCGGGCGGGGGCCAGGAGCGGGTGCCGGACGAGCCCGACCCGGAGCCAGCCCTCGTCCTCGTAGCGCCGCAGCGCCTCCGCGAACCACGCGGCCTGCGCCCGGCCCACCAGCCCGTACCGGTCCTCCAGGCGGTGCGTGCGCGCGATCGAGGAGTTGAACCCGGCGACGACGGTGCGCAGTTCGGGGACGGGGAAGAGCGTCCAGGGCTGGTCGGCGCCGAAGACGGCGTCGAGCCCCTGGTACAGCTCGCCGAACAGCCTGCTGAAGTGGCGCCACTTGGGCCAGTAGGGCGCCTGCGGGCGGATCTCGTCGGCCTCGCACGTGTGGAAGTACGCCTGACAAGCGGCCTCGCTCACGTCCTGGTTGCCCGGGACGACGAGCACGCGGCCCGGGGCGAGGCCCAGTTGGGCACGCAGCCCGGTGAGGAAGTCGAGCGCCTGCGCGCAGTTGCGCGGCGAGCCCGAAGCCGTCACATCACCTGACACCAGTACGAGTTCAGGCGCGGGAGCGCCCGTGTCGCGCAGCTCGATGAGGTCGCTCTGGATGTCCCTGAGCAGTTCCTCCGGCTCGCGCCCGCGCCCGAACTCGGGGCCCGCGAGGTGCAGGATGTTCACGGCCTCCTGGCGCGCGCCGCCCGGCACGGCCGGGGGGTAGTGCGGGGCGGTCCCGGGCCGCCGCCGCCCGCCCCGCTCGCCGCCCCCGGTGAGCGGCTGCCGCCAGGACTGCGCGGGGACCGGGGCGGTCACGGCGCCGCCCGAGCCCGGGTACGCGGGGCTGCTGCCGGGGCGCGCGTGCCCGTCCAGCGCCTGTCCGACGCGGGTGAGGAGCAGCCCGCGCGCGGTCCGCGCGTCCGGGACGCCGACGAGATCGACGTACGTGATCGTCGCGAGCAGCCCCTCGACGGGCGCCTCGTCCACGCGCACGGTGAGCAGCCTGCGGTCCGGCTGGTCCGGCTCGGAGCGCAGCGCCGCCTGCCACTCCATCCGCCCGTACCGCGAGCCCTGGTAGTTCCGCGAGAGGACGGCGATGACCGCGACGGACTCGCTCACGCCGCGGTCCATGTAGTCGATGAAGTTGCTGCCCGCGACGAAGTCCCACGCCTGGATCACCGTGCGGAACCCGGCCTCCTCCAGCGTCCAGGCGATCCACGAGGCCCACGCCTCGTCGGCCGGGGAGTAACTGATGAAGAAAGTGGCCTGCCGCTGCGCCGCGTCCGTGCTGCCCGTCACCATCCGACCATCCTAGGAACCCGGGTAACCCCCCGCCGGTGGACAACCGGCCAAAAGTCCCGGTTACGGGGACGAGTCGGCACCTGCCGGGGTACGTACAGTCGCCGGGCGGGCACGCGTGCGGTACGGGGCGCCGGAACGGACCCGCACGGGCCCCAGCGGGCCCGCACGGACCCGTACGACCGTTCGGACCCCACGCCGCCGCCCCGCTCCCGCGCACCCTTCTTCGCCCCCGCGCGCATGTGCGAACCTGTCGCCGTGCCGACACCCAGACCCCCGCGCCGCCGCCCGCACCCCTTGGACCTGCTGGCCTGCGCCCTGCTCGCGTGCGGCCTGCTCCTCCTCGCGACGGGCGCGCTGCCCACCCACGCGGCGGGGGACGTGGCCCGCCGGACGGCACCCCTCCTGGCCTTCCTCGCGACCGTCATCGTCATGGCCGAACTCACCGGCCGGGCACAGGTGTTCGACGTGCTGGCCGGGGGGATCTCACGCGTCGGCAAGGGCAGTTACGCACGCCTGTTCGGCCTCTGCGTGCTCTTCGCCTCCGCGACGGCGCTCATCCTGAACCTCGACACGACGGCCGTCCTGCTCACCCCCGTCATGCTCGCGATGGCGGCGCGCGTCGGCATCGCACCCCTGCCGCTCGCGATGACGACGGTGTGGCTCGCCAACACCGCGAGCCTCCTGCTCCCCGTCTCGAACCTCACGAACCTCCTCGCGGCGGACCGCGTCGGGCTCTCCGCGGGGGGTCTCGCCGCCCGCATGTGGGCCCCGCAGGCGGCCGTCATCGCGGCGACGGCGGTGTGCCTGTGGGCGATGTACTGGAGGCGCGGGCGGCGCGGCGCCGATGTCTACGTGCCGACAACGGCGTTCCGCCCGGCCGACCCGGTCCTCTTCCGCACGTGCGCCCTCGCCTGCGCGGGCTTCCTCGTCGCGATCCTGGTCGCGCCCGTGCCGCTGTGGGCGGACTCGCTCGCCGCCGCGCTCGTCGTGGTCGTCGCCTTCGCGCTCCGCAGGCCCGGCGAACTGCGCCTGTCACTCGTCCCCTGGCGCCTGCTGATCATGGTGCCGGGCATGTTCCTCGTCGTGGAGACGGTCAACGTCCATGGTCTGCATACGCTGTTGACGCACGCGATGGGCACGGAGGAGGGCGCGGGCGGCCTCTTCCGCTCCGCGTCGGTCGGCGCCGGGCTCTCCAACGTGCTCAACAACCTGCCGGTCTACCTCGCGGGCGAGGCCGCCGTCCCCGACGGCAACAGGGACCAGCTCCTCGCCTTCCTCATCGGCACCAACGTCGGTCCGCTCGTGACCCCTTGGGCCTCGCTCGCGACCCTCCTGTGGTTCGAGCGCTGCCGCACCGCCGGGGTCAAGGTGCCCCTCGCGCGCTTCGTCGGCACCGGGCTCGTCCTCGCGCTCACGGGCACGGCGGCGGCGACGGGCGCACTCGTCCTGACGAGCTGAACAGGGCCCGTACGTAAGGTGGTCACACCACGGCGGCCCCCACCGCCTCCCGCGTGAGCGCCACCAGCCGGTCGAGGACCCCGGGGCGCCCCGCGACGAAGCAGCGCGTCGTGTCGGGCCCGGCGAAGCCGACGCGGAACGGGCCGCCTTCGAGCGTACGGAACTCGCAGCCCGCCTCCAGCGCGAGCAGCGCCCCCGGCGGGAAGTCCACCGCCTCCGCGCAGTACCCCACGAAGCCGTCGATCGTCCCGCGCGCCAGCATCGACCAGCCGAGCAGCGGCGCCCACAGCGCGAGCACGCGCCGCGTGCGCCGCTCCAGCGCGACCCGCAACGCCTCCGCGAGCGCGTCGTCCTTGCGCACCGAGTGCCCCTGCGTCCAGGCCACGACGAGGCGCGGCGAGGAGGCGGGCACGGCGACGTCGGGGGGCAGCGTCTCGGCGGCAGGTACGGAGACGGCCGCAGATACGGGCCCCGCCGCAGGTACGGGCCCCGCCGCCAGGACGGGACCCTCGCCGTCCGCGCCGAGCCGCCTCCCGCGCCCGTACGTCCCGCCGCCCCGCACCGCGTGCCACGTGGCCCCCGTGTGCGGTTCGTGGACGACGCCGAGCACGGGTGCCCCGGCCACGCACAGCCCGATGCCCACCGCGTACGTGGGCAGCCCGATCGCGACGTTGTTGCTCCCGTCGAGCGGGTCGACGAGCCACGTGCGGTCCGCCGCGCCCGCGAGCACCCCGGCCTCCTCCGACCACACCCGGTCCTCCGGGAACGCCTCGCGCAGTCTGCCGAGCACGATCCGCTCGGCCGCCAGGTCGAGTTCGGTGACGACGTCGCCGTCCTCGCTCTTGACGCCGATGCGCCACGTGTCCCCGAAGCGGGCGCGCAGCATCCGCCCCGCCTCCTCGGCCGCGGCCAGCGCGACCTGCAACTCGGCCGCGTAGTCGCCCTGTTCCTCAGTCGCCCGGTCCATCGATCCTCCTCAGAGCGGCGCGCACCGCCACGACGGTCTCTTCCCGGTCGCAGATCTCCCGCACCGAGCGGTGCCCCTCACCGCGCAGCGGTCCCAGGGACATGTCGCTGCGCCCCGGCAGCGTCGCGCCGAGCACGAGCGTCGCGGCGGGCCGGCCGCCGCCCACCACCGTCGCGTGGAACTCGCCGGGCCCGACGACGTAGACGTCACCGCTCGTGCTCCGCTCGGAGCCGCCCGGCTCCGCGCGCACGAGCCGCGCGGTGCGCCGCACCTCGTCCGTGCCGTCCGGCCCGCTGCGCACCTCGTACACGCGGTGCGTCGGCGCCACGGGGTCGTCGACGACGCGTACGGAGCGGTTCGTCACGCGCCCGAGGAGGACGAGGCTGACGAGCGACCAGCTGTGGGCGTGGACGAGGGGCGCCCGGCCGCCCGGCCCACCCCCGGCGTCCCGCCCGCCCGTGCCGTCCCCGAGGTCCGCGCCCCCCGCGTCCTCCTCCGCGTCGTCGCCGTCGAAGAGGTGCACGCACACCCCCTTCGCCCCGTCCCTGAGCACCGGCAGGCACAGGAAGCCGAGCGGGTGCCGGATCGCGGGCAGGTCCCAGCGCCCCTCGGCGACGGCACGGAGCGCGGCGGCGGCGAGGTCGCTCGCGACGGTACGGTCCGCGGGCGGCGGCCCCGCGCCGGGGGCGAGCAGCGCGTGCAGGGCGTCGTAGTCGATGTCTATCCCGTGGGGCAGATCCATGGCGTGGCGCGGCCTGGCCTCTCGGATCGGTGCGGCTCGGATCGGATCGGGTAGGGCTCGGTGCGGCTTGCGGCTCGGTGCGGTTGACGGCTTGCGGCTCACGGCTGGGTGCGGCGTGGGGCTTGCGGCTCGGTGCGGCGTGCGGCTGACGGCTGGGCTCGGCTTGCGACGGGGGCGTACGGCTCGGTGCGGCTCAGATCGGGTACGGGTTCTCCGCGTGCAGCGCCTTCTCCACGATCTGCCGCACGTCGGTGTCGGAGAAGGTCGTGGGCAGCGGCAGGCCGAGGTCCTCGAAGAAGGCCCGCGCCTGGTCGTTGGTCGGGTCGTTGTCGAGGGCGCGGGCCTGGCCGAGCTCGATCTTGCGGGCCTGGTTGCGGCTCTGCTGGAGTTCGACGCTGTAGTAGCGGTGCAGCGGGTGGTTCTCGGTGACGAGGAGGCCCGGCCGGGCGCGGTCGTCCTGCGTGATGATCAGCCGGGACTGCGAGACGTCGAAGCGCAGGGTCGGCGCGGTGGACGACAAGTAGAGGTGCACGGTCATGCCGGGCAGGCGCTGGAGGTGCCACCCGGCGGCGAGGACGGTCGCGTACGACTCCTTGCTCGTCCGCTCCTCGGTCCACGCCTCCGGCTCGTACGAGCCCTCCGTCGTCGCGTACGAGCGGCGGAAGCGGGCGTAGGCACGGCAGGCCGGGGTATCGGCGGGGTCGACGATGTCGATCGTGAAGGTCAGGTTGGAGCGGTTGCCCCGGGCCCGTTCCACGCACTCCGGCAGCGTCACGGCGCGCAGATAGGTGCCCGTACCGCCCTTGAAGGCCCAGAAGTCGCTGCGCTCGCGCGCCTTGCGCAGCTCGGCGCCGATCTCGCTGCCCGTGAGCGAGCGCACCATCTGCATGCCCTCGAAGGCCCGCTGGATGTCGTGGACCGCGTCGGCGAGGTTCTCGTCGCGGCGGCGCTGGCGCAGCGAGCCGGCGGCGAGGGCACCGAGCACGAGGACCGTGGCCCCGGCCGTGGCGTCCTCGCCGAGCGAGTCGCCGAACAGGTCCATGACGCCGACGGTGATCGCGCCGAGCACCGCGAGCAGCAGCTCGAAGTTCCGCGCGATCCAGTTGAGCAGCCTCTCCAGGCGCCCCGGCTCCCCCGGTCCGCCAGCCATGGTCCCCCCGTCGTCCCCCGTCCGCTCCGACCGGACCGATGGTAGGTGCGGGGTGGCGAGCCCACCAGAACGCCTTTTCAGCCGCCGCGAGGGATCCCGGGAGGGGTGCCCGACGGGCTGCGTGACGTGCCACGAGCGGGCTGCGGGAGCCGCGCCGCGGGACCTGTCGACGCGACCGCCCGTGGCGCACATCTTCCGGAGCGTGACCACCCACCCCGCGACCGGCGACCGGCGCGTCCGGGAGAAGCGGGGCGAAGAGGGGAGGTGAAGCGCCGGTTGAACATCACATGACCTGGACTACTGACAATCCGCAGACGCCGGGGTAGCGTCACCCGCAGTTCACCCGTGTGGACTACACCACTTCTCCTCTCTTTACTCGGATCGTCCGGCACGTTCCTGCCGGTGAAGGGGGCCCGCAATGGCCACTGTGACGTTCGACAAGGCAACCCGCATCTACCCCGGCGGTACCAAGCCCGCTGTCGACCAGCTCGACATCGCCATCGAGGACGGCGAGTTCCTCGTCCTCGTCGGCCCCTCCGGCTGTGGCAAGTCCACCTCGCTGCGCATGCTCGCCGGTCTGGAGGACGTCAACGGCGGCGCCATCCGCATCGGCGACCGCGACGTGACGCACCTGCCCCCCAAGGACCGGGACATCGCGATGGTGTTCCAGAACTACGCGCTGTACCCGCACATGACCGTCGCCGACAACATGGGCTTCGCGCTCAAGATCGCCGGCGTCAACAAGGCGGACATCCGCAAGAAGGTCGAGGAGGCCGCGAAGATCCTCGACCTGAGCGAGTACCTCGACCGCAAGCCGAAGGCGCTCTCCGGTGGTCAGCGCCAGCGTGTCGCGATGGGCCGCGCGATCGTCCGCGAGCCGCAGGTCTTCCTCATGGACGAGCCGCTGTCGAACCTCGACGCCAAGCTCCGTGTCTCGACCCGTACGCAGATCGCCTCGCTCCAGCGCCGCCTGGGCATCACGACCGTGTACGTCACGCACGACCAGGTCGAGGCCATGACGATGGGCGACCGCGTCGCGGTCCTCAAGGACGGTCTGCTCCAGCAGGTCGACTCGCCGCGCAACATGTACGACAAGCCCGCGAACCTCTTCGTCGCCGGCTTCATCGGCTCCCCGGCGATGAACCTCATCGAGGTCCCGATCGCCGACGGCGGCGTGAAGTTCGGCAACTCGGTCGTCCCGGTCAACCGCGACGCGCTCAAGGCCGCCTCCGACAAGGGTGACAAGACCGTCACCGTCGGTGTCCGTCCCGAGCACTTCGACGTGCAGACCGAGGGCTCCGGCGCCGGTCTCACGAAGGACGCCCCGGCCGGTCTCCCGGTCACCGTCAACGTCGTCGAGGAGACGGGCGCCGACGCGTTCATCTTCGGCACGGTCGAGATCGGCGGCGAGACGAAGGACCTGGTCATCCGCGGCAACTCCCGCGCGGTCCCGGCCAAGGGCGAGGTCCTGCACGTCGTCCCGCGCCCCGGCGAGAGCCACGTCTTCGCGACCTCGACGGGCGAGCGCCTGAGCGACTGACGCCGCTGCCTTCACTCGTACGGGTGCATTACGGGCCCGTACGGGCCGAAGAGGCAACCACGCGCCAACGGGCCCCGTCCTTCCCCGCAGTGGGGAGGGCGGGGCCCTCGCCGTGTCCACACCTGTCCGGCACCTGCCGAAGCACCCTGGAGCACCCCCTCCCCGACCTGCGAAGTCAACTTCCATACCCACGAAACACCGAATTACCTCACTCGATAGAGTGACTAAATGTCGCTATATCAGCACGGAGCGCTACGCTTCCCCGCGTGAATTACACCGCCCGCCGCATCGGCCGAACGCTCGCCCTCGTCCTGCCCGTCGTCCTGGTGCTCTCCGGGACGCTCGCCGTGACGCACGTCAGCTGGACGACCCAGGGGTCGAGCGATTCCACGCTCACCGCCTCCGCCTCCGACGCCTCCTCGCCCGCGGGCGCGGACGCGAAGAACAAGCGCCGCGCACCCGAGGAGGTGCTGCGCACCAAGCTCCTCTCCGAACTCCAGGAGAAGGACCCGGGCATCGCCCTCACCCACCTCCAGCAGGCGATCCACGAGCGCCCCTCGCTCGCCAAGCACTGCGTCTCGCTCGCCCGTTCCCTCGGAGAGGCGGCCGTCCGCGCCTACGGCCCCAACCGCGCCCAGTCCTTCGCCCGCCCGGTCTGCGACACGGCGTACGCGACGGGCGTGGCGACGATGCAGGGCTGACGCGGGCCCCGGCGGCACGGGCCGGACGGGGACGGCGCACGGGCCGGACGACGGCCCGCCGCCGGTCGGACGACGGCCCGCCGCCGGTCGGACGACGGCGGTACGGGCCGGACGACGGCCGTACGGGACGGGGGGCACCCCGTGACCGGGCGGCCACCCCCGCCCCGCTCCGTCCCCTTCCCCGTAAAGTGCCGCCATGAGCGAATCGCACGCGCGCCCGACCACGGACGAGGGCACCGCCCCCGCCTGGCCCGCCGGGGCGCCCCGCCAGGCCGTGATCCTCGCCGGGGGCCAGGGCTCCCGGCTGCGCCCGTACACCGACGACCGGCCCAAGCCGATGGTCGAGATCCCGGGCACGGGCGTGCCGATCATCGGCCATCAGCTGGAGTGGCTCGCGCGCGAGGGCGTCACGGACGTCGTCATCTCCTGCGGCCACCTCGCCGACGTGCTCATCGCCTGGCTGGAGCAGACCGAACTCCCCCTGCGCGTCGAGACGGTGATCGAACCCGAGCCGCTCGGCCGGGGCGGCGGCCTCAAGTTCGCCGCCGCGCACCTCCCGCACCCGGGCGAGCCCTGGTACGCGACGAACGGCGACATCTGGACCCGCTTCGGCCTGCGCGCGATGGCCGCCTTCCACGCGGAACGCGCCGCCGTGGCCACGCTCGCGCTCGCCCGCCCGCGCCTGCCGTGGGGCGTCGTCGAGACGGACACCTTCGGCCACATCAGCGACTTCGTCGAGGCCCCGCCCTCCCCGTACTCGGTCAACGCGGGCGTCTACGTGCTCTCCCCCGCCTTCACGAACCTGCTCCCCGAGCGCGGCGACCACGAGCGCACCGCCTTCCCCCGCCTCGCCCGCGAACGCCGCCTCGCCGGCTACCCGATCCCGCAGGGCGCCTACTGGCGCGCGATCGACACGGCGAAGGACCTGAAGGAGGCGGCGAAGGAACTGGCGGAGGAACGGGGCTACGAGGCATGACGATCCGGGCCGCGCGCCCCGCCGACCTCCCCCGCCTCCAGCGCATCGAGGTCGCGGCGGGCGCCCCCTTCCGCGAGCTCGGCATGCCGGAGATCGCGGACGACGCCCCGCCCTCGCTCGCGACCCTGGAACGCCACCGGCAAGCGGGCCTGGCCTGGGTGTGCACGCTCCCCGACGACACCCCCGTGGCCTACCTGATCGCGGACCGGGTCGACGGCGGCCTCCACATCGAACAGGTCTCGGTGGACCCGTCCCACGCCCACCAGGGCCTGGGCCGCACCCTGATCGCCCACGCGACGACCCACGCCCGCACGGAGGGCGCGAAGGCCCTCACCCTGACCACCTTCACCGAAGTCCCCTGGAACGCCCCGTACTACGCACGCCTCGGCTTCGAGGAGGTCCCGCCCGCCGCCCTCCCCCCGGGCCTGCGGAAGATCCGCGCCGAAGAGGCAGCGGCCGGCCTGGACCGCTGGCCCCGCCAGGCGATGCGCCGGAGGCTGTGAGGGGCCGTAGCGGGCCTGGGGCTGTGAGGCCCGTACGGGCGCCCGGGGCGGGCGGCAGCACGCGCCCAGCATCCTCCGCGGGCCGCGCACGCCTCGCTCGTCCCCGCACCCGGTGCGGGAACCCACGCGGGAGAGGGGCCCACCCCCGTCGGGTGGGCCCCTCTCCCGTACCGCACCGGGCGGACGTCGTCGCCGGGTCTCGTCAGGCGGGCCGGTACTCCACCGGCCCGCCGCTAGCCGAAGAGGCCGCCGAGTCCCTGACCACCCCCGCTCTCCGGTTCCTGTCCCTCGCCGGAACCACCGCTCTGCGGGGCCGAGTCGGCGGGGGCCGAGCCCTGGGCGCCGCCGCCGGAGCCCGAGGCCGGGCCGCCGCCCCCCGTGGACGAGGGGGCCTGTTGCTGCGGCGCCTGCTGCTGCGCGGGCGGGGCCTGCGGGGTGTCCCCCGGCGTCGTACCGCCGCCGCCCTGCGCGGGCGTCCGCGGCGACGTACCGCTCTGCTCACCGCCCGTGGACCGCGGGGGCGCCGACGTGGGCGCGCTCGGCGCCACCGAGGTCTCGGCGGCGGGCGAGGAGGGCTTCGCCGAGGGCGAGTTGCTGGGCTTGCGCTTCTCGGCGTCGCGCGGGAACGGCGAGCCGGGCAGCTCGTTGCGGGGCTGCTCACCCGGTCCCGGGGCCGTGATGCGGTCCGCGTCCCGTACGGCCGCACCGAGCATCGCCCCGATGAGGAGCGTGCACCCGATGACGACGAACGCGAGCACCGAGCCGCGCCGCAGCACCCGCCCGCGCAGCGCCGCGAGCGTGGCGCGCGGCCCGAGCGCGCGCCACGCGCCCGAGGCGAGCCGCGCGTCGACCGAGTAGACGGGCGCGCCCGCGATGACGAGCGGGCTCCAGGCGGCGAGATAGATGAAGTCCGGCGCGTCGTACGCCGGTACGGTCCGCCAGGTCACCGTCACGAGCAGCGCCGCCGAGAGCGCGACGCCGGTCGCCGCCGCGAGCCGCTGCCACAGCCCGAGCACGGTGAGCACCCCGGCGATGACCTGGAGGAACGCGATCGATAGCCCCGCGCCGACGGGGTGCGAGAGCGCGAAGTCGCGGAGCGGCTCGGCGAGCGCCCAAGGGTGCAGCGACGTCAGCCACTTCACCATCGAGCCGCGCTCGCCACCGTCGAAGTACACGGGGTCGCAGAGCTTGCCCATACCGGCGTAGACGGAGATGAGCCCGAGGAAGACGCGCAGCGGCAGGAGCACGACGCCGAGGTTGAGACGCCGGCCGGGGTAGTACCCGTGCCGCGCGTTGTCCTTGCGGCTGCCCGTACGGGACCGGTCCTCGACGAGCGGAAGCTCCCCCGTCGGCACACCCCCGTACCGCGGCCCCTCCTCCTCGAACGCGCTCCCCGAACCGCGCATCCGCGGCAGCAGCGGCGCCCCGGGCCCGCCCGCGGCGGCGAGGGCCCGCGTCTCGACGAGGGCCTGGGTCTCGTCGGCTCCGTACGCGGGGATCGCCTGCGTCAGCTCGCCGGTCTCCCCGGCCGCGCGCGGCGCCTCGCCGTGCCGGATGCCGGTCGTCCGCACGGCTTCGAGCAGTCCCGTCGCCGCGGTGTCCCCGGGCCCGGAACTGCCGTTCCACACGACAGGCTTGCGCCGCGCACCCCCCGTCCCCACGACGGGCTCGCGCCGCGGCACAGCGGCCCGCGCGGCGGCCACCCGCGAGGAGGCCCGGGCGGTGGAGGGAAGCTGCACACGGAAACTCGCGTGATTGACGATCACCTGCGCCGGATCACTGGCCACCTTGACCATGGCCAGCAAGGGGGGTTCGTCGAATCCCGTCGAGGTTCCCCCGGTGGGATTGCGGGGTGTTCTTGTGTCCACACTCATCTAACCGAGTGACGCCCGCTTTGGACACTGCCTTGACGCCCACGATCTGTCCGGACCCCGTCAAGGCCCGACACGACACGGGCGAAGGGGACGCCACTCCGCCGTCCCCAGCCGAAGCCGCTACCGCCGTGCCCGGCGCGAAGCCGCCTCGTACATCACGATGCCCGCCGCGACGCCCGCGTTGAGTGATTCCGCTCCGCCCGGCATCGGGATCGAGACGCGGTAGTCGCAGGTCTCGCCGACGAGGCGGGAGAGGCCCTTGCCCTCGGAGCCGATGACGATCACGACGGGGCCGTCCAGCGCGGCGAGTTCGCCGACCGTGTGCTCGCCGTCCGCCGCGAGGCCGACGACCGTGATCCCGGCCTTCTTGTACGCCTCCAGGGCGCGCGTCAGGTTGGTGACGCGCGCGACCGGCGTGCGCGCCGCCGTGCCCGCCGAGGACTTCCACGCCCCGGCCGTCATGCCCGCCGCGCGGCGCTCCGGGACGACGACGCCGTGGCCGCCGAAGGCCGAGACGGAGCGGACGATCGCGCCGAGGTTGCGCGGGTCGGTCACGCCGTCGAGCGCGACGATCAGCGGGTCGTCGCCCTCGTCGTACGCCGCCGCCGGAAGGTCCTCGGGGTGCGCGTACTCGTACGGCGGGACCTGGAGCACGAGCCCCTGGTGGTTGAGGCCGTTCGTCATGCGGTCCAGCTCGGGGCGCGGGGCCTCCATGAGGTGGATGCCGCCGCGGTCGGCCGCGAGCTTGAGGGCGTCGCGCACGCGCTCGTCGTTGTCGATGAACTGCTGCACGTACAGCGCCGTCGCCGGGACGCCGTCGCGCAGCGCCTCGAAGACCGGGTTGCGGCCCACGACCAGCTCGCTGCTCGACTTGCCGCGGCTCTTCGCGGCGGTACGGCGCTGGGTCTGCTTCGCCTTCGCGTTGGCGAGGCGGTTCTTCACGTGCCCCTTGCGCGCCTCGGCGGGCGGCGTCGGGCCCTTGCCTTCGAGGCCGCGCCGGCGCTTGCCGCCGCTGCCGATCTGCGCGCCCTTCTTGCCGGACATGCGTCGGTTGTTCGCGGCCATCGTTCTACCTGTTTCTGCTGGTGCTGCGGGGGTCCCCGGTCGGTGCGCGCCCATGGAGGTACGAGGGACGCTCCCACCAGGGTACGGAAAGTGCCGGGCCCGCCCCGAATCGCGGGCCCGGCAGGGGGTCAGCGGGGCCCGAGCGTCCAGCGCGGTCCCTGCGGACTGTCCTCGATCGCGAGCCCGGACTGCGCGAGCTGGTCGCGGATCGCGTCCGCGGCCGGCCAGTCCTTGCGGGCCCGCGCGTCCTCGCGCTGCTTGAGCACGAGCCGTACGAGCGTGTCGACGACGCCGTGCAGGTCCTCGGCCTGCTCGCCGCCCGTGGCCCACTGCGGGTCCAGCGGGTCGAGCCCGAGGACGCCGAGCATGGCCCGTACCTCCGCGAGCCGCGCGACCGCCGCTTCCTTGTCGTCGGCCGCGAGCGCGCTGTTGCCCTGCCGCACGGTCGTGTGCAGCACGGCGACGGCCTGCGGCACGCCGAGGTCGTCGTCCATCGCCTCGGCGAAGGCGGGCGGCACCTCGGCGGCGGGGGCGACCTCGCCCCCGTTGAGCTCGGTGACGCGCTGCACGAAGCCCTCGATGCGGCCGAACGCGGACTCGGCCTCGGCCACGGCCTCCTCGCTGTACTCGATCATCGAGCGGTAGTGCGGGGTCGCGAGGTAGTAGCGCAGGACGATCGGTCGCCACCGCTTGACCATCTCGCTCACGAGCACCGAGTTGCCGAGCGACTTCGACATCTTCTCGCCGCTCATGGTGACCCAGGCGTTGTGCACCCAGTACTTGGCGAACTCGTCGCCGTACGCCTTGGACTGGGCGATCTCGTTCTCGTGGTGCGGGAAGATCAGGTCGAGGCCGCCGCCGTGCACGTCGAAGGCGGCGCCGAGGTACTTGTGCGCCATCGCCGAGCACTCCAGGTGCCAGCCGGGACGGCCGCGCCCCCAGGGGGTCTCCCAGCTCGGCTCGCCGGGCTTCGCGGCCTTCCACATGGCGAAGTCGCGCGAGTCCCGCTTGCCGGTCTCGCCCTCGCCGGAGGGCTGGAGCAGATTGTCCAACTCCTGGTGCGACAGCTCCAGATACCCCGGGAAGGAGCGCACGTCGAAGTAGACGTTGCCGCCCGACTCGTACGCGTGCCCGCGCGCGATGAGCGTGCGCATCATCTCGATCATCTCGGTGATGTGCCCGGTCGCGCGGGGCTCGTACGTGGGCGGCAGGCAGCCGAGGGCGTCGTACGCGGCGTTGAACGCCCGCTCGTTCTCGTAGCCGATCGCCCACCAGGGGCGACCCTGCTCGGCGGACTTGTTGATGATCTTGTCGTCGATGTCGGTCACGTTCCGCACGAAAACGACCTCGTAGCCGCGGTAGGTGAACCACCGCCGCATGATGTCGAAATCGAGCCCGGACCGGATGTGCCCGATGTGCGGAGCGCCCTGCACGGTCGCACCACAGAGGTAGATCGAGACACAGCCCGGCACGAGCGGGAAGAAGTCACGGATCTGCCGGGCGCGGGTGTCGTACAGCCGAATAGTCACGGGGTCCAGGGTAGACGGCGCGGGACGGTGCTGGGGCCGGGCGGCGGGGGGAAGAGGGGGGCCGGGAGCGGGGACGGCAGCCGAAAAGAAACCGGCCCGCGCCGAACCCCACGGAGAGCCCCCGCGTGCGGCCCACCGAACCCCACCCGGGCCGGGCAGCAGGTCCTGCGGCGGGGCGGTGAGGGCGGGCGGGATTCCCCGCACGTGGTCGTTGACGGCAGGGAGGCCATCCCCGCGCGCGCGGGGAGCAGTCGGTCGCCATCTCGCAGGCGTCCCGGGCGGTTGG
Source organism: Streptomyces sp. Tu6071 (assembly GCF_000213055.1). Taxonomy (NCBI): domain Bacteria; kingdom Bacillati; phylum Actinomycetota; class Actinomycetes; order Kitasatosporales; family Streptomycetaceae; genus Streptomyces; species Streptomyces sp. Tu6071. Next base: position 4,217,597 of record NZ_CM001165.1, on the reverse strand, counting down.
GCCATCCCCGCGCGTGCGGGGAGCAGCGCCTCCGGCACCGGCTCCGCGTCGATCCTGGGGGGCCATCCCCGCGCGTGCGGGGAGCAGGATTCGGACTCGTTCTTCGTGGACGGCACGGCGGGGCCATCCCCGCGCGTGCGGGGAGCAGCTCCGTGACCTGCTGTTTTGTCACGTGGCGCCCGGTATATCGGCAAGGAGTGGACACTCGGCCATATCCGGCAGATCGCGCATGGCTCTCCCGCCGTCACCCTTCCCCCGCGCCCCCGCAACCAACCCCCAAGCCGGTCCGCCGCACGGCGTCCGCGAGGGCGCGGGACGCGAGGCGTCGGGAGCGGTCCGTACGAGGTGTCGATTCGTCGTCGGGCCTCCCCGGACCCGCGCGCCCCTCACCCCGCCTGCCACACCACCGCCGTCGCCAGGCCCGCCAGGCCCTCTGCGCGGCCTGTGAGGCCGAGGCCGTCCGTTGTCGTTCCGGAGACCGAGACCGGGGCTCCGACCGCGTCCGACAGGGCCTGTTGGGCCTCCGCGCGCCGCTTGCCGATCTTGGGGCGGACGCCGATGACCTGGATCGAGACGTTGCCGATCTCGAAGCCCGCCTCGCGGACCAGGCGGGCCGCCTCTGCCAGGAGTGTCACGCCCGCCGCTCCCGCCCACTCGGGGCGGTCCGTGCCGAAGTGGGCGCCCAGGTCGCCGATGCCCGCCGCCGAGAAGAGCGCGTCGCAGGCCGCGTGGGCCGCCACGTCCCCGTCCGAGTGGCCCGCCAGGCCGTCGCCTTCCCAGAGCAGGCCCGCGCACCACAGCTCCCGGCCCGCCTCGAAGGCGTGGACGTCCGTGCCGATGCCGACACGAGGGATCTCAGAACGCATCGTTCGCCCTCCTCCGCGCGAGTACCGCCTCCGCCAGGACCAGGTCCAGCGGCCGTGTCACCTTGAACGCCTCCGCGTGGCCGGGAACCACCACCACCGGCAGGCCCAGCGCCTCGCACATGCCCGCGTCGTCCGTCGCGCCGTCGCCGGAGACGGCGACCTCCTCGTGCGCGCGGCGCAGCGTCGCGCGGTCGAAGCCCTGCGGGGTCTGGACCGCGCGCAGGCGGGCGCGGACCGGGGTCGCCACGACGGGCTCCGGCTCACCCGCCGGGCGGGGGTCCACTTCCTTCACCGTGTCCGCGAGGGGGAGGGCCGGGACGACCGCGGGGGCCCCGGAGTGCACCGCCTCGATCACCGCGTCCACCGTGTCCGCCGGGACCAGCGGGCGCGCCGCGTCGTGCACGAGGACGGTGGTCACGTCCTCCGGCAGGGCGTCGAGCCCGGCCCGTACCGACTCCTGGCGCGTCTCGCCGCCCGCCACCACGCGGAAGTCCGTGCGCTCGGGGAGCGCGTGGTCCTGGAGCAGGGCGCGTACGGAGGCGACCTCCTCCGCCGGTGCGACGACGACGACCAGCGAGACCGCCCTGCTGCGCGCCATCGCGCGCACCGCGTGCACGAGCATCGGCGTGCCGCTCAGCGCGCGCAGCGCCTTCGGGGCGCCGGGGCCGAGGCGCACGCCGCGCCCGGCGGCGGGGATCACGGCGGCGGTACGGACCGGGGCGGTGGGGGACGGCGGGGCCGCGGCGTCCCGCGCCGGGCTGGCTTGCTCAGTCATCGCTTCCGTTCGGCTCTCAGGGCATACGGGAGACAGGTTTGTGTGCGCGGGCGGGGTGGGTAGGCCCACACCGTGCCGGGCGAGGCGCCCGGACCGGTCCCTTCCGTGACGTACCGGTCAGGTCGCCCCGGGCACGACGTGCACCGCACGGCAACAGCGTGCCGTATGTCACGCGGGGAGGGGTACGAGGGGGGAGAGAAGTGCGGGACTCCGACCGCGGAGGCGGGCTTCGCCCGCGTGGGTCCGGGTACGGTTTCCGCCACGGACACGCATGCCGTTTCCGCCACGGAGACGCACGCCACAGACACGTATGCCGTGGTGCCCGGCACCCCGGCGGGGGTCCACGGGCACCACGGCACAGGTGTCCAGGCGGCGGCTCAGGAGGCGAGAACCTCGTCGAGCAGCGCCTCGGCCTTGTCCTCGTTGGTGTTCTCGGCGAGCGCCAGTTCGCTCACGAGGATCTGACGGGCCTTGGCGAGCATGCGCTTCTCGCCGGCGGAGAGACCGCGCTCGCGCTCCCGGCGCCACAGGTCACGGACCACCTCCGCGACCTTGATGACATCACCGGAGGCGAGCTTCTCCAGGTTCGCCTTGTAACGACGCGACCAGTTCGTGGGCTCCTCGGCGTAGGGCGCGCGCAGCACCTCGAAGACCCGGTCCAGTCCATCCTGACCGACCACATCGCGCACACCCACGAACTCGGCATTGTCCGCCGGTACACGCACCGTCAAGTCGCCCTGGGCGACCTTGAGCACCAAGTAGGTCTTGTCCACACCTTTGATCTGGCGAGTTTCGATTGCGTCGATCAGCGCGGCCCCGTGATGGGGATAGACCACGGTGTCGCCAACCTTGAACGTCATGTGACAGGTACCCCTTCCGTGGCTATCCAGGGTAACACGAGAACGCCGCCCTTTGGATGGCGTTTTCGCAGGTCAGGGCATATCTCAGGGCTTGACAACGGTGCCGGAAACGTGCATCCGGAGGCTTCCGGGAGCAGGTATTCGCAGGTCGGAGCGGCTGTCCGCACAAAGGGAAACGCGTAAGTTACACGCATCACGAGGGCCCCCCAAGGGGGCATACGTCCCGTTTTGTCCGCACCGCCGACCGTGTCTTTCGCTACTCCGTTCGGGGCAGGGAAGGCGTTTCGAGCAAATCCGGAATTCCCCGGGCGGTGCGCGCGCCGCCGCGGAAGGCGATCTTCCGGGGTGGCGGGAAATCGCGCACGGGAGTGCCCGCGCAATATGATCTTCGCTCTCGTCACAGCCGCCCCAGCCGTCTCGCGGGCATCGTGAAGGGGGAGTTGTTTTCCCTGATCACAGGACAATCACGGGAGGAATTCGGCAGCCGTTAACGCCGGGTGCCGCGACCACCCCCGCCCCCGCACCCCCGCCGGGGCTCCCCGTGCCGCCATCCGCCGTGAAGGGCGGGTCGGGTGCGGCGGCGCGCGGACGGCTCGGTAACCTGAGCGCGCTGACACCCCGTTTAGGGCGGCTTTACCGCTGTCCGTACGTGCTCGGGGGCGTCCGAACCCGTACCGCCTCGTTCCGTTCCGTGCACTCTTCAAGTCCTCGTTCAAGGAGTAGCCGCCGCCGTGAGCAGCAGCCTTCGACGCGGCGCCCTCGCCGCCTCCGCCCTCGCGTTCTCGATCGCCACGCTCGCCGCCTGCGGCGCCGGTAACAACGCCCAGACGCTGGAAGTGAAGCCGGACAACGCCGCCACCTCGGTCGGCGACGTCAAGGTCCAGAACGTCACCGTCGTCACCCAGCCCGAGCGCGACGCGAGCGGCCCCGCCGCGATCCTCGCGACCGTCTTCAACAACAGCGCCAAGGCGCAGACCCTCGACTCGCTCGCCGTCGGCGGCGAGCAGGCCGACCTCAAGCCCGCCAAGGGCTCCGGCTCGCTCTCCGTGCCCGCGCACGGCAAGGTCATCATCGGCGGCGAGGGCAACGCCTCGGCGAAGCTGCCCAGCGGACGCGAGGCCCTCAACGACGGCGACGTCCAGGAGGTCGCCTTCGGCTTCAGCGAGACGGGCACCGTCAAGCTCAAGGCGTACGTCCTCCCCGCGAACCACTACTTCAAGGGCTGGGGGCCGAGCGAGACGCCCAGCGCGAGTGCCGGCGAGTCCGCCTCGGGCTCGCCGTCCGCCTCCTCCTCGGAGTCCCCGGAGTCCGGCGCCTCGGGCGAGGCCGCGACGGGCAGCGGCTCGCCCGACGCCGGCGCCTCCTCCTCGGCGAGCGGCGACACGGCCCAGTAGGACGCGGGCACGCGGCACGCACACCGCGCGCCACGCCACACCGCACGCGCCATGCCGCACGCGCCACGCACAGCGAAGGGGCCGGTCACCGTCGACACGGTGACCGGCCCCTTCCGCGCGTACCGCGCCCGTACCGGCGCCCCTCTCTACGGCTCGAACTTGTACCCGAGCCCCCGCACCGTGACCAGGTACCGCGGCGCCGAGGGGTCCGGCTCGATCTTGGCGCGCAGGCGCTTGACGTGGACGTCGAGCGTCTTGGTGTCGCCGACGTAGTCGGCCCCCCACACGCGGTCGATGAGCTGCATACGGGTCAGTACGCGGCCCGCGTTGCGCAGCAGCATCTCCAGGAGGTCGAACTCCTTGAGCGGCAGGTCGACCTTGCCGCCGCCCACCGTCACGACGTGCCGGTCCACGTCCATCCGGACCGGACCGGCCTCCAGGGCGGTCGGCGTGACCTCCTCGGGCTCGCCCCGGCGGCGCAGCACCGCGCGGATGCGGGCGACCAGCTCGCGCGAGGAGAAGGGCTTCGTCACGTAGTCGTCGGCCCCTATCTCCAGGCCGACGACCTTGTCGATCTCGCTGTCCTTCGCGGTCACCATGATCACGGGGACATTGGAACGGCCGCGGAGCTGGCGGCAGACCTCGGTCCCGGGCAGTCCGGGGAGCATGAGGTCGAGGAGGACCAGGTCGGCTCCGTTGCGCTCGAACTCGTCGAGGCCATCGGGCCCGGTGGCGGCGATCGCCACCTCGAAGCCCTCCTTGCGGAGCATGTAGGACAGGGCGTCGCTGAAGGATTCCTCGTCCTCAACGACGAGCACTCGGGTCACGGAAGGACCTCCGGGGCGGGAAGGGGTTCGAACGAGGCGGTCTCGTCGGACGTACCGGTGGAAGCAGAGGGGGCGGCGCCGCGGGCACGGGAGGCGCGCGGGGCCGGGTGGTCGGGGGTGGTGGTACGGGTACGGGGCGCCTCGCCCTGGCCCGTACCGCCGCCGTTGCCGCCGCGCTGGGTGCTGCGGGTGACGGCGCGCGTGGCGCCGCGGGCGGTGCGGGGGGTGGTGCGCGAGGTGTCGCCGGGGCTGCCGAAGGTGCGCGCGGTACCGGCCTCGGGCAGGCGGAGGGTGAAGGTCGAGCCCTCGCCCTCCGTGCTCCAGACCGTGACCTCGCCGCCGTGCGAGGCGGCGACGTGCTTGACGATCGCGAGGCCGATGCCGGTCCCGCCCGTCATGCGGGAGCGGGCCGGGTCGACGCGGTAGAAGCGCTCGAAGACGCGCTCGCGGTCCTTCTCGGAGATCCCGATGCCCTGGTCGGTGACGGCCAGCTCGACGAGGTCGCCGCCGCCCGCGGGGTTGCGGCGCGCGGCGATGCCGACGCGGGTGTGCTCGGGGCTGTAGTTGACGGCGTTCTCGACGAGGTTGCCGAGCGCGGCGGCGAGCTGGCCCCGGTTGCCCCATACGGACAGGTCCTCGCCCATCCCGCCGGGGACGATCGTGATGTGCTTCGCTCCGGCGGTCTGGCGGCAGCGGTCGACGGCCTCGGCGACGAGGTCCCGTACGAGTACGGGCTCCGCGTCCTCCAGGGGGTCGTCGTTCTGCACGCGTGAGAGGTCGATCAGCTCCTGCACGAGCGTCGTCAGGCGCGTCGCCTCCTTCTGCATCCGCCCGGCGAAGCGCTCGACGGCCTCGGGGTCGTCGGACGCGTCCATGACGGCTTCGGAGAGGAGGGAGAGGGCGCCGACCGGGGTCTTCAGCTCGTGGCTGACGTTGGCGACGAAGTCGCGCCGTACCGCCTCGATGCGGCGGGCGCGGGTCAGGTCCTCCACGAGGAGGAGGACGAGGCGGGAGCCGAGCGGGGCGACGCGGGCGGAGACCGCGAGCGGGCCGCCCCTGCCCGTGCGGCGCGGGAGGTCGAGTTCGGTCTGGCGTATCTCGCCGTCGCGGCGCGTCTCGCGGGCGAGCTTGAGCATCGGCTCGACGGCGAGGCGTCCGCCCCGTACGAGCCCGAGGGCGTACGCGGCGGAGCTGGCCTTGACGACGTTGTCCTCCTCGTCGAGCACGACGGCGGAGGAGGAGAGGACCGACAGGACGGTGTCCACGCCGGGCGGCAGTACCGCCTCGGTGTGCAGAGAAGTCCTGGTCGGGCGCTTGAGTTCGCGCTCGCTCCAGCGGAAGGCGAGCGCGGCGATCACGCCGGTGCAGAGCCCGGCGAGAGCGGCGGCTGCGGCCACCGCCGCGTTCACGTCCATGCCGCAAGGGTAGGTCGCCGCGTCGGGTACCTCCCAGCCGTTCGGGGGTCACCTCGAACACTCGTCGCCCAGAGTTCACCTTGGTGACGGTGGCGGTTCACTTGGGCGGCCGGATTCCGTCGCGTACGGGACGGACCGTGGCAGCGTGGGCGCGGGGAACTCCCCCGTCCGGCCCTGTTTCGGTCTTGGAGTGAGGAACGCCATGCGCGACGCGTACCACGAGGAACTCGACTCGATCAGCGACGACCTGGTCGAGATGGCCAGGCTCGTCGGCTCGGCGATCGGCCGGGCCACGACGGCGATGCTGGACGCCGATCTCCAGCTCGCCGAGAACGTCATCGCGGCGGACGCGCGCGTGGACGAGCTCCAGCACGAGCTGGAGGCGAAGGCGATCGAGCTGCTCGCCCGGCAGCAGCCGGTCGCGACGGACCTGCGGGTCGTCGTCACGAGCCTGCGGATGAGCGCGGACCTGGAGCGCTCGGGCGACCTCGCCCAGCACGTGGCCAAGCAGGCCCGGCTGCGCTACCCCGAGTCCCCCGTCCCGCGCGATCTCCAGGCGACCCTCCTGGAGATGGGGCAGCTCGCCCAGCGGCTCATGGCGAAGGCGGCGGAGGTCATCATCACGAAGGACATCGACCTCGCGCTCCAGCTGGAGCAGGACGACGACGAGATGGACCTCCTGCACCGCACCCTCTTCCAGCACCTCATCGACGAGCGCTGGAAGCACGGGATCGAGACGGCGGTCGACGTGACGCTCCTCGGCCGGTACTACGAGCGGTTCGCGGACCACGCGGTGTCGGTGGCGAAGCGGGTGGTGTACCTGGTGACGGGGGAGCACGCGGACGCCATCCAGGCGGTGGGGCCCGTGGAGGGGAGCTGACCTCCCGGGGCGCTGCCCCGGACCCCGCTCCTCAAACGCCGCAGGGGCTGCTTTCCGTGGTGCGGGGAGCCTGACGGGCGCACGGTGGTACAAGCCTCCGCCGCCCTGCCCCCCGTACGCCGTTGACGCCCCCCGCCCCGTGCGGTTCCCCTGGATACGAGGTACGCCCCCGATCGAGGAGGACCCATGCCCGAGACCCCTGACGACATCCCCACCCCCGCCGAAGGCAAGAGCCTCCCCCTCCTCGGCGCCTGCGGCTGCGGCTCCGGCTGTGGTTGCGGGTGCCAGTCGGGGTCGCCGTGCCAGTGCGGGGGCTGCTCCGGCTGAGTACCCGCCCCCGCGAGGTGGGTGAGCACTCACTCACCTCGCGCGGGTGTCCCCCGCCGCGAGCAACTCCGCCGTGTACCCGAACCCCGCCTCCGGCGCGGGCCGCCCGCGCCTACGACGGGCGTGACCGGGGTCACCGCTCCCCCGTGCCGCCGCCCCCGGACCCCGCGCGAAAATGGGTGGTACGCCCATCGAGCCACGATCGGGGGAGCCGGAGCGGAGCCGTCCATGCCACACATCACCGTCGACTACACGGAACGGCTGGACGACACCCTCTTCGACCGGCACGCCTTCGCGAAGGAACTCGACCCGCTCGTCGTCACGGAATCGCACTCCGCCGGGGTCGGCAAGATCTTCTTCCGCCCCGCGCCGCTCACCTTCGTCTCCGGCGAGGAGCACCCGTACGTGCACGTCACGGTCGCGCTCCTGCCGAACCGCTCGCCCGCGCAGAAGGCACGCCTGTCGGACGCGGTGCTCGCGCTCCTCGGGCGGTACGTGGCGGGCGGGCCGCACGTCGTGACGTCCGTCGAGGTGCGCGACCTGCCGGACTCGTACCGCCTACGAGGCTGAGCCGACGCGCCGCCATTTCACGTTCCGCCAGTTCCCGTCGTCCCCCACCTCGCCCTCCCGCACGAGCAGTTCCTGCCGCCCGTCGTCGGCCTCCACCGCCCGTTCCGCGAGGACGGGGCTGCCGCCGATCCGCCGCCACGGCGCGGAGCCGAGGCCGTGCGCCGAGCCGCCGCGCAGCACGGTGAGCGTGTCGGTCTCCAGCCAGCGGTCGGGCGCGGCGCGGACGGCGAGGTCGTCGCAGCCGTCGCCGTCGAGATCGGCGGTGAGCACGCCGAGCCCGAAGCCGCCGCGCCGGGCGCCGCCCTCCAGGACGACGGGGTGGGCGCGGTCCTTCCCGTACACGACGAGGACCCGCCCGCGCCGGTCCGCGACGGGGGTCTCGCCGTCGTCGTCGGGCACGCCGCTGTCGCCGATCGCGAGGTCCGGGAGGCCGTCCCCGTCGTAGTCGCCCACCGCGAGGGCGTCGCCCGGGGGCAGGGTGCGCGCCGCGCCGAAGCCGCCGCCGCGCTTGCCGGGGAGGAGGTACGGGGTGCCGTGCGCGCCGGGCTCGTACTCGACGAGGTCGTCCACGCCGTCCCCGGTCGCCTCGGCGGCGAAGAGGGTCAGGCCGGAGGCGAAGGCCGGGGCGGCGTGGTCGGGGCTGCGGCGCACCTCCGTACGGGCCGGGCGGCCCTCGCGCGTGAAGGGGCCGTGGAGGACGACGAGCCGCGCGTGATCGCCGTCGACGCGGAGCGAGGCGAGGTCCGGGTGACCGTCGCCGTCGAAGTCGCCGGTGACGGGAGGGTGTTCGATGTCGGCGTCCGGCGCGTAGGGGAAGCGGAGGCGGGTGGGGGCGGCGGCGTGCGGGCCGCCCCAGTGGACGGCGGGGAGCGCGCCGGTCACGATGTCGGCGGCGCCGTCCCCGTCGAGATCGGCGACGGCGGGAACGCCCGTCGCGGAGCCGCCGACCGGCTCCCGCTGCCCGTGCAGCCCGAAGTCCTCCTGCGCGAGGTGCGCGGTACGGGCGCCGCCCCCGTACCGCACGGCGATCCGCCCCGTGTCGATCCCGGTCCGCTCGTCCCCGTCCGTCTCCAGGACGACATCCCCCCGCCCGTCCCCGTCGACATCGGGCTCCCGCTGCGGCTGTCTGGCCTCCGCGCGGCACGCGCTCCCGTCGACGGGCCGGGCGATCCCGTCATTGGCGGAGGCGGTGCCGACGGCGCCGAGCACGACAACACCGGTGAGAGCGAGAGCGATCCGGGAACGTTCCATGCCTCCACCTCAACATGAGCCCGGGCGCGGAGGGGCATCGGTAGCGAGGCTGTTGCCGGACCGGGACGGGCCTACCAGGTGAGGGCGAGGTCCGGGGTGGACTGCCAGTAGGTGACGAAGGCGGAGTCGTCGACGTGGGTGGGCTTCGGGAGGGCGAGCGTGGCGGGGTCGCCGACGGCCTGGAGCTTGCGGTTGGCGAGCCAGGAGCTGAGGTGGTGGACCGTCCGGCCGCGCGGGCCCCCGGGGCTGGACAGGCCGATCGCCGCGTAGGCGGAATCGCCGGGCTCCAGCGTGACGACGGCCTGCGGGACGCTGTCCTGGAGGATGCCGGTCACCGCCGGTTCGTCGTCGAAGACGACGGTGGGGGCGCCGTAGGCGTAGCAGGGGCGCTTGCCGTCGTTGGTGAGGGTGAGGAGGAGGTGGTTGACGGGCCGCCTGACCCTGTCGACGGCGAGGGAGGTGGCGGCGGTGGAGCACGCCTTGACGGCGGGGGGCTCGGGGACGGGGGCCGCCTGCGCGGCGGGGGCGGCGAGGAGGGCGGCGGAGGCGACGAGGACGGCGAGGGGGGCGAGACGGCGGCGCATGGGACTCCTAGCGTCACAAGAGGTGCGTACGGGACATCACTCCCCGCTCCGGACCCCTACGAATGTCACGAACCATCAACAAACGCCCAGCCGTCATGACTCCGCACGACAACCCCGTCCCGCACGGCATCGAAAAGCCGCACGGCGAACACCTCGGCCACCCGCTCCCGCACCTCTTCGGCCGTCAGCCACACCACCTCGCTGCTCTCCTCCGACACCCGCAGGGCACCCCCCCACCGGCCGGCACCGGAACACGAGCGCGACGATCCCCCTGGCCAGGTTCTTGTACACCCCGCTGAGCCCCCCGACCTCCACCTCGACCCCGGTCTCCTCCCCCACCTCCCGCCGCGCCCCCGCCTCTGGCGTCTCCGCCAACTCCAGCACCACACCCGGCAGTTCCCACGCCCCGCTATCGGCCCGCCGCATCACGAGAAACCGCCCCTCGGAGTCGATGACGGCCCCGGCGACGGAGACGGAGTGGCGGGGCGTCGACCCGGCGCGGGGCGTGGTGGTACCGCTCATGCCGGGAGCGTAGAAGAGAGGCAGGCGCGGCAGGCGCTTCCGCGCCGAATTCCCCGAACGCCCCCGCTCGCGAACGCGAGGCACAAGGCTCTTGGCATGCCGAAGCTAAGGAGTGAGGAGAAATGGGTGCAGGCCTACTTGCGGGCCAGTCTTCCCGGGGTGGACGTGTGTCAGTACGACGACGGCAGTCGGCCTGGGATGCACGACTTCAACCTGTACCGAAACGGTCATCGCTTCGCCGCCCTTGAGGTGACGACCGCCATGCACGCAGCCGCCCACGAGCAGTGGCAACGCACGCCCCGGGGAAACACGTGGACGGACAGCAGGCTCTTGGGCGAATGGACCGTGCGCCTGGCCTCCAACGCGCGCGTCAAGTCGCTCAAAGCCCGGCTACCGGCTGTGCTTGCCGCGTTGGAGGCCGCTGATGTGAGCGACTTCAACGGTTCCTGGGGCCCCGGCGACGAGTGGCTCGATCAGGCGGAGAGCTTGGGCATCGACACCGCGCATCGTTCTCCTCGTACCGTCACCCCGGGGGCCATCCATTGCCTCCCGGCTCTCGATCCGGAGCAAGCGGGAGGCTGGGTCGCCGAGACCGGCGACGGCTTCGCCCACTGGGTCGGCCAGTGGCTGCGCGAGCCGTCGCGGGCGGACAACCTCAGCAAGCTGCGCCGATCGGGCGCGCGGGAAAGACACCTCTTCGTACTGATCCCGATGCTTACTTCCGCGCCGTTCACCGCCTTCGACCCCTTGCTGCGCTCCCCCAGCCCCCTTCCCACTGTGCCCCCCGACCTACCCACCGAGGTCTCGCACGTCTGGGGCATCTGCACTCACGGCGACGGGGACGCCTTTCACTGGTCGCCCAGTCGGGGATGGACCGGTTTCCCCAAGCCTTGGCGGGCTGAGCCCCAGCCGTAGGGAGAGGTGGCGGGGGCGGGAGGGCTAGATCGTGATCGGTAGCGCGCGGGCTCTGGTGCGGGCCTCGGCGCGGAGGGTTTTGAGGCGGGGGTGGAACGGGTTGTGGGTGTTCTGGTCGAGGTTGAGGGGGAGGTCCAGGGCCGTGATGAGCCGGGACTCCAGCTCCCAGGGCGCGGCGCTCTCCGCCCAGCACACCCGCGCGTGCGCGGCCATCCACGCGGTCAGCTCCGCCTCGCCCGTCCTGCCGAAAGTCAGCCGCTTGCCGCTGCCCACGCGGCGGAGTTCGATGCCGAGGAGGCAGCCGAGGCTGAGGCGGAGCGTGGAACCGTAGGCGTTGCCCCGGTAGTGGTAGCCGATCCGGGTGCGAAGGCTCTGGCGGCTCGTGCGGTTCGTCATGTGCCGGGGCGCGATGCCCACGTAGAGGAGGCGGCCCGCCGGAAGATCCGGGTGCGGCGGGGCGGTGAAGTGCCAGCCGTAGACGCCGGGGGCCGCGGGAACGGGGCCCGGACGGCTCCGTACCTCCTGCGCCGTCCACAGACGGGCGGGTTCGGTGAGTGCGGGGAAGTCCATGGCGCGCCTCCGGGTGCGAGCGGATGCCGGGAGACTACGCGCGGGATACGACAACGGTGCCGTCCCCGGACCGGGGACGGCACCGTGCGGGGCGCTTACTTGCGGCCCTGGTTCTTCACCGCTTCGATGCTGGCCTTCGCCGCCTCCGGGTCGAGGTACGTGCCGCCCTTCTTCACCGGCTGGAAGTCGGCGTCGAGGTCGTAGGCGAGGGGGATGCCCGTGGGGATGTTCAGGGCCGCGATGTCCTGGTCCGAGATCTGGTCGAGGTGCTTGACCAGGGCGCGGAGGCTGTTGCCGTGGGCCGCGACGAGGACCGTGTGGCCGGCCTGGAGGTCGGGGACGATCGCGTCGTACCAGTACGGGAGCATGCGGACGACGACGTCCTTCAGGCACTCCGTGTCGGGGCGGGCGTCCGAGGGGATCGTCCGGTAGCGCGCGTCGTTCGCCTGCGAGTACTCGGCGTCGGCCGCGAGCGGGGGCGGCGGGACGTCGTAGGAGCGGCGCCACTGCTGGAACTGCTCCTCGCCGAACTCGGCGAGCGTCTGCGCCTTGTCCTTGCCCTGGAGCGCGCCGTAGTGCCGCTCGTTCAGGCGCCAGGAGCGGCGGACGGGGATCCAGTGGCGCTCGGCGGCCTCCAGGCCGATCTGCGCGGTGCGGATCGCGCGCTTCAGGAGCGAGGTGTGGACCACGTCGGGCAGCAGCCCGGAGTCCTTCAGCAGCTCACCACCGCGCAGGGCCTCCTTCTCGCCCTTCTCGGTCAGGTTGACGTCCACCCACCCGGTGAACTGGTTCGTCGCGTTCCACTCGCTCTCGCCGTGGCGGAGGAGGATCAGCTTGTACGGTGCGTCGGCCATGGCCCCGAGCGTAATCCACGGGTACCGGCCGCGCCGCGCCTGCCCGGAGCCTGGAACGGCCCGCTCGTACGGGCGCCCGGCGGCTCTTCCGTACGGGCGCCGGGCGGCTCTTCCGTACGGCCGCGTGCGGCTCTTCCGTACGGGCGACGCGGGGCCTTCCGGTGCGGTGCGGACGATTGACGGGCGGCGTCAATCCAGTGGCTCCGCGCTCACCCCGCTCCGTAAGGTGTCGATGGCTGTTCGGCCGCTTACCGCAGCACCGTTCCCTGGGGGTCCCATGTCGTCCGTCGCGCGGGTGCGCAACGCCCTGCACGAGAGCGTGTCGGGGCTCCCGCGCGCCTTCTGGTGGCTGTGGACGAGCACGCTGATCAACCGGCTCGGCGGCTTCGTCTACACCTTCATGGCGATCTACCTGACCGTCGAGCGCGGCTACTCCGCCTCGTACGCGGGTCTCGTCGCGGCCCTCTTCGGGCTCGGCGGCGTCCTCGCCTCGCTCGTCGGCGGGGTGCTCACCGACCGCTGGGGGCGGCGGCCCACGATGTTCACGGCGCAGGCGGCGACGGCCGTCGCGGTCGCGGTGCTCGGCTTCGTCACGCACCCGGTCGCGATCGCGGCCGTCGCGGCCGTCGTCGGCTTCGTCAACAACGCGGCGCGCCCCGCCGTGCAGGCGATGCTCGCCGACCTCGTACCGCCCGAGGACCGCGTGCGCGCCTTCGCCCTGAACTACTGGGCGATCAACCTCGGCTTCGCCGTCTCCTCGGTCCTCGCCGGTTTCGTCGCCGAGTACAGCTACCTCGCCGGTTTCCTCGGCGACGCCATCCTCACGATGGCCTGCGCGATCGTCGTCTTCCTCAAGCTCCCCGAGACGCGGCCCGAGCGGCCGGGGAAGGGGCCGCGCGAGGACGAGGTGGGCCTGCGAACGGTCGCGCGGGACGGGCGGTTCATGGCCGTCGTCGGGCTGTCGTTCCTCGTCGCGCTCGTCTTCCAGGAAGCCTCGGTCGGACTGCCCATCACGATGGGGCAGGCCGGTTTCTCGCCCGCCGACTACGGCAGCGCGATCGCGCTCAACGGCGTCCTCATCGTCGTCCTCCAGATCCCGCTGACCCGTTTCATCCAGCACCGCTCCCCCGGGCGGCTGCTCGTCCTCTCCTCGCTCCTCGCGGGGTACGGGCTCGGGCTCACCGCCTTCGCGGACTCGATGGGCGTGCTCCTCATGACGATCACGGTGTGGACGCTCGCCGAGATGGTCAACGCGCCGACGCAGACGGGCCTCGTCGTGCAGCTCTCGCCGGTCCGGGGGCGCGGGCGCTACCAGGGCGTGTACGGGCTCTCGTGGTCGGCCGCCGCGCTGGTCGCCCCGCTCATGGCGGGGGCGATGATCGACCACCTGGGGGCCGGGTGGCTGTGGGGGTCCTGCGCGGTGCTGGGGACGGTGGCGGGGGCGGGGTACGGGGTGGTCCTGCGGACGACGAAGAAGGCGGGTGATCAGGGCCCGGCCTCGCGGGACTCCGCCCCGGTCCCCGCTCCGCTCACTCCCCCGGCCCTCGGCCCGGAGGCAGGCCCGGAGGGGCTGGACATCCAGGCGCCCGCCCCGGGCACCGGGCGTCCGGCCCCCGACGTCACTACTTCGTGAAGTACAGGTACTTCCACGGGCTGTACGCCGTGCTGTTCACGTTGTCGCCCGAGCTGTTGTTGACGTACGCGGCGCGGACGCGGGCCTTGACGCCGGTCTCGCCGGGGTTGCCGAGGTTGACGAGCGACTTCCCGTTCGTGGCGAGCTTGAAGTACTCGCTCGCGCCGTCGTACCACTTGCCGTGGTAGTAGATCTCCAGGTCGAGCCGCTGCTTGCGGCCCTTGTAGTAGTTCATCGTCGTCGTCGTGTGCGCGTCCTTGTTCTTGTGGAAGTACGCGTACGTGTGCGAGCCGATCCTGCCGGTCCTGTACTGGTTCGACAGGCTCAGCGAGACCTTCGCCTTCGCGTAGGCCGTGACCTTGACCGACGTGGCCGCGTAGCGCGAGTCGCCGGTGAACTTCGCGGTGAGCGTCGTGTCACGGGTCATGTCGACCGTCGCGGTCAGGTCGCCCTTGGAGTTGACCTTGGCCTTCTTGACGAGCTTGTCGGGCTTGTCGCCGCCGTACGGGTCGGCCCACAGCTCGACGGTGCGGTTCTTGTACGTGGAGCCGAGGTGGGCGGTGAACTTCACGTCCGCCCCGTACCCGTAGACCTTCTTGTTGTTGTCGAGCTTGAGCGTCGGCGTGGCGCGCGAGACCTCGACGCTCCTGGAGGCGCCTGCCGCCGGGTGGTCGGCGTCGCCCGCGTACGAGATCTTGTACGTGACCTTGCCGCCGGCCGGCGGGGTGTCCGTGAAGCTGAACGCGCCGCCGGTGCCGAGGGACTTGGCGCTCAGCGTCTTGCCGCTGGGGGACTCCAGGTCCGTGCGGACGACCTTGAGCGGGGTGCCCTTGGGAAGGGCGAGGGCGGACTTCACCGTGCCCTTGATGGTGAGGGACTTGGCGCGGGTCGCCTTGGCGGGGGCGGAGGCGGTGAGGGTGGTGGGGTACGTGCGGGGTGCGGTGAGGGTGCGGACGTAGGTGCCCCTGTCGTCCTCGGCGAGGACGTAGAGCTTGCCGCCGTCGGCGGACCAGTCGATCGTGTGATCGCCGAAGGGGTCGGAACGGTCGCTGATGTCGCGCGTGACCGGCGGGCGGGAGGAGATCCTGGAGTAGACGAAGACATCGTCGCCGTTGCTCGTGTAGGCCGTCGTCGCGGCCACGGTGCCGTCCGGCGCGACCGCGACCGAGCGCGCGTACTCGGGCGCGCTGAGGGTCCGCGTCACGGAGAGGCCGGGGAGCCGGTATGCGACGACGTGGCCGCGGCCCGTGACGGCGGCGAGGGTGGCGCCGCCGGGGGCGAGCGAGATCGCCCCGACCCCCTCCGCGAGTTCGGCGGAGGCGCGGAGCACGGGTGCGGTGCCGCTCACGTCGTAGAGGCCGATCTTGCCGTTGCCCGCGACGAGCAGTGTGCCGGGTAGGGCCGGGTCGGCGGCGAGGTTCGCCGTGGTCCAGGTGAGCTCGCCCATGTCGGGCCGTACGGGCACCGGCTGGGTGGCCGTGAGGTCGAAGTAGCCGAGACCGGAGGTGCTGCTGAACCACAGGCGGTCGCCGACGAGCGCGAGCGAGAAGGGCTGGTCGGCGTCGCCGATGGACCAGCGGGCGCGCTGGGTGAGCGTGGCCGTGTCGTAGACGGTCACGGTGTGCGCGATCGGGTCGGAGACGTAGAGCGCGCTCTCGTCGGGGCTCAGGATCATGTCACCGGGGGAGCCGGCGGCCTTGAACTGCTTGACCTGCTTCCCCTCGAAGGTGGTGACGAGCACGCTCCCCGTGGAGGTCATGAAGAGGTGGCGGTGGGTGTCGTCGACGATCAGGTTCGCCATGTTGTACGAGGGCAGCCTGAACTCGGAGTCGGCCGAGGCGGCCGGAGCGGCCGTCAGGGCCGCCGAGGTGAGAAGGGCCGCGAGCGCGGTGGCCGCGGCGGGAGTGCGGGTACGCACGGTGGTTTTCGAACCCCCCGGAACGAAGTGAGTGGCCCGTCGTGGGAACGCGGTCCGCGCCGCACGGAATGGTGCGGGGACTGTGGGGTTCCTGTAACGGTGAGCGGATCTTAAGCCATGCGCGGGCATCCCGCGCGGGGATACCGCTCAGGCTGCGCGCCGGAACAGCCCCGCCCACAGGAACTCCGCGCCGAAGAGGCCCTCGTCCGGGCCCGGGACCCGCATCGGGCGCAGCTCCACGCAGGTCAGCGAGGCGGGGGCGGTCGCGAAGATCTCGCGGAGCGCGTCGGCGGGGTAGGCGAGGCCGCCGTGCAGGGAGCCCGCGAACTCGCCCCGGTAGAAGGCCGCGTCGGGGAGTTCGGAGCCTGAGTCGGGGTGGCCGCTCGCGAAGCACGTGAGGGTGAGGAGGCCGCCGGGCCGCAGGACGCGGGCGAGGAGGGCGAGGTGGCTCAGGCGGCGGTGCGGGGGGAGGTGGTGGAAGCAGCCGCCGTCGTGGACGAGGTCGTACGGGCCGCTCAGGGCGGGCAGCGTGAAGGCGTCGCCGTGGTGGAGGCGGACCGTGGCGGGGACGCGGGTACGGGCCGTGGCGAGGGCGGTCGCGGAGAGGTCGACGGCGTCCACCTCCCAGCCGTGCGCCGCGAGACGGGCGGCGTTGCGGCCCGTACCGCAGCCGAGGTCGAGGGCGCGGCCCGGGGTGCCGAGGCGACCGGTCGCGAGGTGCGCGGCGAGGTGTTCGTCGGGACCGGCGTCGCGGAAGGGGATCGCGCGGTCCGCGTCGCCGTAGAAGGAGTCCCACCAGGCCGAACCGTCCTCGCTCCAGCGGTCGGCGGAGGCCGCGAAGAGGCCGTCGAGGAGGGTGAGGACATCTTCGGTGGTACGGATGTGGCGCAGCACGGCGGAGCCCTTCGGGAGGGGGCGCGGGGGGTGCCGTGAGCCTAGGCGGGCGGAAGGTTTCGCGCGCGGGGAGCGGGGTGAGGGGGCGCCGCGCGCGGGCGTACGTCGTCGTGTCCCGTACGAGCACGGGGGCGGCGACCCGACGGTGCGGAGGCGAGGTCAACTCGTGCGGGGGTGGGCGCGGTTGGCCCGTACGGGGCCTTTCAGCGGGGCCCCTCGGCCCCTTCTTCGGGGCCCCGGCCCCTCCCCTCCCCCGTCAGCCGTCCGAACGCCTCCAGGTTCCGCGTCGATTCGCCGCGCGAGACGCGCCACGCGTACTCCTTGCGGATCGCGTCGGCGAAGCCGAGTTCGAGGAGCGTGTTGAAGCTGCCGTCCGCCGCTTCGAGGACCGAGCCGAGGAGGCGGTCGAGTTCGGCGGGGGTCACGGCGGCGAGCGGGAGGCGGCCGGTGAGGTAGATGTCGCCGAGGCGGTCGATCGCGTAACTCACGCCGTAGAGCTTGAGGTTGTGCTCCAGGAGCCAGCGGTGCACGGCGGGCTCGTTGGCGTCGGGGTGGCGGACGACGAAGGCTTGCAGGGAGAGGGTGTGCTTGCCGATCAGGAGCGAGAGCGTCGTCGAGAGCTTGCGGGTGCCGGGGAGCTTGACCACGTAGGTGCCCGGCTCGGGGCTCTCCCACTCCAGTTCCGTGTCCTTCAGGAAGGCGGTCAGGACGGCGTCGGGGCTTTCCTCAGCGGTCATGGTGCTCGTTCCTCCCAGGTCAGACGTGCTGCGAGCGTACGCGACGCCTGCGTTCCTGCACGGCGGCGGCGTACACCTCGGCCGTCGCCGAGGCCGCCGTGTCCCAGCCGAACGAGAGCGCGTGCCGCGCCGCCGCCTCGCCCATGCGGGCGGTCAGCTCGGGGGCGTCCACGAAGCGGGCGAGGCGGGCCGCGTAGTCGGCGGGGTCGTGGCCCCGTACGAGGAAACCGGTCACCCCGTCCCGTACCGCCACCGGGAGCCCGCCCACCGAGGCGGCGATCACCGGGGTGCCCGCCGCCTGCGCCTCGATCGCGACGAGCCCGAAGGACTCGCTGTACGAGGGCATGACGAGGACGGAGGCGGCGCGGAACCAGTCGGCGAGCTGCTCCTGCCCGACGGGGGGCTGAAAACGTACGACGTCGCTGATGCCGAGCCGCGCGGCCAGCTTCTGGAGCCGCTCGGGCTTCGCGAGGCCGCTGCCCGAGGGGCCGCCGACGACGGGGACGAGGAGGTGGCGGCGCAGGTGCGGGCGCTCGGCGAGGAGGTGGGCGACGGCACGGAGGAGGATGTCGGGGGCCTTGAGCGGCTGGATGCGCCCGGCGAAGAGCGGGATGAGGGCGTCCTGCGGGAGGCCGAGGCGGGCGCGGGCCGCCGCGCGGCCGTCGTGGGGACAGAAGCGGTCGAGGTTGACGCCGGGGTGCACGACGGCGATGCGCGCGGGGTCGGCCGCGTAGTGGTGGACGAGTTCCTCGGCCTCCTCCTCGGTGTTCGCGATGAGGCGGTCGGCGGCCTCGACGACCTGCGTCTCGCCGATGACGCGCGCGGCGGGCTCGGGGGTGTCGCCCTCGGCGAGCGCGGCGTTCTTGACCTTGGCCATCGTGTGCATGGCGTGCACGAGCGGGACGCCCCAGCGCTCGGCCGCGAGCCAGCCCACGTGCCCGGAGAGCCAGTAGTGCGAGTGCACGAGGTCGTAGTAGCCGGGACGGTGCCCGGCCCAGGCGCGCATGACGCCGTGCGTGAAGGCACACAACTGCGCGGGCAGGTCCTCCTTGTTGAGCCCCTCGTACGGACCCGCGTCGACGTGCCGCACGAGGACGCCGGGCGTCAGCTCGACGCACGGGTCGAGGCCGCCCTCGGTGGCGCGCGTGAAGATCTCCACCTCGACGTCGTGCGCGGCGAGGCGGCGGGCCAGCTCGACGATGTAGACGTTCATGCCGCCCGCGTCGCCCGTCCCCGGCTGGTGCAGGGGCGAGGTGTGCACGCTGAGCATGGCGACGCGGCGCGGGGCCCGGCGACCGGGACCCGGCAGGCGCAGGCGGCCCGCCTGCGCGGCGAGCCGTCCTGTGCCGGTCCGCCCGCCGGGGGCGGTCGGCCGGAGCCCGAGCCTCGACACGTACTGGCTCACGGGGCGGTCCTCCTTGCGGCGTGCGGTCGGCTGCGGGGCTTCGCCGTACGTCCTCGTGCGCGCGCGACGTCTTCGTCCGCGTGACGCGTGGTACGGCGCGGGGCGGGCTCCCCACGCCGTAGGGGGCCGCCTCGCGGGCCCACGCCCCGTCCGGCTCGCGCGTCCCACGCGATACGGGCGGAGTACGGCCCTCAAGCGGGAACACCGGAGGCCCGGCGTCCATTTCCGCCCGGGCGACAGCGGCCGTTTCTTTACCCAACCCTGACCGTCCGGTGATCAACCCTGACCGCCGGTGACCACGCGGGCACCTTTGCCCGCTCCCGTACCTCGCCGCTCCCCGTACGCTCGTACCCATGAACCCGCGCCCGTCCCCCGCCCGTCCGGTGGGAACGGTGACGCGCGGGACGACGAACCCCAACCGGCTGCGGCGCATGGACCGCTGGATCGCGCGCACGCACGGCCCCGCGCTGCGCCGCGCCGCGTCCCCCGCCGCGGTCGACCTCGGCTACGGGGCCGCGCCGTGGACGGCGGTCGAGCTGCTGGGGCGGCTGCGCGCGACGGCGCCCGGGGTGCGGGTGTACGGGGTCGAGATCGAGCCCGCGCGCGTGGCGGCGGCGGCCCCGTACCGGCGCGAGGGGCTCGACTTCCTGCACGGCGGCTTCGAGGTGCCGCTGCCGGGAGGCGCCCGGCCCCTGCTGATCCGGGCGGCGAACGTGCTGCGGCAGTACGACGAGGACGAGGTCGCCGGGGTCTGGGAGCGGCTGTGCGCGCGGCTCGCGCCCGGCGGGCTGCTCGTCGAGGGGACGTGCGACGAGATCGGGCGGCGGCACGTGTGGATCGCCCTCGGCCCCGAGGGCCCGCGCACGGTCACCTTCGCGGCCCGCCTCGCGAGCCTGGACCGCCCCTCCGACCTCGCCGAACGCCTCCCGAAGGCGCTCATCCACCGCAACGTCCCGGGCGAGCCGGTCCACGCCTTCCTGCGCGACGCCGACCGCGCCTGGGCGACGGCGGCCCCGTACGCGGCGTACGGCGCGCGGCAGCGCTGGGCGGAGACGGCGCGCGCACTGCGGGCGGCGGGGTGGCCGCTGGTGGGGCGTGAGGAGCTGTGGCGGGAGGGGGAAGTGACGGTGGAGTGGGGGGCGGTGGCGCCGAGGGCGTGAGGGACTTCGGGGGCGCCGAAGGGGTGAGGGGCTTCGGGGTGGGTGAGTGCTCACGCACTGGAGGTGCGCACCCGTCCCGCAGGGAGATTCCCGCACCCCTGGGGGGTGCGGGAACAATGCGGTCCGCTTGTTCGTCCGAGAGTTCGAGAGGCCCGTGCGGGGGGAAGTGAGGGGTGGGGCGGGGGGATTCACAGCAAACCGGCGCTCCGCGCCTCTGTCGCCACGCGGGGGCGGCATGGCACCATCCGGGTGGGTTACCTGCGGTAAGGGACCTTTGACGGCCGGATGCACGGACAGGCGGGGCTGAGGAATCGGGGGGCGGGGACGTTGAACCGTGACGTGAGCGCGGGGCGGGACCGGGTGCGGGACGAGATTCCGGCCGGGTCCGCGGGGACGAGAGCCGACGCGCCGCGCCCCCGGAGGGGAGGCCGCAGGCTGCTGCTCAGCGCGCTCGCCGTCGTCTGCGCCGCGCTCGCCTTCTCCGCCCCCGGCTCCGCCTTCGCGGCCCCGCTCCCCGAGCCCGGCTCCCCGGGCGTCACGAGCAAGTCCCCCGGCAAGGAGCTCAGCAACGCCGAACTGGAGGCCGTACGGACCCGTATCGACGACCTCTACGCCGAGGCGGGCAGGGCCACCGACGCGTACAACGCCGCCGAGGAGAAGCGCTCCGCGCAGTCCGACAAGGTCGAGGCGCTCACCGCCCAGGTCGTCCGGGGCGAACAACGTCTCGCCGACCTCCGCGACCGCCTCGCCGCCGCCGCGATCGCCCAGTACCGCGACCAGGGCGGCGGCCTCTCCGTGCAGCAGCGCCTCCTCCTCAGCGACGACCCGGACGACTTCCTCCGCGCCGCCGAACTCGCCAAGGAGGGCAACAAGGGCAGCGCCATCCTCCTCGACCAGGTCCGCGACACCCAGCGCGAACTGACGCGCGACAAGAAGAACGCGACCGCCTCGCTCCACCGCCTCGAAAAGGCCGAGAAGGACAAGGACACGGCGCGCGCGGAGGTCCGCAAGGAGATCAAGGCCGCCAAGCTCCTCGAATCCCGGCTGGAGGAGAAGGAGCGGCAGCGGCTGCTCGCCCTGGAGAAGGCGGAGGCCGAGCGCGCGCAGGCCCGCCTCCTCGACACGGGCGTCCTGCCCGACGCGGGCGCGGGCGCGGGTGCGGGTGCGGGTGCGGGTGCGGGGAAGAACGTCGCCACGGGTACGGGCGCGAGCGAACAGGGCGCGAAGGCCGTCGCCTTCGCCTCGGCCCAGCTCGGCAAGCCCTACGTGTGGGCCGCCGAGGGCCCCGACTCCTTCGACTGCTCGGGGCTCACCTCGCAGGCGTGGGCGGCGGCGGGCCGCATCATCCCGCGCACCTCGCAGGAGCAGTGGCGGCAGCTCCAGCACGTACCGCTCAGCCAGATCCGCCCCGGCGACCTGGTCATCTACCACTCCGACGCGAGCCACGTCGGCATCTACATCGGCAAGGGCGACATCATCCACGCCCCCCGCCCCGGCCGCTCCGTCACCGTCGCGGGCGTCGGCTCCATGCAGATCCTGGGCGCGGTCCGCCCGGACCCGGAGGCGGCGGCCACGACACAGCCCCAGGACGAGAAGAAGACCGGGAAGGGCGAGGAGAAGAGCGCGAAAACGGGGGCGAAGAAGGGCGCGGAGAAGGGCACGGACAGGGGCGCGGACAAGGCGGGCAAGGGCGCGGACAAGAACGCCGCGCGCGACTCCGCCCGCGATGCGCGGCACGGCACGAAGCGCGACGCCCCCGACCCCGCGAAGGACGGCGCCGACAAGGCCAGCAAGGCGGACAAAAGCCCCGTGAAGGGCTGATCCCGCCCCGCGTGACCCAGGCCACGCACTCCCGCCGGTTGCACCCTCCCGGCGTGACCTTCGTCATTCCGCGCCCGGTCGGCTCGTCCGCAAATGGCCTGCTGGGGGCGGCATATGACGCTGTTCCGCGCCCGCCCGGCATTCCGTTCGCGGCGTGCCGACCGCTAGGGTCCCCGTCGGTGGGGCGCCGTTCGGCGTCCCGTCGCGGCCTCGGAGGGAGGCGGAGGAAGCTGATGCCCGTACCCGGGAACGGAAACCGGCCAGGACCGGTCCAGGCGCCGTCGTCCACGGCTCCCCGCACGCACCCCGCCCCGGTCACCCTGGGTGACCACCCCCGCGCGGGGCTCTACGGCGCCGGGCTGCTCGCCCACGGCACGGGCCTCGCCGTCACCCCCGTACCGCCGAGCGGGGACACCCCGCCCGAGCCGGGCGAGGGCGAGGGCCCCGGAAAACCGGACCCGCGCCACGGGGCCGCACCGGACATCACACCGTCCGCGACCCCCGCCACGGGCGCGGGCCACCTCACGCTGCTCCTCGTCGAGAACGACCCGTCGGGCGCGCTCAGCATCCCCGAGATGCTCGACGCCTCCGGCAAGCCCATCCGCGTGCGCACCGCGCGCAACCTCACCGAGGCCGCGCGGCTCCTCACCGACGACGTGCACTGCGTGCTGCTCGACCTGAACCTCCCGGCGGCGGACGACGACGACCGGCTCGCGGTCCTGCGCCGCCTCCTCGACCTCGCCCCGCACCACGCCGTCCTCGCCCTCACCGCGTCCGAGGACGTCGAGGGCGGTGCGGAGGCGGTCCGCGTCGGGGCGCAGGACTTCCTCGTGCGCGACGAACTCGACGGCCGCGTCCTGAGCCGCGCCGTCCGCTACGCCGTCGAGCGCAAGCGCGCCGACACCGCGCAGCGCCAGCTCGCCGAGGGCCGCCTGCGCGCCCAGGAGAACGCCCGCCTGGAACGCGGCCTGCTCCCCACCCCGCTCCTCGAAGGCGCCCCGCTCCGCTTCGCCGCGCACTACCGCCCGGGGCGTTCGCGCGCGCTGCTCGGCGGTGACTTCTACGACACCGTGCGCACCCCGGACGGCACCGTGCACGCGATGATCGGCGACGTGAGCGGGCACGGCCCGGACGAGGCGGCGCTCGGCGTCGAGCTGCGCATCGCGTGGCGCGCGCTGACGCTCGCCGGGCTCAGCGGCGACCGGCTCCTCGCGACGCTCCAGGAGGTCCTGGAGCACGAGCGCGAGGACGAGGAGACCTTCGCGACGCTCTGCACCGTGGACATCGCGCCGGACGGCCGCAGCGCCGCGATGTGCCTGGCCGGGCACCCGGCCCCGGTCGTGCGGCGCGGCGGCGGGCGCGCCGAACTGCTGCCGCAGGAGCCCTGCGGGCCCGCGCTCGGCCTGCTCCCGCGCGGGCGCTGGCCGCGCACGCAGGTCGGCCTCGGCCCGGAGTGGTCGCTCATGCTCTACACGGACGGCCTCATCGAGGGGCGGATCGGCGCGGGCAGCCTGCGCCTGGGCCAGGAGGGCATGCTCGCGCTCGTCCGCGAGCACCAGGGCGCGGGACTGCGCGGCGCGGAACTCCTGGAGTCCACGGTGCACGCGGCCCGCGACCTCAACGGCGGCGAACTCACCGACGACGTCGCGGCGATCCTGCTCGCGCGCTGACCCCGCGCGCTGACCCCGCGCGCTGACCCCGCGCGGCTGCCCGGCGGGGCTCGGCCCGGTCAGGTTCACCCCGGTGGGGCTCAGTGCGGCGAGGCTCACCCCGGTGGGGCTCAGCGACCGCCGTTGTACGGCCCGTACGGACCGTCGCTGCTCGACCCGCCGCGCCGCCGGCCGCCGCCGGTGACCTGCTTGAGCGCGGGGCGCACGTCCACGACGTAGACGATCGCGGCGATGAGGCCGATGATCGACAGGAACGACATGGGGCCGACGCCGAAGATGAGCGCGACCGCGAGCGCGAGCCCGAGGACGATCGCCCAGAACGGCTTCGTCTTCTTGTCGGCCGCGCGGAACGCGTCCTCGCGGCGGAAGAGGCTGTCGAAGAACGCGAAGGCGCAGAAGAGAGTCAGCGCCAGGGACAGCAGGGACAGGAAGTTGCCGAAGCCCTGCATCAACACGATGGCCACCGCCCGGTTCGTTCGGTCGTTCTTACGTACGTGTCCGCCTGCCCGCCGCGACCGGCCGGTACGGCGTGTGACTGTCCACCGTACCGGCTGGCACCGACAGGGCACCCGTGCGCGAAGGGACGCGCCCGCGGGGCGCGCCCCCGGCTACTCCTGAGCGCCGCCCGCGCTCCCCTTCGTGTCGCGCTGCGCGTCGCGCTCCGCGGGGGTCGTGGCCGGGGTCTCCTCGGCGCTCTTCCTGGCGGGCGGTGTGGCGGACGGCTTCCTGGCCGCGGGCTTCCGCGCGGCGGGCTTCGCGGCGGGCCGGGCGGCACGGCGGGGCGCGGCCTTGCGCGGGGCGGGGGACTCCCCGGCCGGGGCGGGCGCGGCCTCCGGGGCTTCGGCGACGGCCTCGGGCGCGGGCTCCGTCGTGGCAACGGGCATGTCGGGCACCGGCTTCGTCGTGACGACGGGCTCGTCCGCCACCGGCTTCGTCACGACCACCGGCTCGACCCGCTCGACGGGCTCCACGCGCTCGACCGGCTCATCGGGCTCCGGGTCGACGGCGACGCGCGGGGCGCCGGGCGCGGGGGCCTCGTCGGCGTCCCCGGACCGCATCCCGGACCGCGTCCCGGTCCCCGTACCGCCCTCGTACCCGTACCCGTCCGCCTCCTCGCCGCGCCAGCCGCGTACCGCCTCCTCGCCGCGCTCGGCGACCTTCTCGTACGTCTCCCGCGCGCGCACCGCGTACTCGGCGGCGAGCCCGAAGCCGCGCAGCGCGAAGCCCTGCGCGCTCTCCTGGAGCCGCTTCAGCTCCGCGTCGCGGCTCTCGCGCGAGGAGAAGGCGGTGACGACCTCGGTGACGGCGGCGCGCGCGACGGCCTGCGCCTCGCGGGCGCGGGCGACGGCGCGGTCCTGGATCTCCTTGGGGTCGCTCTCGCGCACCGCCTGGATGCGGGCGGGCGCCTCGGCGCGGAGCTGGTCGAGGATCGCGGGCAGCCGCAGCGCCCGCTCGACGGCCAGCTCGGCGGTACCGGCGGCGAAGTAGAGGGGGGTCGGGTCGGTGAGGGTCTTGCGCAGATCGTCGGTGATGGCCATGGCGTGGTCCTCCCGGAACACGAGTGAGGGTGAGTGCCTGGCAGTACGGGTGCGGGTCAGTCGTCTTCCACGGGAATGCCGTTCTCCCTGCGGAAGGAGTCGTAGATCTGGAGCAGTACTTCCTTCTGGCGTGCCGTCAGCGTGGGGTCGGCGAGCAGGACGGCCCGGGTCTCGGCCTCGGCCCGTTCCCGCTCGTCGAGGATTCCCGCCTGCACGTAGAGCGTCTCGGCGGAGATCCGCAGGGCCTTGGCGAGCTGCTGGAGGATCTCGGCGCTGGGCTTGCGCAGCCCGCGCTCGATCTGGCTGAGATACGGATTCGACACCCCGGCCGCGTCGGCGAGCTGCCGCAGCGACAACCGCGCCGCCCGCCGCTGCTCCCGCAGGAACTCCCCCAGTCCCCCCACATCAAGCGAAACCATGCCGTCGATGCTGCCCCACCTTGCTAACTATTGCAAGCGCCCTGCTAGCGGCGGCTAGCGGCCGCGAACGGCACAGGCCGGCAGGAGCGCGCCCCGCGCCCGGAGCCGTCGCGAGGGTGGTCTCGCCGTCCGCCGGTTCCTCGCTCCGCGACCGGAGAGGCGCGTGGCAGAGTGGAGCGATGAAGACCATCGGGTTGATCGGCGGCATGAGCTGGGAGTCGACGGCCGAGTACTACCGGCTGCTCAACGAGGGGGTCCGGGAGCGGCTGGGCGGCCTCCACTCCGCCAAGTGCGTCCTCTACTCCGTCGACTTCGCCGAGATCGAGCGGCTGCAGGTCGCCGGGCTCTGGGAAGATGCCGGCCAGGTGCTCGCCGACGCCGCCCGGTCGCTCCGGGCCGCTGGTGCCGACCTGCTGCTGATCTGCACCAACACGATGCACAAGGTGGCCGGTCAAGTGGAGGCGGCGGTGGATGTTCCGCTGCTGCATCTCGCCGACGCGACAGCGTCCGCGGTGCGGACCGCGGGGCTGCGCCGGGTGGGGCTGCTGGGTACCGCGTTCACCATGGAGCAGGACTTCTATCGCGACCGCGTGGCAGGGCACGGCCTGGAGGTGCTGGTGCCCGGCGCGGACGACCGGGCCCTGGTCCACCGAGTGATCTACGAAGAGCTCTGCCTCGGCATCATCCGCGAGGAGTCCCGCGCGGCCTACGGCGAGGTGATCGGCCGGCTCGTGGCCGCCGGCGCGGAGGGCGTCATTCTCGGCTGCACCGAGATCGAGCTCCTCGTCAGCGCGGAGCACAGTCCGGTTCCCGTCTTCCCCACCACCCGCCTCCACGCCGCGGCCGCCGTCACCGAGGCGTTCGCACACGGACGCTGATCCCGGGCCGCCCTCATCCGGCCGCGCCCGGCCACCCGGGCCCGCCCGAAAGCCACCGGCCGGCCGGACGATGCCGGGCGATGCCGGGCGATGCCGGGCGATGCCGGGCGATGCCGGGCGACGACAGCAGTCCCCGCAGCGCACGGGCCCCGGGCGCCGGAGGGACAGGCGGACGCACGCGCCCGAGACGGGGCGCCCGCGCCACCGGAGCGCCTTGTGAGGCGGGCGCGATGAAAGGCGGCTCCGCACCCTCCCGGCCGTGCGGGCGGACGTGCTGCGGCGTCTCGCGCGCCTTCCCCGGGAGGTGGCCTCGCGGTACTGACACGTGGCATTCCGTCCCGGCCGGTTCTCCACCCGTTGATCCGGGGGTACTGACCCCCGGCATGCCGAAAGGAACACGTATGACCAGCCGCTTCACCGAACTCGCCGTCGACTGCGTCGATCCGCGCGCGCTCGCGCGGTTCTGGTGCGCGGTGCTCGGCTACGAGGTGTACGAGGACGAGGACGGCGACTTCGTGTCGATCGGGGCGCCGGGGACGGGCGCGGCCCGGGCCGGGGACGCGCCCCCGTCGCTCGCGTTCGCGCGGGTTCCCGAGGGCAAGGCGGTCAAG
Organism: Streptomyces sp. Tu6071; assembly: GCF_000213055.1. Classification (NCBI taxonomy): domain Bacteria; kingdom Bacillati; phylum Actinomycetota; class Actinomycetes; order Kitasatosporales; family Streptomycetaceae; genus Streptomyces; species Streptomyces sp. Tu6071. The sequence continues at coordinate 4,190,303 of NZ_CM001165.1, read as the reverse complement.
AACCGGCTGCACATCGACGTCAATCCGAGCGATCGTGAGCAGGCCGCCGAGGTCGAGCGGCTGCTCGCGCTCGGGGCGCGGCACGTGGACGTGGGGCAGGGGGACGACGTGTCCTGGGTGACCCTCGCCGACATCGAGGGCAACGAGTTCTGCGTGCTCGCCCGCCGCGTGGAGTGAACCCGGCGGGGCTCAGCCCTTCCCCTTCTCCCGCTTCTTCCGCACGATGCAGAAGGGGTGGCCCGCCGGGTCCGTGAGGACGCGGGCGTGGTCGGGGTCGTGCGGCTGGTGGCCGGGTACGGCGGCGCCGAGGGCGAGGAGGCGGCCTCGGCCGTGCCCAGGTGCTCGTCGACCTCGTAGCAGAGGTGCACGTGCTGCGGGACGTCCTGGCCCGGCCGGCGCGGCCGGTAGTCCTCGACGGCCTGGAAGCCGAGGACGAAGCCGTCCGGGCCGGTGAGCGCCCCGCACCCCGCGCCCGATCCGGGGTGCGGGGCGAGCCCCGTCGCCTCCCGTAGAAGGCCGCGAGCGCGAGCGGGTCGGCGCAGTCGAGGGGTGACGGCGACGGGACGCAGGTACGGGGGCACGGGGCGGTTCCTCGGTCGGCGGGGCCCCCGCACGGTACGGAGCGGGGCCGGGACGGCACGGACGCGGGCACCGGACCGTACGTACGGACGCAGGCCCCACGCCGTACGAGAAGGCCGCCCCGCCGCATACCGGCCCCGCGGGCCGACCCCGCGGGCCGACCCCGCACCGTACTGACGCGCGCCCGGGTGGCGGCGTGTCAGGTGGCTGCGGGCTCGTCCGGGCCGTCAGGGTGTGGGACGAATCCCATGAAAGGGGCGCAAGGTGCCTGAAATCACCAGCCCGTACACGACCGGCACGCCGTGCTGGGTCGACCTGATGGCGAAGAACCAGCAGAACGCGATCGACTTCTACAGCGACCTGCTCGGCTGGCAGGGGCGGCCGGGCCCCGTCGACTCCGGCGGCTACGCGATCTGCGAGCTGCTCGGAAAGCCCGTGGCCGGTATCGGCGCGGCTCCCGCGGACCAGCCGGAGATGCCGAACGTCTGGACCACGTACTTCGCGGCGACCGACGCCCCGGCGATGCAGGACACGATCGTCGGCGCGGGCGGCTCGCTCGTCGCGCCGGTCATGGACGTCGGCGACCTCGGCCGGATGCTCGTCGCGGCCGACCCGCAGGGCGCGGTCTTCGGCGTCTGGCAGGCGGGCGAGTTCGCCGGGGCGCGGCTCGTCAACGAGGCGGGCGCTCTCATCTGGAACGAGCTGCACACGGCCGACGTGCCCACCGCCGCCGCCTTCTACGGCGAGGCGTTCGGCATGAACTTCGAGCCGGTGGAGGGCGTCGAGGCGTACTGGGAGATCAAGGTCGCGGGCAAGACGGTGGGCGGCGCGACGCAGCTCAGGAACGACCCGCCCGGCACCCCGGCGCACTGGCTGACGTACTTCGCCGTCGACGACGTCGACTCCACGGCGGACGCGCTCATCCGCCGCGACGGCACGGTGCTCGCGCCGCCCTTCGACATGGTGGCGGGCCGCATGACGGTCGTCGCCGACCCGGAGGGCGCGCAGTTCGCCCTCATCAAGCCGCCGTCGCGGTAACGGGGCGGGGGGTGCGGGGTGGCTCCGCGAGGTGAGTGCGCACTCACCTCGCCGGGGCTCGTTCAGTACGGGGTCCGCACCCCGAAGGCGCGGCGCAGCCGCTCCATGTCCGCCACGTCGTGGGGCCTCGGTTCGTAGCCGGTGTGGAAGAAGACCTGCTGCGCCGCCGAGAGGCACGGCACCGCCGCCTCCGCGATCGTGCCCTCCACGAAGCAGTCCGCCGGGTACGGGAAGGGGCGGCCGGGCTCGAAGGACTCCTGCCACGCCGAGCCGTCCGCCGCGAAGGCGAGCGGGTGCAGGTCGGCCGCGCGGCCGTCGGGGGCGGTCATGACGTGCCGTACGGGCCGCTGGTCCTCCGTCTCGGCGAAGCCGTCCGCCGCGAGCGCGGCCACGACCGCCGCCTCGTCCTCGCGGCGGTAGGCGAGGTCCACGTCCTGGTGCTCGCGGGTCTGCTCCCCGAGCAGCGCGTCGATCCCCCACCCTCCTTCGACCCACACGTCGGCACCGGCGCGGCGCAGGAGGGCGAGCAGGGCGAGTACGTCGTCCGCGGTCATCACGCGAGGAGGGTAGGCGCGGGCGCGCGGGCGCGGCGAGCGAATTCCGTACGGGGCGCGGAGAAAGCGGCCGAGGGCGGCGCGGCGCCGTTCCCGTTTCCGTCCCCGTCCCCGGGGTGACCCGCCCCCGTCACCGCGCCCGCTTCACCTCCGCCGACACCTCCCACGCGTCCGCCACCGGCCCCAGGTGCCGGAGCTTGTCCGGGTTGAGGACGAGGCGGATCGTCTGGACGCTGCCCTCCGCGATGTCCAGGACGAGCGTCTGGAGGATCTTGCCCGTGCGATCCCGGAAGACCGCGCCCGGCTGCCCGTTGACCGGGCACGGCTCGTACGTGATGCCCGCGCGGGCCATGCGCGGGAAGACGGCGGCGAGGAGGCGGGCGACCTTGTCGGGGCCCGCGACCGTACGGGCCAGTTGCGGCGTCTTGCCGCCCCCGTCGCCCACCACCGTCACGTCGGCGGCGAGGAGCGTGCGCAGGCCGTCCATCTCGCCCTCGCGCAGCGCGTCGAAGAAGCGGGCGGCCAGTTCCTCGCGCTCCGCCCGGTCCGCCGCGAAGCGGGGCCGCCCCTCGCGCATGTGCCGCCGGGCCCGTGCCGCCAATTGGCGGCACGCGTCCTCCGAGCGGCCGACCGCGCCCGCGACCTCCGCGTAGCCGAAGTCGAAGACCTCGCGGAGCACGAACACGGCGCGTTCGAGCGGGCTCAGGCGCTCCAGGAGGAGCAGGGCGGCCATCGAGACGGAGTCGGCGAGTTCGGCGGTGCGCTCGGGGTCCTCGTAGGGGTCGGCGAGGAGCGGTTCGGGGAGCCAGGGGCCCACGTACGTCTCGCGGCGGACCCGCGCCGAGCGCAGCACGTCGATGGCGACGCGCGTGACGACGGCGGCGAGGTACGCGCGCGGCGCGCGCGGTTCCGTCTCGACGGCCTCGTACCGCAGCCACGTCTCCTGCACGGCGTCCTCGGCCTCGGCGACCCCGCCGAGAATCCGGTACGCGACGGAGAGGAGCAGCGGGCGCCAGCGCTCGAACTCGGCTGTGCGATTGGTCATTTCATCCCCCGGTGATCAGAAGCGGTACGGGCCGAAGCGGCCCCAGGCGAGCAGCGCGGCGAGCGCGAGGTAGGCGAAGTTCAGTGCCACGAGGGCGAATTCACCCCGCCTGCCGTGCGTGAGCATCGCACCCAGCATGAGCGCGACCCAGCACGCGGCCGTCACGGGCACGAGTACGGGCGCGATCCCCAGCAACACGGGTAGCAACAGGCCGAGCGCGGCGGCGAGTTCGAGCAGCCCGAGGGTACGGACGAACCCGTCGCCCGCATGGGCGGTCCAGCCGCCGCCCCGCACGGCGGCGAGGTGCTCGCGGGCCACGAAGGTCTTGCTGATCCCGCCCGTCAGTGCCACCAGCGCGAGCAGCGCGGCAGCGGTCCACAGCACGGCGTCCACGGCGTCCTCTCCCCTCCGGGTCGTTCGCCCGGGGTACGCCACAGGGACGAGACGGGGGGCGCGGCTGTGACACGCGGGGAGGGGTGTCGTCCGGGACGGGGACGTGGGGGCTCCGCCTCGCGAGGGAGCGTGCGGGCTCGGGGGGGGCGGGCGGGTACGTACGGGCTCGGCCCGGCGCGCGACGAGGCGGGCGGGCTCAGCCCGGCGCGCGCAGAGGCGGGACCGCTCAGCCCGGTGCGCAGGGGCGGGCCCGCTCAGCCCAGCGCGCAGAGGCGGAACCGCTCAGCCCAGCGCGCGCAGGGGCGGGCGGCCTCGTCCCAGCCGCCCGGCCGCGCGTTCCGTCGCCTCGTCCGCCGGCAGGAGCACGAGGAGGAACTGTTCGTCCGGGGACGGGAGTTCGAGGCGTTCGCGGTGCCAGCGCAGCGGGCCCTCGTCCGGGTGGACGAGGTGGAGCGGGTCGCGGGGCGGGGGCAGGTGGCGGCGGGCGCGGCGGGTGAACTCGGGGCCCGCCTCCGCCGCCAGGGCGCTGGTGAACCAGGCCGACGCGCTCGCGGAGGGGCCGAGGCCGGCGTCGAAGGCGAGTTCGTCGGCGAGCTGTTCCCAGTCGGGGAAGACGGTGCGGGCGCGCGGGTCGGTGAAGACGTACCGGGTCACATTCGGTGCGGGCGCGTCGAGGAGTCCGCTCGGGCCGAGGAGCGCGGCGAGGCCGGGCGTGTGGGCGAGGACGTCGCCGAGCCGGTTGGTGACGTACGCCGGTGCGGGGGCGAGGAGCCGGAGCGTGGCGAGGACCGTGGGCCGGACCTCGCGCGAGGGCGGGGCCGGACGCGCGCCGCCCGGACAGTGCGCGGTGGTGAGCTTCGCGAGGCGCCGCAGGTGCGCGCGCTCGCCGGGGTCCAGACTCAGCCCGTCCGCCAGGGCGTTGACGACGGCAGGGGACGGATTGCGGTCCCTGCCCTGCTCGATGCGGGTCAGGTACTCGACGCTGATGCCCGCGCGTCCCGCCAGGTCGATGCGGCGCAGCCCCGGCGCGCGCCCGCGCGGCTGCGCCGCGAGACCGAGGGACTCGGGACGGATGCTGTCGCGCTTGGCCCGGACGAAGTCACCCAGTGGCGTGCCCATACGGCCACTGTAGGCAACGGCGGCCGGGCGGGGGCAGGGCCTTGGGTGGCCCTGCGGGGACCAGCCCCGATGGCCCTGCTGTGGCTGGCCCCGGCCCGGTCTCCCCCCGCGCACCGGATCGGACGATCCTGGCTGCCATGACACAGACACCGGACCACGCCTCCGCCCGCCCTCCCGTCCTCCCGGTCCTCACCGTCCTCGTCGCGAGCGTCCGCGAGGGCCGTTTCGGTCCCGTGGTGGCCTCGTGGTTCGCCGAACAGGCCCGTACGCACGGGGTGTTCGACGTACGGGTCGTGGACCTCGCGGACATCGAGCTGCCCCTCACGCTCCCCGCCTCCTCGCCCAAGTACGCGGGCGACGCCTACCCGCGCCCGGCCGGGATGGCCCCGCTGACGCGCGCGCTGGCCGAGGCGGACGCCTTCGCCTTCGTCACGCCCGAGTACAACCACAGCTTCCCGGCGTCCCTCAAGGCCGCGATCGACTGGCACTTCACGCAGTGGGCGGCGAAGCCCGTCGCCTTCGTGAGCTACGGCGGTGCGGCGGGCGGCGCCCACGCGGCCCTCCACCTGGAGAACGTCCTGACCGAACTCCACGCGGTCCCGCTCCGCGACCGGCTCGCCTTCGCGCGCTACCTCACCGCCTGGGAGGACGGCCTCCCCCTCGACCCCGCGGCGGGACCGCTCGCGAAGGACCTCCTGGACCGGCTGGGCTGGTGGGCACGGACCCTGCGGGCAGGACGGGAGACGGAGCCGTACCCGGGGTGAGGGGGTGGCGGGGGGACCGCGTGGCGCGCGGCGGACGAGGCAGGAGCCGAACCGGAACCAGCACATCCCGGGGAACCCGACGCGTCCGGGCCCGAACCCGGGACGGCGGGGGTGACCGCCCGGCGCGCGGCGGACGACTCAGGAGCCAACCGGAACCAGCACGTCCCGGGGAACCCGACGCGTCCGAGCCCGAACCCGGGACGGCGGTGGTGACCGCCCGGTGCGCGGCGGACGAGGCGGGACCCGCGTGGAAACCCGACGCGTCCCGGGGAACCCGACACCTCCCCGGCCCGAACCCGGCGACCGCTGACGGGCCTCGGCCGCGCGGGTCGCTGTCAGCGGTACGTGCGAGGGTGCCCCGCATGACCGACGAGGCCCGCCCGGCCGCCCGCGCCCGCCTCCCCGCCGACGCTCCGCATGCCGCCCGCGCCCGCCTTCCCGTCGATGCCGACCGCGCCGCCCTCGCCCGCCTCCCCCTCGACGCCCAACTCGTCGCCCTGCGCGAGATCCTGGCGCGCAACGAGATTCTCGGCGAGGTCGTGCGGCGAGCCGCCGGGCTCGGGCTGCCCGGCTGGTACGTGACGGCGGGGTGCGTCTTCCAGACGGTGTGGAACGTCGTCACCGGCCGCCCGCCCACGCGGGGAATCCGGGACTACGACCTCTTCTACCACGACGCCTCCGACCTCTCCTGGGACGCCGAGGACGCCGTGATCAGGCGTGGCCGCGAGGTCTTCGCGGGGCTCCCGGCCGAGGTCGAGATACGCAACGAGGCGCGCGTCCACCTCTGGTACGAGGCGAAGTTCGGCGTGCCGTGCGCCCCGTACCCGTCGAGCGAGGCGGCGATCGACTCCTTCGCGGCGACGACGTGCTGCGTGGGCGTGCGGGCCGGGGAGGGCGAAGGCCCGTGGCGCGTGTACGCGCCGCACGGTCTCGCGGACGTCTTCGGCCTCGTACTGCGCCCGAACCCGGTGCTCGCCCCTCGGGAGGTGTACGAGGCGAAGGCGGCCCGGTGGCGCGAGGTCTGGCCCGAGCTGCGGGTGCTGGAGTGGGGCGGGGGTGGAGCGCTCGACGGGTGAGGGCGCGCCCGGAAGCCGTCACGCGCTCACCCTCCACGCCGGCGCTCGACGGGCGAGGGCGCGCCCGGGACCCGGTACGCGCTCGCGCTCCGCGTCGGCGCGGTCCCCGGCCGTACGGCCCGCGC